>CAYJPG010000004.1:12545-65053 GCA_964371995.1 uncultured Chromatiaceae bacterium | reverse complement strand
GTCCGGGCCGAGTCCCTTAAGGAGGATCAACAGGTGATCGCCGAAGGCCTCGAGCTTGGGCTGGTGCCGGCGGCGCTGCGCATCCTGGATGGCGAGCGGGTGCAACCCGAAGCTATCGACGAGCGTGCGGCACTCGGCATCGGGATCATTGTCGAAGAAGTCGGCCCACAGGATGGCGTCAGGCTGTTCGCGCCATTGCAAAAACAGCTCCTCGCCGCCCGACAGGCTGTCCCGGGTGCCTGGCCGGTAGAGAATCGCACGGATCACGCGATTCTCCCGCGAGCGGAAATGGTTTTCAGGGTGAGCTTCATTTTCCATCCGATAGTAACCGAACTGACCGACTCGCGGCGTCGCACAGGCAAGTCGCGAAACTGCGCCGACGTTCCGGAATTCAGCGTACCACCGCCGGTTTTGCTACCGCGCAAAGAAAACTTCAAGCACGGGCCGGAAGCGATCCATGTCGACGAGGAAGGAGTCGTGCCCCTGGATCGACGGCAACTCGACGAAGTGAACTTCGCGGTTGAGCGCATCCAGACCGGTAGCCAGTTCGCGCTGCTGCGCGATCGGGAACAGGATGTCGGTGTCCACACCTACCACCAGCACGCGCTCGGCACACACCTTGCTGAGGCCGCAGGTCACTGAACCACCGTGTTCGGCGACGTCGAACAGGTCGCTCGCACGCGACAGGTAAAGATAGCTGTTGGCATCGAACTGGCCGGTGAACTTCTGCGCATGGGCTTCGAGATAGCTTTCGACCTCGAAATCGAACGCAAAGGCGTTCCCGGTCTGGCGCTCCTCGCCTATGCGTTCCCGGCCAAAACGCTGATCCCATTCCCTGGCCGACCGATAGCTGACCATGCCGAGCTTGCGCGCCATGCGCATGCCGGTGATCGGCCCGGCACCACTAACATAGTTGCCATGATCCCAGGCCGGATCGAGACGGATCATCTCGCGCTGGAGGGAACGCATTGCAATCGAGAATGGCAGCGCGCGGGCACCGGTAGAGATCAGCACGAGATTGCGCGTCATGCCGGGATGCGCGATGGCGAAAGCCAGCGTCGTCATGCCACCCATCGACGGACCGACGACTGTATGCAGCCGGCTGACACCAAAGTTTTTCACCACCAGCATGCCGGCGTTGGCAACATCCTCAAGCGTCAGCACAGGGAAGTTCAGCCGGTATGACTGCCCGGTCAGCGGGTCGATGGAAGCCGGTCCGGTAGAGCCGAAACAGCTGCCCAGCGAATTGATGCAGATGACGAAGTAACGCCGCGTATCGATCGGCCGCGAAGGGCCGACAATTTCTTCCCACCAGCCCGGCGAGGGATCGTCCGGTGATGAGCAGGCATGGGCTGATGGCGACATGCCGGTAAAGATCAGTACGGCGTTGTCCCGCTCGGCATTGAGCTGCCCCCAGGTCTCATAGGCGATAACAGGCCGTTCGAGCACGCCACCGCGGTGCATCTCGAAGCTGCCGGGAACCTGGAATAGTTTGCGTGCCGTGGTCACTGCCTTGCGGTCCGTCGCGCGGTGGAAGGCGGTGATTATGCGTGGCGAAATACCGCCCTGACCCGACCGTTTGGTTATATGGATATGGCCCGCTACCGGTAGCGCAGCCGGGCGCGATGCTTGACCTGGCGCGGTGTGAGGCGGTTTCGCTTGCCTGCAAAGGGATTCTTGCCGGCGCGCAATTCGATGCGAATCGGCGTCCCGCGCAGACGAAATACCTTGCGGAAATATCCCATCAGGTAACGCCGGTAGTTCTCCGGCAGCGCCGAAGTCTGGTTGCCGTGAATGACGATGAGCGGCGGCCGGCGCCCGCCCTGATGGGCATAAGTGAGCTTGATACGGCTGCGGCTGGCGATCGGCGTCGGATAGGCCTGCACGGCATCCTTCAGCGCGCGGTTCAGATCAGGCGTCGGCAGTTCACGGACTGCGGCAAGCGCCGCACGGCGACCGCTTTCGAGCAGATCGAAGACGGCCGTACCATGCAATGCCGAGATAAAGTGAATATCGGCGAAATCCAGAAAGGGCAAACGCCGGTCCAGATCCTCACGCACGCGCTCGCGCTGATCGGGCGGCAAGTGGTCCCATTTGTTGACACCGATGGCCAGCGCCCGCCCCCGCTCCAGCACGAGACCGATCAGCGACACATCCTGCTCGGTCAGACTGTCGCGCGCATCGATCAGCACCAGCACCGCATCGGCTTCTTCCAGCGCCTGCAGTGATTTGACGATACTGAAGCGCTCGATGAGTTCGTCCACACGCGCCTTGCGGCGTATACCGGCGGTATCCACCAGGACCATCGCATGGCCATCATGCGTGAAAGGAACGCGGATGCTGTCGCGGGTAGTACCGGCCTGATCGGAGGTCAGCAGCCGGTCTTCACCGAGCAGGCGATTGATGAGCGTGGACTTGCCGACATTCGGCCGACCAATCACCGCGATGCGCGTACCCGGGAGCGCTGCGGTGTCGGCCTGCGGTTCCGTATCTTCCCGCACCGACAGCGCGGCGAGAATGCGCTCGCCCAGCAGCGCGAGCCGGTCGCCCTGCTGTGCCGAGATGGCCACCGGATCGCCGAGGCCCAGTTCATAGAATGCAGCCGCCAGTTCCAGCGGCGCGCGGCCCTCGGCCTTGTTGATAGCGAGAATCACCGGCTTGCCGGTCTTGCGCAGCCGGGCAACAATCTGGTGATCGTCCGGCAAAGGCCCGGTTGCCGCCTCGACGAGAAACACGATCACATCGGCTTCGCCGACAGCATAGGCAACCTGCCGCTCGACCTGCTGGCCGAAAGGATCACTGGTGTTGGCCAGTCCGCCGGTATCGATGACGATCGCCGTGCGGCCCTCGACGGTGGTATAGCCATACAGGCGGTCACGGGTCAGACCGGGCAGATCGGCGACCAGCGCATCGCGCGTGCCGGTCAGCGTATTGAACAGCGTAGACTTGCCGACATTCGGGCGGCCGACCAGCGCAAATACAGGCAGCACCTCAAGTGTCCCTGTGCGCTATTTCTTCACAACCTGGCGAAAGGCCGCGAGATCGCCGCCGTCTGACTGGACGTACAGCACGTCGTTGACGACCAGTGGCGGCGAAGTTACGCGGGTCCTGTCGATCCGCACACGGTCCTGTGGCTTGCCGGTCGCGGTATCAAAGAAGTGCACATAACCCTCAAAGTCGCCGACCACCACCGAGTTCTGATACGCCGTGGGGCCGGTGATATCGCGGTTCTTCAGCAACTCTTGCTTCCAGAGTTCACTGCCGGTCTGGCGCACCAGCGCCTGCAACTCGCTGTGGTTGCCGGATATGTAGACATTCTCGAGATCCGCAGCGAGCCCGCCATAGCCGGCAACGTCCTGGGCCCACAGGGGCTGTCCCGACTCCAGTGCAACAGCAGTGGTCTGGCCGCGATAGTCAACGACATAGAGGTCATCGCCGACCGAACGCACCGTCGCATTGATGTCCGCCAGCCGTTCAATCTCGTTGCGGCCCGACGGCGGATCGAGCAGCGTATCCCAGGACGGCGTACCGTCCGACAAATCGTAAGCGGCGAGCTTGCCGTTGTCGAAACCGCAGACCACCATATTCCTGACCACCACCGGTGCGCCGGTGCCACGCACCGTGAGGCGCGGCATGTTCTGCTGGACAAACCAGCGTTGTGTACCGTCGGCGGTATCGAGTGCCGTGAGCTTGCCATCCACGGTACGCACCAGCACGAGTCCCGGTGCGATGGCTGGCGCTGCGAGCACTTCGCTCGACAGCGATTTGCGCCAGATTTCATTGCCATCATCGGCACCGAGCGCGATGACATCGCCGTTGCTCGAACCCAGCACGACGATTTTTCCGTCAGTGGCCGGCCCGCCCGAGAGCGGCAACTCCGTCTTGCTCAGCCAGAGCCGCTTGCCTTTGGCCGCATCGAAAGCACTGACTCGCCCGTCGTTGGCAGCGGCGAAAATCCGCGAACCATCCGACGCCGGCCCAAGCGCCAGGCGCAGGGATTCGGTTCCGCCGCCAAGGCCGGCCGACCAGACCTTCTTTATCTTGATCGTCGATTTGAAGTCGGGGAGTTCGACGGGCTCATCCGGCTTGTCGTCCTTGCCGCCAAACAGGCCGCAGCTGGTGGTCGAGATGGCACCTGCGGTCAGCAGCGCACCGAGCATGAAGAGGCGCAGGCAGTCGCCGACAGTTCGGGTGTTGAGAGGCATCACTTCGCAGGCTGGCCGTCAGCCAGAGCCGGAGCAGCAGCCGGTGTACCGGCCGCCGCCGTCAGGTCGGCGGCTGTACCGCCGAGTTGGTCGAGCTTCGCGGTGACATAGCCGAGATCAAGCACCGCAGCCGCCAATTCACCATTCAGCGCCTGCTCATATTCGCTGCGCGCTTCCGCCTGCTTGCCCATCGCGTAATACACATCGCCGCGCACATCGTGGAACAGGGGCGCGAAGGCGGCACTACCAGGTATGTCCAGTGCCTTCAGTGCCTCGTCATGCCTGTCGTTTGCACTCAGCAAACGTGCGAGTCGCAGACGGGCGATATTGCGCATCTCGTCCGAAGCGCTCTTGTCAGCAACCCGCTGCAACTGGGCTATCGCTTCTTCCTGCTTGCTCCGCGACACGTAGAGACCGGCCATCGCCAGCCGGGCCTGATCCACATATGCAGACGATGAGAAATCGGCCTCAAGCTGCTGCAGCTGCTGGCTTGCTGTATCGACCTGCTGCCCGTTCACCGATTGCAGCAGCTGGTCGTAAAGCGCCGAAGCGGCCTCGGCACGCTGCGTCTGATAATGCTGCCACTGGTTCCAGCCGAACAGTCCGCCGAGCCCCAGCACCACACCGGCGACGAGGAACGGTCCGTTCTGCCGCAGCCAACTCTTGACCTGGTCGGCTTGTTGGTCGTCTGTCAGAAAATCATCTTCCACGGCGCGTTCCTGTCACTGCATCAAGTCATCAGGGCCGCGATCGCAAGTGCGTGGCGATCGCATCGGCCAACCCGGCTATAGGTACTGTGGTCTGCTCTACTTCAGTCCGCAAGGGTTTGACGACCGCCGTACCACTGGCGACTTCGTCTTCACCCAGCAATACGGCAACGGTCGCACCGCTGCGGTCGGCACGTTTCATCTGCGACTTGAAGCCGCCACCACCGCAATTGGTCTCGACGCGCAACGGCGCGGCACCATCGCGCAGGCTCTCGGCGACGCGGAACGCGGAACGGGTAGCAGCCTCCCCGACCGCGACCACATAGACATCCGGCACCCGCGGCGGCGCACCAAGGCCGGCCAGCGCATAAAGCTCCACCAGCCGCTCCAGCCCGATGGCAAAACCGATTGCCGGGGTCGGCTCGCCGCCCAGGTATTCAACCAGCCCATCATACCTGCCGCCGGCGCAGACTGCGCCCTGCGTACCGAGGCGGTCGGTCACCCACTCGAAGACGGTGCGCCCGTAATAGTCGAGCCCGCGCACCAAGCGTGGATTCACGACATAAGGTACACCGGCATCGTCGAGCAGCGTCCGCAGGCCATTGAAATGGGCCTCTGATTCCCCGTCCAGGTAGCCAGTAAGCCGGGGCGCGTCGGCAATCAGTGCCTGCAGCGCCGGGTTCTTGCTGTCGAGGATGCGCAGCGGGTTGCGCTCCAGGCGCCGGCGACTATCCTCGTCGAGCTGCGCAAAGTGCGTACGGAAATAAGCCGTCAAGTCGGTACGGTACTGAACGCGGGATTCAGTCGTGCCCAGCGTATTGATCTGCAGGCTGACATGCTCGATGCGCAGCAGGCGCCAGATGCGCGCCAGCATGATGATGAGTTCAGCATCGATATCCGGCCCGGAGAAACCGAGTGCCTCGACATCGAACTGGTGAAACTGCCGGTAACGGCCCTTTTGCGGCTTCTCGTAGCGGAACATCGGGCCAGTCGACCAGAACTTCTGCCGCTGATTGCGCAACAGGCCATGCTCCATGCAGGCCCGCACGATGCCCGCGGTCGCCTCGGGACGCAGCGTGATCGACATGCCGTTGCGATCGTCGAAGCTGTACATCTCCTTTTCGACGATGTCCGTCACTTCACCGATCGAGCGTTTGAAAAGATCCGTACGCTCGACGATCGGCACGCGGATTTCCTGGTAGCCGTAATCGAGCAGCACGCTGCGGATCGTCGCTTCGACATGCTGCCAGAGCGCGGAATCCGGCGGCAGCACATCACCCATGCCACGAATCGCCTGTATCTGTTCCTGCATATCTGCGCTCTACCGGGGCGGCGATTCGATACGGAAACGGGCCACATTGCCGCCTGGAGGGCGCGCACCTTCAGGCACCGGCCAGGGCTGGCCGTCGATGCTCAGGCGCACCCCGGGCGCGTTACCGAGGGCCACGGTGTAGGGCGGCTCGCCACTCAGCACCTGGCGGCTGCCGGCGGGTTGCTCACCTGACAGCAGGCGACCCGAACTGTCGCTGATATCCACCCAGGACGCCTCTGCAAACTCGAGCACCAGTTTGCCGGCCGCAGCCGGCGGTGCCTCTGGTGCCGGTGGCGCTTCGGGGATCTCTGCGGGCGGCGCCTCTACCGGCCGCATGGAGACTTCATCCGGCGTTTCGGATTGCGGCATGGGCGCGCGGCTCTCCCCGCCCGACCGGAACACGAAAAACAGCAGCACGAAAACCAGCACGCCGACACCGGCAATCGTCAGTGCGACCGGCAGACGCGGCCCCACAGGTGGCAGCTCATCACGGTCGCGCACGATTTTCGGCGGCAGCACCGAGGCCGGATCAGCCTGCTGGTAGGCATCGAGTACCGATTGCTCCGACAGGCCGAGCAACCCCGCATAAGCCTTGAGATAACCACGCACGAATACCGGTGCGCCCAGCGCTTCAAAACGATCTTCTTCGATAGCCCTGAGCATCGACTCCTCGAGATGCAGCAGTTGCCCCGCCTGTTCGAGACTCAGCGCGCGGGCCTTGCGCGCCGACCGCAGGCGCGCGCCCAGTGAAAGCGCGGCATCGGTCCGGGTATCTGTGGAAGCGGATGATTCCACCGCAGAGGCCTGCACTTCGCTCAAGATTTCGACTCGCTCAGTCGGCGGGCTTCGTCCGAGGACGGGAACTGCTTGAGCAGGGTATCTGCATACTTGTCAGCAGCATCACTGTCGTCAAGCGCACGCTCGATACGCACCGCAAGCCAGAGTGCGGCCGATGACGACTGGCCGGCCGCCAGATAGCGCTCGATGAATGCCCTGGCCTGAAGTGCTCGCCCGGCTTCCAGCGTCACTTCAGCCAGCTGGAGCAGCGCGTCGTTGTAATCCGGGTTCTCATTCAGCGCGCCGCGCAGATAGCCCTCCGCACGGTTCAGGTCGATGCTCTTGGCGCAGGTACCGGCATTGGTAGCAAGCATCGCACGGTTGGCCGTACTGACCGAGAGCGGTATCGCGAGCGCCCTGTCGAACAGCCGCAACGCTTCCTTCGGCTCACCCTTGCGCTGGCAGGTAAATACCGCCAGTGCGTTGAGGGTGTCAGGACTGTCGGGATTGAGGTCGACGGCACGCCTGTAGTGACGCTCAGCGCCGGCCGGGTCTTCGAGCCGTTCGAAAACCACACCGAGTGCGACATGCGCGGTGGCCAGACCCGGATCCAGCCTGATGGCATTTTCCAGCTTGCTACGCGCCAGCTGCAATTTGTTCTGGCGCAGATAGCTGATTCCAAGCTGCATGTTGTATCCGGCAGCCTCGTCCGGCGAACTCGGCGCAGGTTGCGATCCCGTGGTCGTGGTTACACACCCGGCCAGGGCCAGGGCAAGCAGCGTGATGATGACTGTCAGTTGTGCCATGTGACCTCATGCAGCCTGGTGCCCAGCGGCACCCTCACCCGGTTGTTGACCTGGCCGGCGAGTTGCCCGCAGGCCGCCGCGATATCATCACCCCGCGTGCGCCGGGTTATCGTCATGATGCCGGCGTCGATCAGGATCGCGCGAAAGCGGTCGAGCGCCGCGCCTGAAGAACGACGGTAGTCGCTGCCGGGAAACGGGTTGAAGGGAATCAGGTTCAGCTTGGCCGGCCGGTTGGCCAGCAGCTTCACCAACCCGCGCGCATGACTCTCGGCATCGTTGACGCCAGCGAGCATCACATATTCGAAAGTGATGCCGACCGCATTGGTCGTTTCGGCGTAGTCCCAGCAGGCTTCGAGCAGTTCGGCAATCGGATGCCGCCGGTTGATCGGCACCAGCTGATTGCGCAGCTCGTCGTCGGGCGCGTGCAGGGAGACTGCCAGCGCAACATTGCTCTCCTGCGCCAGCTTGCGGATCTGCGGCACCAGGCCCGAGGTGCTCACCGTCACCCGCCGGCGCGACAGCTGGAAGCCGAGATCATCGATGAGCACCGAACAGGCCTGCACCACGGGCCGGAAATTGGCCAGCGGCTCACCCATCCCCATGAAGACGATATTGGTAATCCGTGAACGGCCCGCAACCAGACCGAGCTCGCGCGTCGCGATGACCACCTGCGCAATAATCTCTGCGGCGGTCAGATTGCGGTTAAAGCCCTGGCGGCCGGTGGCACAGAAAGAGCAGTCGAGCGCACAACCGACCTGCGAGGAGACACACAGCGTACCGCGACCCTCCTCCGGGATGAACACCGTCTCGATGAGCTGGCCCGCACCGACCCGGAGCCGCCACTTCACGGTGCCGTCGGCAGATTCCTGACACGCATCGATCACGGGCAGATGGAAGTCCGCCATCAGCGTGAGCCGCTCGCGCAATGCCACCGACATGTCGGTCATGGCCGCCGGGTCGAGCACCCCGCGGCCATACATCCAGCGCATCAGTTGCCGGGCGCGGAACGGCTTCTCGCCGTAGCCTGCGAAGACCTGCTCAAGCTCGGCCCGCGGCAGACCCAGGAGGGCCTGCCCCGAAGCAACAAGCTGAACAACTTCGTTCACCAGCGCTTACCGGGTCCGCGGGCAGATGTCGGCCTCGGCGAAGAAGAAACTGATCTCCTGCCGGGCGGTTTCCGCCGCATCGGAACCGTGCACGACGTTCTCTTCGATGCTGGCAGCAAAGTCCTTGCGAATCGTGCCCGCGTCAGCCTTCTTTGGATCCGTCGCTCCCATGATGCGCCGATGGGCCTCAACGGCTTTCTCACCTTCGAGGACCTGCGCGATGACCGGGCCGGTCGTCATGTAGTTGACGAGGTCACGGTAGAAAGGCCGTTCGCGATGCACTGCATAGAACGCCTCAGCCTGCGCCGTAGTCAGATGCAGCATGCGCGCGGCGATGACCTTCAGGCCGGCCTTTTCGAAACGACGATAGACTTCGCCGATCAGGTTCTTCTGTACGCCATCAGGCTTGATGATGGAAAGCGTTCGTTCAATCGTCATGGATGCTCCAGTACTCGCAGGTTTCAGGATTGTTCAGACAGAAAAACTTTCGCCGCAGCCACACTCGCCTTTGGCCTTGGGATTGCGGAAGCGGAATGCCTCGTTCAGACCCTCACGGACGAAATCAACTTCGGTACCATCGATCACGGCGAGGGCCGTGCGATCGATGACGACCTTTACGCCGGCCTGATCGAAGACCACATCCTCAGGCGTCACCGATTCGGCAACGCTGACCACATAGGCCATACCCGAGCAGCCGGTACGGCGGATACCAATGCGCAGCCCGACTCCGGCTGCTGCGGAATCGGGGCTGCCAACAAACGCGCGCGCCCTTTTCAGGGCGTTCTCAGTCAGTACGACCGCCACCATCAATACCTCTTGTTCAAGGGACTACGCTGGCCGCCATTGTCCCAAGCTGCCAAGCACTTACGCAAGGCATCTTGAATGATCAGCAGCCGCCCGCTCTTCAGCGCCGGCACATCGAGCGGCGCGCGCAGGCACAGGGGCTCGAAAGTCCCCAGTTCCGCAGCTGCGCAGCCGGTCAGCATTTCGGCAGCCAGGCTGCAGGCGGCGATCACATGCGGGCAGCCATATGCCTGCCAGGCCAGCGCCACCACACGCCCTGCGTCGATCCGCGCCTGAAAAACAACCCAGGCGCCCTGCTCCACAGAGCCCCCTTCGCCGCACACCGGCGTGCCCGGGCCGGGTGGGAGCGTCCCCGCCTGCCGGGGCGCGGTGAAATGCCGGGCGACTTCGCTGGAATAGTCCATGCCTCAGGCTCCCGGCACCTTGACGGGGCTGAAACTGCGCAGATGCCGCACTGCACGCAGCACGCATTCGACGGCGAAATCGACTTCAGCCGCGGTGCTCTGCCTGCCGAGAGAGAAGCGGATGGAACTCTGGGCAAGCGCGGCCGGACGGCCAAGTGCGCGCAACACATAGGAGGCTTCATTGCTCAGGCTGGTACAGGCCGAACCGCTGGCGACACAGAGATCGGCAAGGCCGTAGAACAGGCTCTCGCCTTCGACGCCGGCGATGCTCACGTTCAGTATGTGTGCGCTCCGCCGCTCGGCATGGCCGTTCAGCAGGATGCCCGGCACCTGCTGCAGGCCCGACCAGAGCTGGTCACGCAGCGCTGTCGCATGCTGTGCTTCATCGGGCAGGCGCTGTGCCGCGAGACGAAAGGCTTCTCCCATCCCCGCCACCTGGTGCGTCGCAATCGTACCGGGACGCAAACCGCGCTCCTGACCGCCGCCAAAGAGCAGCGGCGACACACGCCGTACACGTTCCCGATCGATAAACAGCGCGCCGACACCTTTGGGGCCATAGATCTTGTGCGCCGAGAGCGAGAGCAGATCGATCTGCCCGGCGCGCACATCGATCCTTTCGCGACCCGCGCTCTGTGCCGCATCCACGTGCAGCAGCACATCGTGACGCCGGCAAATCGCCGCGATCGCCGCGATGTCCAGCACCACGCCCGTCTCGTTGTTGACGTGCATCAGCGAGACCAGAACCGTATCCGGCTCCAGCGCTGCTTCGATAGCCGCCGGCGCGATCAGACCATCTGCATCCGGCTTGAGCCAGGTGATGCGCCAGCCCTGCGTGGCGAGATGCCGGCAGCTCTCAATGACGGCCTTGTGTTCGGTCAGTGAGGTCACGAGATGCCGGCCGCGCGACTGACAAAACCGCGCTGCACCAATCACGGCCAGATTGTCGGCCTCGGTCGCGCCTGAGGTGAAGATGATTTCGTCGGGCTGCGCATTGATCAGCGCAGCGACCTGCGCACGTGCAGCCTCGACCAGCGCCTGCGCTGCGCGCCCGGCAGCGTGACCGAGTGCAGCGGGATTCGCTGCAAGCGCCGGCCTGCGCAGGCAATCCGCCATCAGCTCGGCGACGGCCGGATCGACCGGTGTGCTGGCCGCGTAATCGAGGTAGACCGGCAGCTGCATGCTCAGGGCTTCGGCCGGGGCCCCGATCCCGGCGCCACGGCACTGAGAATGCCGCGCAGGATGTTCAGCTCGTTCTCGTCCACCTGCGCGCGGTTGAACAGACGGCGAATGCGACGCATCAGATGGCGCGGATTCTGCGGATTCAGAAAACCACTGGCCAGCAGCACGCGCTCGAAGTGTTCGTAGAAGAGTTCCATGGCGGCCGGACCAGCCAGCGGCGATTCACGCGGCGGGAGCTCGCGTTCGAGGATCTGCTGCTGCCGCAGCTCATAGGCGATGATCTGTACCGCCTGGGAAAGGTTCAGCGAACTGTAGTCCGGATTGGCCGGTATGTAGACGATTGCGCTGCAGAGATCGAGCTCTTCGTTGGCGAGCCCCGACCGCTCCGGGCCGAAAACCAGGGCCACCGGCTTGCCGGGCGCGTGCTCCATGGCCTGCCGCGCACACTCACGCGGATCCATCTCGGGGCAACCGATTCGCCGGTGGCGGGCGCTGGCGCCAAGCACCAGGCCACAGCCCTCCAGCGCTTCCGGCAGGCTGGTGACGACCTTCGCGCCATGCAGTACGTCCTGGGCGCCGGAGGCCATCGCGCGGGAATCAGTGCAGATATGCTCCGCTGGTGGATTGACCAGGTACAGCTGCTGAAAGCCCATGGTCTTGATCGCCCGGGCTACCGAACCGATGTTGCCGGGGTGGGTGGGCTCGAAGAGCACGAAACGGATGTCGGCTGAACTGGACATAGGCCGGCATTGTAAGCTGGCAGCGCAAGCGTTGATGCGTACAATGGCCGCCCCGCGCGACAGGCAGACATATCCATGCAGGCAATGCTGAATACGGCAATCCAGGCGGCACGGCGCGCCGGCGATATCGCTATCCGCTCGCTGTCACGCCTCGATCAGCTGGAGATCAAGGCCAAGGCCCGCAATGAATATGTCACGCAGGTCGACCAGGCGGCCGAACAGGCCATCATCGAGAGCATCCACAAGCGTTATCCGGACCACGCCATCCTCGCTGAAGAGTCCGGGCGACACGGCAGCAGCGAGTTCGTCTGGATCATCGACCCGCTCGACGGCACCACCAACTTCCTGCACGGTTTTCCCACCTTTTCCGTCTCGATCGCCCTGCGCAAGCGCGATGTTCTGGAGGTCGGCGTCGTTTACGATCCCTGCCGCCAGGAGCTCTTTACCACCATGCGTGGCCGGGGCGCCCAGCTCGACGGCAAGCGCATCCGGGTCAGCGAACGCCGGGAACTCGAAGGCACCCTGATCGGCACCGGCTTCCCCTATCGCAGCAATACGCGCTGGATGAAAACCTATCTGGGCATGCTTGGCAGTGTCATGGAAAACACGGCAGGCGTGCGCCGCCCGGGCTCGGCTGCACTCGACCTGTGCTACCTGGCGGCCGGCCGGCTGGATGGTTTTTTCGAATTCGGCCTCGAGATCTGGGACGTGGCCGCCGGCACGCTGATGATCCAGGAAGCCGGCGGCGTGGTCAGCAACCTGACCGGCAGCGGCTCACATATGGACAGCGGCAATGTGCTTGCCGGCAATCTGAAAATTCACGATGCGTTGCGCGAGCTGTTCACGCAACACCTGAACGCGGACACCGGACCGGCCTGAGGCGCGCCGCGCCCGGAAAGGGCCAGCGCCCTGATTATCAGGGCATCGAGTCGACTTCGTCCTGGCCCTCGCCCTTCCCCTGTTTGGGCGGCACCAGATCCGCCGCAGTCGCCTTGAGGGACAGCGCCAGCGCGCTGGCCACAAAGATCGACGAATAGGTGCCAATGACGATACCGACAGTCAGCGCACTGGAGAAACCGCGCAGCGTCTCGCCACCGAAGAACAGCATGGCAAGGACCATGAGCATGGTCAGGAAACTGGTCATGATCGTGCGACTCAGCGTTTCATTGATCGAAATGTTCATGATCTCTTCGGTTTCGCCGCGGCGGATCTTGCGGAAATTCTCGCGGATCCGGTCGAAGACGACGATCGTGTCATTGACGGAATAACCAACGATTGCCAGCATCGCGGCGAGCACGGACAGGTCGAAAGTGATACCGCTCAGCGCAAAGAAACCCAGCGTAACGATCGGATCATGCAGGGTCGCGATAATGGCGCCCAGGGCGAACTTCCACTGAAAGCGCACCATGATGTAGGCCGTAATCATGAGCATTGCAAACAGCATCGCCAGCGAGCCCTGCTCGGTCAGCTCCTGACCGACCTGCGGGCCGACGAACTCCGTACGACGCAGCTCTACGGTCGGGTCACCGGCCTTCAGCACGGCGATGATCTGCCTGGCGACCTCTTTATTATCGAGTCCTTCGCGCGGCAGGAGCCGAATCATCACATCACTGGCTGTACCAAAGTTCTGCACCTGCGCGTCGGCGAAATTGCTGGCAGCCAGCCGCTCGCGGATGTCCGGCAGGTTCGCAGGCCCCTGGTAACCCAGCTCCAGCAGTACACCGCCGGTGAAATCGATACCGAAATTGAGTCCGCGCACGCCGGGGATCACCAGGATGAGCGAACCGATCATCAGGATCGCCGAAAACACGCCCGCCACGCGCCGCTGGGCGAGGAAATTCACGTTGGTTATCTTGCTGAAAAATTCCATGCCGCCCCATCCGTCAGACTGAGAGTCGTTCGACCCTGCGGCCACCATAGGCCAGATTGACCACTGCACGCGTGACTGTCAGGGCCGTGAACATCGAGGTCATGATGCCGAGGCACAGCACCACCGCAAAGCCCTTGATCGGCCCGCTGCCAAAGGCGAACAGAACGATGCCGGCAATCAGCGTCGTGATATTCGCATCTGCGATCGTTGAAAATACCTTGTCGTAGCCAGCCGATATCGCCGCCTGCGGCGTGCTGCCGTTACGCACTTCCTCACGGATACGCTCATTGATGAGCACGTTGGCATCCACCGCCATACCGATGGTCAGCACGATGCCGGCGATGCCAGGCAGGGTCAGCGCCGCCTGCAGCAGCGAGAGCAGTGCAACGATCAGCACCACGTTGACCAGCAGGCCGATATTCGCGATCAGGCCGAACACCCGGTAATAGACCAGCATGAAGATGCCGACCACCGCAAAACCGTAAAGAAAAGCCCGCAGGCCGCGATCGATGTTGTCCTGCCCGAGGGTCGGCCCAATGGTGCGCTCCTCGATCTTGTAGACCGGTGCTGCCAAGGCACCGGCGCGCAGCAGCAGGGCAAGGTCCCGCGCTTCAAAGGTATCAAGGCCCGTGATCTGGAAGCTGCTGCTGAATACACCATTGATGGTCGCAACGTTGATAACCTCGCGCTCGACACGCGGCACTTCAACCTTCTTGCCGTCCCGCATTACCGTGTCGCGCTTCTGCTCGACATACACCACCGCCATCGGCTTCTTGAGGTTCTCGCGCGTCGTTTCGAGCATGCTGCGCGCGCCCTTGCTGTCGAGGCGCACGTAGACCGCCGCCATGCCCTGATCAAATCCCTGGCTGGCATCGATCAGCTGGTCGCCGGTCACGATCGTGCGCCGCTTGAGCAGCACCGGCCCGCCTTTACGCAGATTGAAGAGCTCACAGCCCAGCGGCGCACGGCCGGTGCGCTCGGCCTCCAGCGGATTCTCGTCGGCGCAGACCAGCCGGAACTCCAGCGTGGCCGTAGCGCCGAGCACGCGCTCGGCCTGGGCGGGGTCCTGCACACCGGGCAACTGGACCACGATCCGGTCGGCGCCCTGGCGCTGCACCACCGGCTCGGCGACGCCGAGTTCGTTGACACGATTGCGCAGCGTGGTCACGTTCTGCTGGATGGCAAAATCCTGTCGCGCCTTGATCTGCGCCGGTGTCATCTGCGCCACGAGCATCACCGATCCGCCGCTGCTGCGGCGCTCGATGCTGAGATCCGGATCCGAATCTTTCAGCAACTCTTCGGCACGATCGGCGTCGGCGGCGTCGGGCAGACGGATCAGCAGCTCGTTGCCTGTGACGCTGATGCTGCGGCGAATGCGGTTTTCGCGCAGCATCTTGTTGAAATCAGCTGCATAGCTGTCGAGCCGCTGTTTCACCGCCGTAGACACATCGACTTCAAACAGGAAATGCACACCGCCGCGCAAGTCGAGGCCCAGCGGCACCGGTCGCAGCCCGATCGCACGTAACCAGGCCGGCGTATTCGGCGTAAGCGTCAGCGCGACCAGATATTCCTTGCCGAGCGCCAGACGCAGCGAATCGGCCGACTTCAGCTGTATGTCTACCGAAGGGAAACGCACCATCAGGCGGCCCTTGTCGATGTAGGGCGCAGCGCCCTCGATTTGCTGGGACGCGATCACCTGGTTCACGCGCTCGATACCGCTGTCAGTCAGCGGTTCGCCGCTTGCGAGGCCAACCTGTACAGCCGGCGCCTCACCGAACAGATTGGGCAGCGATATCAACAGGCCGGCCAGTACGGCGACGACCACAAGCAGGTTTTTCCAGAGCGGAAAGCGATTCATGAGCAGCAGGTTCCCGAAATTCCGGCGGGCAAACTTGAGCCAGACTGCAGGACCAGTTGCCGGTATCGGGCAGCCATATCCCCAGGTCTGGTTGGTATCACGCGTTCTTGATCGTACCTTTGGGCATCACCGCAGCGACGGTATGGCGCTGCACGACGACTTCGACGCCACTGGCGATCTCGACATGCAGGAAATCGTCCTTGATGCGGGTCACCTTGCCAAGCACGCCGCCGGCCGTACTGACCTCGTCACCCACCGCCAGGGCCGCCATCATGGCTTTGTGTTCCTTCTGGCGCTTCTGCTGCGGCCGCATGATCATGAAATAGATCACGAGCAGGATGATGACCATCGGCAGCATGGTGACCCATGTGTCCTGCGCCGGAGCGGCGGCACCTTGTGCCATTGCGTCCTGGATGAAAAAGCCCATTTATTGACCTTGATTCGCTGAAAAACGGCGCGCCATTATGGCATGGAAACCGCGGATTGCTGCCGGGCGAGGAAGTCCGCAGCGAAGGCGCCCAGCTCGCGACGCCCGATCGCTGCACGCAGACTGGCCATCAGTTGTACATAAAAATGCAGGTTGTGGATGGTATTGAGCCGCGAGCCCAGCATCTCGCCGCACTGGTCGAGGTGCCGCAGGTAGGCGCGGCTGTAGTGCTGGCAGGTGTAGCAACTGCAGCCCGGCTCGATGGGCAGCGGGTCGTCCCGGTACCGCGCATTACGGATCCGCACCACCCCGTCGCCGGTGAACAGCGAGCCATTGCGGGCGTTGCGCGTGGGCATCACGCAATCGAACATGTCCACGCCGCGGAGTACCGCCTTGACGATATCCGAGGGCGTCCCGACCCCCATCAGGTAGCGCGGCTTTGTCGCCGGCATCTCGGCCAGCAGATGGTCGAGGATCCGCAGCCGGTCATCTTCCGGCTCACCGACCGACAGGCCGCCGATCGCCAGGCCATCAAAGCCGATCGCCACGAGCCCGGCCAGCGACTCGCTGCGCAGCGACTCATACATGCCCCCCTGCACGATGCCGAACAGTGCCGAACCGGCCTGCGGCCCCGTGCCAGCGTCGAAAGCCTGCCGGCTGCGCGCCGCCCAGCGCAGCGAGAGTTCCATCGAAGCGCGCGCCGCAGCTTCAGTCGCCGGATAGTCGGTGCACTCATCAAAGATCATCTGGATATCGCTGCCGAGTTGCGCCTGCACCTGCATGGCGCGCTCCGGCGACAGGAACACCAGGCTGCCATCGATCGGTGCGCGAAACTCGACGCCCGCCTCGCTGATCTTGTTCTTGGTCGCCAGACTCCACACCTGAAAACCGCCCGAGTCGGTCAGGATCGGCCGTTGCCAGTGCATGAAGCGGTGCAAACCGCCGAGCGTCTGCATCAGTTCGCCGCCCGGCCGCAGCATCAGGTGAAATGTATTGCCGAGAATGATCTGCGCGCCCAGCGACTCCAGATCCTCAGGCGTCAGCGTCTTGACCGCGCCATAGGTGCCAACCGGCATGAACACCGGCGTATCGACGCTGCCGTGGGCTAGCGTCAGCTGGCCGCTGCGCGCCGCGCCATCGGTGGCCGGCACCTCAAAATTGAACACCGCACTCATGGCGTTCCGCTGTCCCGGCGCAAAAACATCGCATCTCCATAACTGAAAAACCGGTAGGCGCGGGCCACCGCCTCCCGGTAGGCCGCCATCACCCGCTCCATCCCGCCAAATGCTGCGACCAGCATCAGCAGCGACGACTCGGGCAGATGGAAGTTGGTCACCAGTGCATCGACCACCTGGAAACGGTACCCCGGACGGATGAACAGGCTGGTCTCGCCGTCAAAGGGTCGCAGCACGCCGCTGGCCGCTGCCGTCTCGAGTCCGCGCACCGCCGTCGTACCCACCGCCACCACGCGCCCGCCGCGCGCCCGGCAGCTGGCCACCGCCGTACAGAGCTCGGCCGGCACAGTTAAACGCTCGGCATGCAGCCGGCCGGTCTTCAGATGATGCGGCCGCAGCGGCGCGAACGTGCCTGCGCCGACGTGCAAGGTCAAGCGGCCAAACTCCACGCCCTGCGCAGAAAGGCTCGCCAGCAAGGCTTCGCTGAAATGCAGACCGGCGGTCGGCGCCGCCACCGAACCGCGCTCACGCGCGTAGACAGTCTGGTAGCGCTCTCGGTCCGCGGTCTCGTCCGTGCGGCGGATGTAGGGCGGCAGCGGCACATGACCGGCCTGATCGAGCACATCGACCACCGGTCGTGCAAAGCGCAGCACAAAGAACTCATCCTGGCGCCGAAGCACGGTCGCGCTGACCTCACCGTCGAAGTGCACGGTACTGCCGGGCTTTGGCGCATGGCTGGAACGCAGCTGCACGAGCGCCTCATCCGCCGAAAGAACCCGCTCCAGCAGTATCTCGATCCGGCCACCGCTGGCCTTCGCGCCATACAGCCGGGCAGGCAGCACGCGGGTGTCGTTCAACACCAGCAGGTCGCCAGGCTGCAGCAGCGCCGGCAGATCGGCAAAGTGCCGGTCAGTAAGCTGTCCACCCGGGCCCAGCTCGAGCAGCCGGCTGGCCGTACGCTCGGTCAGCGGCTGCTGGGCGATCAGCGCCGGGGGCAGCTCGAAATTGAAATCAGCGGGATCCATGCCGGGCGCATCCTAATGAAGTCGCGCCCGGTTAGCAGCACTTGCCGGCAAACCATCGTGTAAACTGCCGGCCCGCGCCGGGATGGCGGAACTGGTAGACGCGGCGGACTCAAAATCCGTTGGTGGTGACATCGTGTGGGTTCAAGTCCCTCTCCCGGCACCATATATAGCCCAAGCGACATTTACGGCATCAGCCGGGACGGCCTCCAGCCATGACCGTACACAGCTTCTTTCCGACGCAGGTTTACTCTGCACACCTGCGCCACGCCGGCTGGCTGCGCTTCAACCGCGAGCTGCTGCGCGAATGCCAGCAGGTCCGCGAACACGATGTGGCCGGCCAGAAGTGGTGCAAGAAGAACTATCCGGGTGGCTACACCTCCTACGGCAGCCTCTGCCACATGCAGAAAATGTCATCGACCTTCGAGGCACTGGAGAAAAAGATCAACCGGCACGTCAAGGCCTATGCCCGCGCGCTCGAACTTGATATGACAGGGCGCGAACTGACGATGACCGATTGCTGGATCAACATCATGCCGGAGCATGTGGTGCACGGCCTGCACATCCACCCGACCTCGACCATCAGCGGCACCTATTACGTGCAGACGCCGAAGGGTTGCTCGGGACTGAAGTTTGAAGACCCGCGCCTGGACCGCTTTATGGCCGCACCGCCACGCAAGGCCGACTGCAGCCCGGAGAACCAGCCGTGGATCACCATCCCCGCGAAGGCCGGCAACGTGCTGTTGTTCGAAAGCTGGATCCGGCACGAGGTGCCGATCAACCAGCGCCGCGCCGAACGCATCAGCATCAGCTTCAATTACAACTGGTTCTGAGCCACCGTCAGGCGATCCGCAGCCAGACCGATTTCAGAAAAGCCGGCTCTGCACGGCTGAGCGGAAAATCCGGCGGTTGCGGCACGTAATGCGTCTGCAGGATGCGCCGCTCGCCAGCATGTATCGCTGCTTCCACGCTGGCGATGAACTCTTCGGGCAGCCAGTTCGCCGCGTTGCTGGACGCGAACAGCACGCCGTTCGGCTTGAGCAGCGGCAGGGCGAGCTCCACCAGCCGCCCGTAATCCTGTGTGGCGCGAAACATGCCCTGCGCCTTCGACTGCGAAAAAGTCGGCGGATCGAGCACGATCACCTCGAACTGCCGGGATTTTTTTGCGAAGCGCCGCAGCCAGTCGAAGACATCGCCATAGATGAAATCGTGCTGTGACGGATCGAGCCCGTTCAGCAGGAAATTGCGCTGCCCCCACGCCAGGTGCTTTTTCGACAGATCAAGGCTGGTGGTGTACGCGCCGCCCTGTGCGGCACAGACGGAGAAACCGCAAGTGTAGGCGAAGGTATTGAGCACGCTGAAATCGCCGTCCGTCGCGCCCTCGCGCAGCGGAAAGCCGGCCGCGACATGCCCGGTGAGCAGTCGCCGCCGGTTGTCCCGCTGATCGAGAAACAGGCCGGTGGAATAACCCTCGCCCACACTCAGTTCGAAACGCAGGCCGTTTTCCAGGATGGTGAATGGAGCGGCAAGCGGCTCACCCGACACCAGCTGCGGGGAGGATTCCTCCGGTGTCGTGCGCCGCACCTGGCGGTTGAGAATCTTGTGATACACCGCTCTTGTACCCGGCACACCGGCCAGGCGCTTCAGCGCATCTGCCGACAGCTCCGCCGCCGACTGCGAGAGCAGCACCTCGCCGAGCCGGTCCAGATACCAGCCCGGCCACTCATCGCTGGCGCCATGGATCAGCCGGTATGCATCCGTGCTGCCGGTATCGATCAGGGCTGTCCGCAGCGTCTGCCGCGCATCCCCGTCGAAATCGGCCGGCGCGGCAAAGCTCATCGCTGCGCCCGACGCCGGATGCTCAAGCCTCAGCTCGGCCGCATGCAGGCAGACGCGCGGCCACGGACTGCCGCCATAGTGCGTGTCGCCGAGTATCGGAAAGCCGCGCTCCGCCGCGTGCACACGGATCTGGTGCGTGCGCCCGGTGAGCGGCTGCGCTTCGACCAGTTCATCCGACAGCTGGCGAAAGCGCGTCTCGGCAGGCTCGCCGTCCGGACTGCCCACATAGCGATCACCGGCGCGGACAATACCCGACTTCACCACCTGCTCGCCGGCCGGTACTGGCTGGTCGGTGCGCAGCTGATAGATCTTGTGCACGCTGCGCGCGGCAAACTGCGCCGTCAGCGCGCGGTTCGCCAGCGGCGTCTTACCGAACACCATCACGCCGCTGGTTTCCTTGTCGAGCCGGTGGATGATGGCAAGCGAAGCCCAGCGCGCTTCGCGATGCTTCAGCCAGTCGTAGAGTCCTTCCCCGGCATAGGGCGACGGCGCGTGGGTGTTCAGGCCGGCGGGCTTGTTGACCACCAGCAGATGCTCGTCCTCGTGAATGAGGCAGGGAAGCATACCCCGCTCCCGCGTTAGCGGCTCTTGATACCGAGCAGTTCCACTTCAAAGATCAGCGTCGCACCCGGCGGAATCACGCCGCCGGCACCGCGATCACCGTAGGCAATTGCGGCGGGACAGACGAGTTCCGCCTTCTCGCCCACGTGCATGCGCTGCACACCTTCCGTCCAGCAGGGAATCACCTGGTTCAGGCCGAACTCGGCCGGCTCGCCACGATCCACCGAGCTGTCAAATATTTTCCCGCCCGGCAAGGTACCGTGATAGTGGACGCGCACCACATCGGTGGCATTTGGCATTGCACCGGTGCCCGGTGTCAGCGTACGAAAAACCAGACCTGATTCAGTCTGCACCGCACCGGGCTCCTGCGCCGCGCGCTGCAGATAGTCACTTGCTGCTTTCTGCGCTTCGGGCGTCTGCCCGTTACAACCCGTGCTCAACAACACAGCCGCGACAAACACGGCACCGACCCGACGAATCATGCTGCACTCTCCTGATAGCGCCCCCAGCTGGCGCGCGACAGATTCTGCGCCGCTCATCGCCATCACGCCACACACGGGCGCCAATCCGTCTGCATGGCGCCCGCACCCTGTTGCGTTTAGCATGACCAGCCATGAAACCGGCAATCAATGCGCGGTGGTGTGTGGCCCGCCTGCCCACCCGCGACGAGAACATCAGCAGCCGGCATTTCGCGTGGCAGGAAAGCCGCATTCCCGAACTGCAGGACGGCGAGTTCCTGGTAAAGACCATCTGTCTCGCACCGGCGCCGGCGCAACGCGGTTATCTGGAACCCGGTTACAGCAATTTTCTCCCCGCGCTCGCCGTCGGTGAGATCATGCGTGGCCGTGGAATCGGCCAGATCATCGACTCACATCATCCCGACTATGCAGCAGGCGAAATCTTCATCGGTTCGCTGGGCTGGCAAACGTACTCCATACAGAAGCCGCGCGGCGCAGAGTTTGTGTTCAGCACGCGCAAGATTGCACACCCCGTGCGGCCACTGTCGCTTCAGCTGGGCATCCTCGGGCAGGCTGGTGCCACCGCCTTCTTCGGCCTGACCGAGGTCGGCGCGCTGCAGGCTGGCGATGCCGTGCTGGTCTCGGCAGCAGCCGGTGGCGTGGGCTCGGTGGCCGGGCAGATCGCCCGTATCAAGGGCGCAAGGCTGGTGGTCGGCACCGCCGGCAGCGATGCCAAATGTCGCTGGCTGTGCGACACGCTCGGTTACGACGTGGCGATCAACTACAAGACCGAAAACCTGCATGAACGATTGCAGGAACTGTTCCTCACTGGCATCGACGTGTTCTTCGACAACGTCGGCGGCGAAATCCTCAACGCCGCGCTTGCCAACCTGGCAATGCACGCACGCGTCGTGATCTGCGGTTTCATCGCCAGCAACTATGCAGCGGAGCCACAGCCCGGACCGGCCAACTACTCGCTCATCGTCTACAAGCGCGCCCGCATGGAAGGCTTCGTGCTGTTTGACTACTGGAACCGCTACCAGGAAGCCGAACAGGCCCTGCTCGGCTGGTATCGCGCTGGCTTGCTGAAGAACTGCGAGGACGTCACCGACGGTCTGGAAAACATGCCCGACGCCCTCGGCGAACTGTTCCGCGGCGGCAATACCGGCATCAAGATCTGCCGGGTCGCACCGGACCCGGAACCGTTGACCGGAGAGTGAGGGAGCGATCAGTCATCCTGCCCAGGGCTGCTTCTGCATGCCTGCGCTGACCTTGCGTTGCGCGGCCAGATGGGTCAAGAATTGCTCAACTTCAGCCGCACCGAGGTCCCGTGGATGCCGTCGCTGATGGAAGTGTATGTAGCGCCTGATCCACTGCAGCCAGGCCTGTTCAGTCCGCAAGGCCAGGTGCCGCGTCCGCATCTTCTCCCGCGCCACCTGCAGCGACCCGGGTTGGCTCGCCATGCTCCTTATCTCCCTGGCAGTTTAAGCGACACTTCGCGAGTCGCCAGCCAATGGAATCAGTGCATTGCCTCCAGGTCGAGCAGCCTATCCGACGATTGTGTCCGGTTTCTTTCGCCCGTTTGGGCCCTCTACTTATAGTTAGAGGTCATTTGTGCTGATGTGGGTATTCATTGTCTGGGGAACAATCGCTGCGGTGCTAATGGCTGGAGCATTGGCACAAGGTCTTGGCCTGCTGCCAGGACCCAGCGGTGACGGATTCATCTTGTTCTGGATATTCGGCATCGCGGGCCTGCCCGCGTGGCTAGTCACTGCAGCCCTTACGGCTACGCGGTGGCACAAGACACCCGGGCTCGTTCTGGCACTTCAGAATCTGCCGGGCATCGCAGCGGCTGCGATGTGGTTTGGAAATGGTGCTGCGAGATGACCTCTAACCAATCGTTCCACCGGTCGCCAAACGCGTCTGTCACGGGCCTTGCAGAGCAAGCCCCGCGCCAGCCGCTATGCGCCGGTGAACTCAAACGTTATGTGCCATTCCCCCGCCTCGTCGTTTTGTGGCACCCTTAGCAGCAATTTGGAGGTTCGCCAATGTCAACGGCCAAGGAAGATCTGACGCGGCTAATTCAACAGCAGCCAGAGGACAGCTCTCGCGAGGAAATCGTTCGCGAACTGGCATTCCATACTATGGTTGAACGTGGGCTAGCCGATGCCGACGCGAAGCGGTCACTGTCCAACGAAGAGATGGGCCGGCGTATTCGCTCGTGGCAACAATAACCTGGACTCTAGAAGCAGAGCGCTGGCTCCAGGACATTCACGAATACATTGCCGTCGACAACCCGCAGGCGGCAGCGCGGACGGTTCAGGGCATTTTTGATCGGGCCCAACTGCTCCGGGAGTTCCCGGAGATCGGGCACCGGTACTGGGCTTCTTCGAGGAATGTTCGCATTCTCTTGTATGGCCACTACCGCATCACCTACCTCGTCGCCGATCACGGCAACATCACGATTCTCGGCGTCTTTCATGGCGCCCTTGATCTCACCAGGTATGAGCTCTGAATGGCACATAACGAATCGTTCGAGCGGGCCAGGAAGCAACAGAGCAAGGCGCGCTCTGCGTCGCCCAAACATTCGGCGCGCCGAGCGCGCCTGGCACGGCCCAGCGCAGCCGCTCAACTCAGGCGTTAGCGATCCGCGACAGACCGCGTATCGCGGCGTAAGATCTATGCATCTGTGAGGGAGACATAGCATGGCCTCTTCCCTGAAAGACCTGGAGAAAATGGCTCGCACGCTCGCGGCCGAAGAGCGAGCCCAGCTTGCGGAAGCCCTTCTGGAGCCCCTGCAGGCCTCCCCGCTGTCCGACATTGAGACGCTCTGGAATCGGGAGATTGAGGCGCGAGTGGCGGCCTATGACCGTGGAGAAACGCAGACCTACGCGGCCGAAGACGTGTTTGCCGAGGCCCGGCGCCTGTCTCGGTGAAATCGGCCAGGTTCGCACCGGCAGCACGCCGTGAGTTCCTCGCCGAAATCGTCTACTACAATCAGGAGCAGGCCGGTCTCGGGGCTCGATTCACAGCCGCCGTCGAAGAGGCAGCAGCCCGCGCACTGGCCTTCCCCCGTGCCGGGTCGCCGGCAGCGGCGAATACCCGGCGGGTTTTTCTCCAGGGCTTTCCCTTTTCGGTCGTCTATCGTGAAGTCACCGCTGGCATCGTCGGCTTCGCCGTCGCACATCAGTCCCGCCGTCCCGGCTACTGGGAGTCACGGGTTCAGGACCGCTAACCAATCACTCCAGCCGACGCGCCGCGGCCTGCGGCCGCTATGCGCGGCTGAGTTCGAGCGTATAGGTGCCGCATGGAGTGAGTCATGAAGGTCATGCTGAAGCGAGCTTATGAATTACCGGCCAAGACCGATGGTGAACGAATTCTTGTAGATCGTCTCTGGCCGCGAGGATTGGCCAAGGTCAAAGCCAAAATCGATCTCTGGCTCAAAGATGTCGCACCATCCACCGAGCTTCGCCAATGGTTCGGGCATGATCCGGAGAAATGGTCTGAGTTCAAAAAACGATATCGCGCTGAGTTGAAACACAATCCAGAGTTGTCTGAGCTTCAATCGCTTTCGCGCAGAAGCGATATTACTCTTGTATACGCCGCCAGGGATGAGTTGCACAACGAAGCGGTGGTGCTCAAGCAGATCCTGGAGCGCGGCACCTGACAATTCATTCAAGCCGAACCCGCTTCGCAGGTCGGCCTAATTCAGGCGTTAGAGCTAATGGACATTCTCATACGCGGATTGGCCGTGTTTTTGGAGGAGCCCTGACCACACCATTGATCATCGCGATCAATGTGGTCGTTTTTCTACGGCACAAGGGAGTGCAGCAGGCGTCGCGTGATTAGCCACCTGGCCAAAGGATCGAGCCGGCGCTGACAGGTTTTCGACACATCGTGGCATGTGGAAAACTGGAACTCTTGTTCATCATTTTGCACGCGATTCCACGCACGAGTTTGCTGGGCGCTATGTTAATGACCGCGCTATTGCAATGCCGGCTGTTTATTTGAGGAGGCGAGCAGTTGATCTCCAGGACAAGTACTTCAGAAACCGCCATCACGGCAAAGACGCTTGCGCACTACAACGAGCGCGCGGCGGATTTCCGGGAAGGCACGCGCGACCACGATGTACGCCAGAACATCGACGCCCTCCTCCGGCACATTAGTACCGCATCACCATTTCGCATACTCGACTTCGGCTGCGGTCCCGGGCGTGACCTGGCGGCCTTTTGTGCACTCGGCCACGAGGCAATCGGCCTCGATGGTTCGCCGGTGTTTGCCGCCATGGCTCGGGAGACCAGCGGCTGCGAAGTCTGGCAACAGGATTTCCTGGCACTGAAGCTTCCGGCCGGACACTTCGACGGCATCTTTTCGAACGCGTCCCTGTTTCACGTGCCATCGCAACAGCTTCCGCGCGTACTGGGCGAATTGCACTCAACGCTGCGGCCCGAAGGCGTGCTCTTCAGCTCGAACCCCCGGGGCAAAAATGAGGAGGGCTGGAACCGGGGGCGCTACGGCGTGTATCACGACCTTGAGTCGTGGAGGACGTTCGTCGAGGCGGCTGGCTTTATCGAGCTGGAGCACTACTATCGACCACCCGGCCTGCCGCTTGAACAACAGCCGTGGCTTGCAAGCGTGTGGCGCAAGGTGCATTCATGATCACCGGTAGCTGCTTCTGCTCCACGATCACATATCGACTGTATGGCTCGTTGCAGAATGGCCGCGCATGCCATTGCTCGAAATGTCGAAAAGCCTTCAGCGGTGCATCATCCGCATATGCCGAACTGGCGCCTGGTAGCCACTTTCACTGGACGAGCGGTGAGGATTCGCTGGTCACGCACAATACTGCTGCTGAGGGGTGGGCGCTCGCATTTTGCGGTGTCTGCGGCTCCACGCTTTGCGGCCTGTGGAAAGGCGCGGTTCATGGGGTTACGCTTGGCTGCGTAAATGGTGATCCCGGAGTAGACATCGAAATGCACATCTTCGTTGGATCGAAAGCACCGTGGGACCATATCGGCGGCACGGCACCTCAATATGATGAACGGCCTTCCACCAAAGAACGCTAGGCTGATCACCGCCCGATCATCCTGGTCGTTAGTCGAAAGATGAAGTTACATTGAACGAGTCCTGGCTGCTGTGGGGTCTGCTGTTCGGCTCGATCGGACTCGGCCTGTTCGTTTATGGAAAAAGGCAACGGGCTATTGTTCCACTTGTTTGTGGCCTGGCCCTCATGATCTTTCCGTATTTTGTTTCCAGCACGGCTCTTCTGGTCGGAATCGGGATCATACTCACGGCTATTCCATACTTTATCCGGCTCTGAGTATCTGCCGGCCTCCCGCTCCACTTTGCGCAAGCTATACAAGTGCGTTTTTCATGATCAGTTACCTGAGCAGGCTAAAGACCGGCAAGATCGTTCTCTGGTGCTACCTCATCTGGTATCTGTCCATCGTTTACTTCTATTTCGATCCATCACTCCGGATATGGCTTAACGCCGTCGGCATCAGTGTCGTCATAGGCATTGCGCTGAATCTGAGTGTGTCCAGGCCGGCCGGCACAAAAATCGATTTCTGGCAGACGTTTCGTCTGTTCATGATGCCGTTTGCCGTGTCGAGCTTTTCTTCCCTGATCAAGGGCCAGGACTTCGCCCTCGTTTTCCCACCGAGACTGAATGAACTGCTGATTTCAGGAGGCCTTTGCCTGCTTTTTGTATTGCTGGTAACGGCTGCGAAATATGTTTCGACAAACAGGGCGCACGCCTGAAAACAAGCAGGGCTTTGGATACCTGTACGTGGCCAGCATCGCCTGCACATTGCTGGTTTGAATGACTACAAGGCTGAAACTGAAGGTCATCCCGGCCTCCTCCCGAAATGCGATTTCCGGGTGGCTGGACGACACACTGAAAATACAGGTGACTGCAGCACCCGAGCGCGGCAAGGCAAACAAGGCGGTAGTGGCACTGCTGTGCAAATCGCTGGGCCTGCAGCGGAATTCCGTCAGGGTCCTGAAGGGCGAGACATCGCAGACGAAAGTGGTCGAGATCGATGGCTTATCCCTGGCGGATATTCATAAAATCCTGCCCCGGATTGGCGCCTGATACGTCACGGCAATTGGCCGGACGGCATAACAGAAGGAAGCTCATGCAATGAGGCCAAGAATAAGCATGATCACGCTTGCGGTCCGCGATCTCGCCACCGCTGTCCGTTTTTACGAGCAGGGACTGGGCTTCCCCCGGATGGAGTCGCCGCCGGAAGTTGCGTTTTTTACACTCAACGGCAGCTGGCTCGGCCTGTACGGTCGTGAGTCACTGGCAGAAGATGCCGAGGTGTCTGCGGAAGGCGAAGGTTTCGAAGGATTCACACTGGCTCACAACGTGGACTCCGAACAGCAAGTCGATGCAGTGGTCTCTCAGGCGCTGGCGGCCGGTGCGACCCTGGCGAAGAAGCCACAAAAAGTGTTTTGGGGCGGCTACAGCGGCTACTTCAGGGATCCCGATGGCCATCTGTGGGAGGTGGCCCATAATCTGCTGTTCCGGGTTGGCCCCAAAGATCCGGACTGATGACGGGAGAAGCACGCCTCGATGCGCTGACGGAGGCCGACTTTCCGGTCGTTGCAGCGTTGGCCCAGACGATCTGGCATGCGCACTACGCGACAATCGTCAGCGTCGCACAAACCGACTACATGCTGGCTGATCGTTACACGCCGGAGAATTTGCGCCATTATCTGTCGGCCAATGACCGCTGGATGTATCTGCTGAGGCTATCCGCTATTCCCGTCGGCTATTGCAGCTGGGCGCGAACAGCAACGCCGGACGAAATGAAGCTCGAACAGCTCTACCTGCGGCATGAACACAAGGGCAAGGGCCTGGGCGGACTGATGCTTCGCCACGTCGAAACCCATGCCTGCAAACTGGGATGCAGGACGCTAAGCCTGCAGGTCAACAAACAGAACGTGGACGCTATCGCGGTCTATCGAAAATCCGGCTTCACGGTACGCGAGGAAATCGTCCTGGATATCGGCAAGGGCTTCGTGATGGATGACTTCGTCATGGAGAAGACCCTTTCGAAGGAACAGGTATCACCACGGAAAAATACACCGGCCGCTGAGTGAAGGCTTGCCATATCAATGAACACAACAGAGGTTGCCATGAACAGCTTTCCACCTTGTCCGAAATGCGGCTCTGAATACACCTATGAAGACGGTGCCCTGTATATCTGCCCGGAATGTGCACACGAGTGGGCAAAAGACGTGGCGGCGGAAAGTGCCGAACCACAACGCATCGTGCACGATGCGCACGGCAATGTGCTTAACGACGGTGACTCAGTAACCGTCATCAAGGATCTGAAGGTCAAGGGCTCGTCGTCGGTGGTAAAGGTCGGGACGAAAGTAAAGAATATCCGCCTGGTCGATGGCGACCACGACATCGACTGCAAAATCGATGGCATTGGCGCCATGCAGCTGAAGTCAGGCTTTGTAAAGAAGGCCTGATCACCCGGTCACGAGCGTGGCATCGACCTCATCCTTCTGGATCTCGAACATCCGGGCATACCAGCCGCCCCTGGCAAGCAGCTCCTGATGGGTACCCTGCTCGGCAATCCGGCCTTCGAGCATCACGAGGATCTGGTCGCTGTCCATGATCGTCGACAGACGGTGCGCGATGGTCAGCGTGGTGCGCCCCTGTGACAGACGGCGCAGTGCCTGCATCACGCCGCGCTCGGTTTCCACATCGAGGCTTGAGGTGGCTTCGTCAAGCAGGACAATCGGCGCATTCTTGAGAATTGCGCGGGCGATCGCCACGCGCTGCCGCTGCCCGCCCGAGAGCTTGCTGCCGCGCTCGCCGCAGGGCGTGTCGTAGCCCTCGGGCAAGGTGGCGATCCAGTCGGCGAGACCCGCATCGCGGGCTGCGGCTTCGATCTGTGCGTCCGTGGCCTCGTGACACCCCATGCGGATGTTGTCGCGAATCGTCTCGTTGAATATGAAAGCCCGCTGGGAGACCACGGCAAACCAGTTCTGCAGATCAGCCAGCGGAAAGTCTGTAACCGGGCGATCGCCGATCAGGATCTGGCCGGATTGCGGATCCCACTGCCGGAGCAACAGGTTCACGACCGTAGACTTGCCGGTGCCGCTGGGTCCGACCAGTGCGACACGCTTGCCATTGGGCACATCCAGTGTGAAGTCGTCGAAAACCTTCTTCTGGCGGCTCCAGCTGACATCATCCGCGTCGTACTCGAAGTGGACATTGCGAAAATGCAGCGAGGGATCGACCTGGCCGGTGACGGCTGATTTCGCCGTTTCATGCACCGCCGGCGACTGGTCCATCATGGCGAACAGCCGGCGCGCCGCAATCAGGGACACGCGGAAGTCAGTGTAGTTGTTGGCCATGCCGACCGAGGTATAGAAACCGACGATCGACACGGCGATCACAGCCGGCAGATCCGTCAGGGTGGAAATTTCGCCAGCGAGCGCCAGTTCCACACCGCACCAGGCGGCGGCGAGAATACCGACCGTGATGAAAACTTCAGCGAGCGCGCGTTGCGTGGCATCGGCGCCGTAGAGCTTGTCCTGCCCGTCCTGCATCGTCTTGCCGATTTCCCACAGCTGCCGCGCGCGACGCTTCTCGTAGCCGAAAGCAACCGTATCGCGGACGCCCTGGATGCTGTCGGCAACGAAGGCATTTACACCGCCGAGCTGCTCACGGTATTCCACGCCATCGCCACCAAGACGGGCGACGAGCCAGGGCAGGCCAAAGGTCGTGGCCAGATAAAACGGTGTGAGCACCCAGAACAGCGTCGGGTGTACGGTGTAGCACCAGGCCAGCAGGATGGCCGGCACAAAGATCGCCGCTATCGCTGGCGCGATCGTGTGTGCATAGAAGGGCTCGATGCGCTCACAGTCGCTCATGACCCGGCTCACGGCATCACCCGACTGCAGCTTGGCGGTACGCGCCGGCGCAAGCGGCAGCATGGCGTAGTAGAATCGGTTCCTGAACTCGGCCAGGATCCGGAACGCCACGTAGTGACCGGTGTAGTTCTCCATATAGGAAACCAGGCCAACCAGCGTACCCACGGCGGCAATCCACTTCACCTGATGCCAGATGACATCCCAGTTCACGACGCCGGGCTGTGCCGACTCGATATAGATACCGACACTTGCCGCCGCGATGCCAAGCACCGCTGCCTGCGAGACGATCTTGAGTACACGGGCCACCAGTGAAGTAATCATGATGGTATTGAACGGCGTCATGTAGGTCAGCAGACGACGGATAATCTGCGTATTGCTGGCCTTCCTGTTGCTGCCGGCCAGCGTGCCGGCCGTGGTTTCAATGCTGCTCATGCGACTACCTTCGTGTTCTCGATTTCGCGCTTGGTGCGGATCATGCTCGCGTAGATGCCGTCATGAGCCAGCAGCTCCTGGCGGGTACCGCTTTCCGCAAGCCGGCCGCCATCCAGCACAACGATGCGATCAGCCTGTTCGATGGTGCTGAGCCGGTGCGCGATCATCAGCACCGTCTTGTTCTCCGTCAGCCGTTCGAGTGCGCGGTTCAGCAGCATCTCGGTCTCAACATCGATCTGTGAGGTCGGTTCATCGAGCACCACGATCGGTGCGTTCTTGAGGAAGGCGCGGGCGATTGCCAGGCGTTGCGCCTGACCGCCGCTGAGCGCTGCACCCTGGTCACCCACCTTGGTGTTGAAGCCATCCGGTGTGGACTTGATAAAGTCGTAGAGCTCGGCAGCCTTGGTTGCCGCAATGAGTTCCTGCTCGGTCGCATCGTCCTTCGCAACCCGCAGGTTCTCTGCGATCGTTCCGTAGAACAGGAACGGGTCCTGCGGCACCAGGGCGATCTGCTTGCGGATCCACTCCAGCGACAGCTCCTTCTCCGGTATGCCATCAAACAGGATCGTGCCGGAATCGGGTTCCAGCGTACGCAGAAGCAGGTTCGTGACGGTGGTCTTCCCGGACCCGCTGCGGCCGATCAGCGCCACGGTTTCGTTCTGGTCCAGGCTAAAGCTCAGGTTTTCGAGCGCGGGACTCTCGGCACCCGGATAGGTAAATGTCACGTCACGCAATTCGATATGAATTGCCTTGCCGGTGGGCGGCGCAGAGAGTGCGCCTTCGTCACTGCTCACCGGTGCCTTTTCATTCAGGAACTCGATGATCTTCGCGGCGACTTCACGGCCCAGTGCGCCGGCAAAGAAGAACTCGCCGATCAGCAGCAGCGTGCGGCTGAATTCCAGGCTCAGCAGCACGACGGCAACGACTTCACCCGGCGTCATGTAGCCGCCGGTATAACGATACAGGGCAACGCCCATCGCCACGGCAGTAGAGAACAGCGCAAAACCCAGCTCAAGAAACACGAACTGCGACTGCGCTACCAGCAGCAGTTTCATCGTGGTGCGGCGCTGCACCTCGTTGCCCGCCTCCATTTCCTCGCCACGGCGGATCGCCTGGTTGAAGGACTTGAGAGTACTCATGCCCTGGATGGAATCGAGGTACTGCGAGCTGTTGCGGTTCTTGACGACGGCGTTCTGCCCGCTGATGCGACGGAAGCCACGCGCAGACGAACCGACGAACAGTGGCGTCAGCGGCACACCCGCCAGCATCCAGAGCCCAACGACCCAGTCGATCCAGAAAATCGCCGAACACAGAAAGACCGGTATCGCGATCGCGACCCAGATCTGCACGAAATAGACGCTGAAGTAGTAGTCGAGGTATTCGACGCCCTCGGTCGCCGTGTTGGCGATCTCACCGGTGCGACGCTTGCCGAGCAGCCCGGGACCAAGACGCACGACCTGCCGGTAGATCTGGTCGCGCACGTTGAGCTTCGCTTCACTGGAGGCACGGAACTGTCCAGTGCGGAAGAGCCAGGCAAGTACAGCCTTCAGGAGCACCAGCCCGCACAATATCCAGAACCACTGCCGCAGCATGTTGCTGCCCTGCCAGGCAGCATCCACAGCCATTCCGAGCACGTAGTACAGCAGGATGGTGGTCGGAATCGTGGCCAGGCCAGCCACCAGCCCCACCTTTACCCACTTGATGGTAGCGGGCGTAATCAGCCTGTCATCGACACCGAGCATTGACCAGATATCCCTTCACGCTAAACGTCGGCACCTTAGACCCTGAACCTTGGTTGAAGGTCAAGGACCGGAACCGGTAGCCTCTTCACTTCCAAACAGCTGTTCCAGCGTGCGGATGAGGTGCCGCGCCTCGACGGGTTTGCGCAGCAACTGTACACGCGACAACTGGCCCGCATGCCGCAATATCGGCGAGGTATCTCCGCTGAGAACCACGGCAGGCAAATCACGGCCCGCAGCAAGCCGCAGCCTGTCCAGAACCTGCAGCCCGTTGTCCGGACCATTGAGGTGAAAATCGGTAACGACCAGATCGATATCCGGACCTTCCCGCGCAAACAGTTTTTCAGCAGCCTCGGCGGTCGCTGCAACCCGCACCGGGTAATCGTTGAGCTTCAGTATCAGCTCCAGCGCACCGCGCACCGCATCGTCGTCCTCGATGACAAGTACCGAGGGCTTCAGCAGCTCCGCTCCTGCATCTGCAGACCGGGCTGCCGGCACGACTGCCGTACGCATACCCGCCTCGACGAGACGATCCTGCGGTATGGCCAGCCTGAATGTCGTACCCCGGCCGAGTTCCGATTCAACTTCCACGCCGTAGCCGAGCAGGCGACTGATCTGGCGGACGATGTTCAGGCCCAGTCCAGAGCCGCGGCGCCCTGCACCCGGCTGTTCCATACGGTAATACTCGTCGAAAATCCGTTCGGTCTGATCGGGCGCGATGCCTACGCCGGTATCTGTCACCTCAATAGTGAAATGCGTGGCGTTGCGGGCGGTGCGGATACTTACTCCGCCCACACGCGTGTACTGGAGCGCATTGGTCAACAGGTTCTGGATCAACTGCCGCAGCAGCACCCGGTCGGTACGCAGGAACTCGCTGCCGGCAGTCACCGTCAGCGCCAGGCCGCGGGCGGTGGCAATCTGTTCAGATTGCCGCTTGATTTCCGCCAGCATGTCGCCGATCGACACATCTTCCAGCGTCGGCGTGACGGTTCCGGATTCCAGCTTGCTGATATCAAGGAGGGTATTAAGCAGATCAGCCATCGACTGCAGCGCATGCTGCTGGCGTTCGATGATCTCCGTTGCCGGACCATCGACCTGCCGGCCCAGCGCCGCATTGAGCAGCTGCAGCGTCTGCAGCGGCTGGCGCAGATCATGACTGGCTGTGGCGAGAAAACGGCTCTTGGCACGATTGGCGCCATCAGCCTCAAGGCGCGCGGCACGCAGCTCTTCAGTGATCTGTGAGCGTTCGCTGATGTCGCGGACCGCCGCTACCACCAGCAGCTGCCCGTCCTCATAGATCGGCGCCAGACGGATCTCGGTGGGAAACTCGCTGCCGTTACGCCGCACAGCGGACAGCGCGACCATCCGCGCGCCCATCTCGCGCGCTGCAGGGGTGGCATTGAAGCCATCACGAAACCGCGCATGGGCGCCACGGAAGCGCTCGGGTACAAGACATTCGATACTGCAGCCGACCAGCTCCCCCTCGCCGTAGCCGAACAAGGTAGCAACCGCATTATTGGCATAGACGATCTGCCCGGTGGTATTCACCAGGATCAGCGCGTCGGGTGCCTGCTCGACAACCCGCATGGCGATCAATGGATTAATGCCGTCGTCGGCGGTCATAGGGGTAAGCCCTTAGAGAGCAAAGCGCGAGGCCGGTTTAGGATCGGTCGATCATGGAGACCCACGATCATCAGGTGCGTCCGGCCAGCGCGCAAGTGGACCGCGTGCTTGAGCAGGTGGTGGCCGTCACCTATCGATGCCTGCTGCGCGAGCTGGCTTCCGGTTTTGCCCATGAACTGAATCAACCACTTGCGGCTATTGCTGCTTATGCGGACGGTGCGGCGACACTGCTGCGGCGCGACCCCACACAGGTGGCCAAGACCGTCGAAATCGTGGAGGAAATCGCCCGCCAGGCGCTGCGGGCCGGCGATGCGATCCAGCGGGTCCGTAGCAATGTTCGCCCTCTTCCGGTTCATCGTGCCGCAGCTGACTGCAATGCGCTCGTACAGGAAATGCTGCCGCTCATCGAACCACTCGCCCAGCACCATAACATCCGCCTTATTGTAGATCTTTCCAGCCCCCTGCCGCAGATCCAGGGCGACGGGCCACGACTGCAGGGACTCCTGCTGTTCTTGTTCCGCAATGCCGTGGACGCGGTCCTCGACTTGCCTGCGGGGCGCCGGCAGGTCACGATCTCGACTTCGAGTGATGCAGCAGCAGTCGAACTCTCGGTAATGGACAATGGTGCCGGCGTGCCAGAGGCTGCAGCCCGGGAAATGTTTTTGCCGTTTTTCACTACAAAACCAGAAGGGACCGGCCTGGGACTGGCCGTCTGTCGTACCATAGCTGTCGAGCATGGTGGCGAACTGCGCTTCAGCAACCAGCCCGAAGGTGGCGCCAGGTTTTGGGCGCGTATTCCACGTATCGATGCCGCCCAACGGACCTGATGACCAGCACACCGGAAAAAACAGTATTTATAGTTGACGATGACGAAGGCGTGCGCACTTCGCTGAGCATCCTCCTCGATTCGGTCGGCTATGTACCGGTACCATTTTCTTCAGCCTGCGACTTCCTCGCCCAGTACGACGCAAACCACGCCGGCTGCCTGGTGCTGGATATCCGCATGCCTGACATGAACGGCATGGAACTGCAGCAGGAACTCGCCAACCGGGGCGCATTTCTGCCTGTGATCTTCATTACCGGACACGGCGATGTACCGATGGCCGTCCAGGCGATGAAGAGCGGTGCTTTTGATTTTCTGCAGAAGCCATTCGGGCACCAGGACCTGCTCGACCGGATCTCACGCGCTCTGGAGGCTGATGCGAAAGCGCGGCAGCTGCTGTCCCAGAATGAAGAAATTATCCGGCGTCATGCGACACTGACTCCGCGCGAAAAAGAAGTGATGACCATGATCGTCAGCGGACAGGCCAACAAGGTGATCGCCCTGGACCTGAACCTCTCTGAACGCACTGTCGAGATCCATCGCGCACGCGTCATGGACAAGATGGGCACACGTTCTTTGGCGCATCTGGTCCGCATGGCGCTGGTACTGGAAACCCGACACTGACCAGGAGACTGCCATGTACATCAATTTCTGGTATCCCATCATCCGCAGCGAAGACCTGGGGCCAGGGAAACCCGAGAAATCAATGGTGCTCGGTCTCGGTTTCGTCGCCTTCCGCGACAGCCAGGGCACAGCCCATGTCCTGAGCGACACCTGCACGCACCGCGGTGCCTCGCTCGGCGGGGCATGGGAACTCGTCGACAAGCCGCGGATCATCGACGACTGCATCGTGTGCCCGTATCACGGCTGGGAGTTCGGTGCTGACGGCGAGTGCAGGAACATCCCGTCTATCGGCTATGGGAAGAAGGTTCCGCCGCGCGCCAAGGTCGACTCCTATCCGGTCCAGGAAAAGTACGGCATCGTATTCGCCTTTCTCGGCGATCTGCCGGAGAAAGATCGCCCCCCGCTGCTCGACGTCGAGGAATATGAAACGGAGGGCTGGCGGGCGAACTCCATTCTGGTGCTGGACGTCGACTACTACTACGAGCGCTCCATGGAAAACGGTCTGGATCCGGCGCACAACGAATTCGTGCATCCCACGCATGGCCTGAAAGCCGTTAACCGCGATACCTATCACGTCCGCGAATACGACGTGGAGGATCATCCGCAGGGCTGGGGCCTGTGGTTCGTACATCGATTCAATACACCGGGCCTCACCGACCCCACCTGGAAATCAGTGGACCCGAACAGCAAGGCGCCCGGTGAGCTGTTTGCCGGCAGCGGCACGCATGGCCCCAACATTATGGTCACGGAAATCAACATCGGTAATGGCAAGAGGTTCCGGCAGTACTTCTTTGAGCAGCCGGTTGACCAGGGCAGAACCCGGATCTTCTTCCTTAACATGCGCAATTTCATGCTGGGTGCGGAACACGATGGGCCGGTCCATGCCCGCAACAAGGTCATTGCCAAACAGGACATCGAGATCCTCGTCGATGTCTATCCGCCGCGCACACCCACCAGCAACATCAGGGAAGTACTCACGCCCTCCGACAAGGGTGTGGCGACCTACCGCGAGTGGCTGGCAAAGTTTGACGACCGGGGCTGGCGGATCGACTGGGACGATTTCAGCCGGCGCAACGGCAAGGACACAGGTTTTGCCATCCCGAGTCCGGCACGGCGCATCAGCGGCAACTGGGTACTCGAACCGGTACCGCTGCTGAAAAACCGCGCCGCACGCTGAGTCGCAGGCTATGCCTGGAGTTCCTGCAGCGGCGCTATGAAGACCGGCGCAAAGCCGCCGCCCGGTGTGCGGAAATTGGTGGTCTGACCTGCATACAGGCGTGCGGCCAGCAACTGGATACTGCCATCGTAGGCGAAGGCGCGGATATCAAACTTCAGATCGGTCGGGACATCGTCCCGCAGCACCAGGCGCTCGCTCGCTGGCGCAATTTCCTGGGCCACGTAATCGGCAGCGAGGATTTCCGCCCACACCCGCCGGGTGAGCTTGTCGCCACGGTAGGCGGCCTTGCTCCCATAGCCGCGCGCCGGCTTGAAAAACAGCTCGCGACGCCGGCTCCACAGTTCTTCGCTCTGCTCTGCGCTCACGCTGACCGTCACCGGAATCCCCGGCTTCAGCCCTAAACGGACCTCAGGGGCGACACCCAGCTCTGCCAGTCTCACCGGATCGCTGAGCAAGGTGAGATTGCGCTTGTCGGCATATAACGCATGAGCATGGGGGTGCGGCGTCAGCACGACGGCACCGGCCACATAGGCATCGCGCAGTGCGGCGTGCTGTGGTGCTTCGAGATAAAAATCGACCAGCCGGTTGTAGACCAGGTCGATCTTCAGACCAGCGTGCCACAGGCTGCCATCGCGCCACTCCAGCGCAGCCGCATCGACAATCACTGCTTCGATGCCGTGACTTCTGAACAGCCGCCTGAACAGCCGGAACTCCGGATAGAGAAACTGTGCTGGCGGATCGTCATCGACGATGGCAATGCGGGAGAGCGGTGAGTCGCCACGCTGGAGACTCCAGTCGTGACGAAATGACTCGACGAACGCTTCTTCGACCTGCTGCAGATCCGTGGGAGAACACAGTGCGTTGCCCACTTCTGCGCAACAGACCTGCTGCGCACGCGCCAGCGCGACATTGAGCAACGGCCCGCCGGCATTGGTATTGATTTCGATCAGCTGTGGCCCCTGCGGTCCCAGATGGAAATCAAAGCCCATGAACACGCTGCGCGGACCCGGATCCGTGCGCGCCATCTCCGGCGCACGCTCGAGTACCTCTGCCCGGTAGCCGGGCGCGCTCACCACATGCTCGACGGCAGCGATGATCGCCGCCATGCGCTCCAGCTGCTGCCGCGAGATGAACACCGCCGTCGCGGAAAACATGTGCGGGCGGGTCCGGGTAATCTCGGCCGCCAGCCCGGCGAGCGACTCTTCGGACTCGAGCTGCGCCCGTAACCGGTCCGGATCGAGCGTGCGACAGGCGCAGGCACCGTTCAGGCTGTTGTCGTAGCGGGTCATCATGCTGAAGGCTCTGGCGTGCTGCAGGGCACGCTACAACCGCTGGCCATGCTCACGCGTGGCGTGGAAGCCAACGGTCGGCCAGCGCTCGATCGTCAGCTTCAGGTTGTACTTGTTGGCGGACAGAAAAACCGGGTTGCCGTCTACGTCCGTGGCCAGCGAAAACAGCTCATCTTTCTCAAACTTCTTGCGCGTCATTTCATCGGGGAAGGTCAGCCAGCGGGCGGTAAAGATGTCCACCTCTTCATAGAGCGCATCGACGTTGTATTCGGCAGAAAGCCGGTGCGCGACGATCTCGAACTGCAGGCGGCCGACCGCGCCGAGCAGCATCTGCGCGCCCTGCCTGGCGCTGAAAACCTGGATCGCGCCTTCCTCACCCAGCTCCTGCAAACCTTTCTGTAACTGCTTGCTTTTCATTGGATCTTTAGGGCGTGCCGAGCGAAACAACTCGGGTGCAAAGTACGGGATACCCTTGTATGCAAGCGCCTCACCCGCTGACAGCGTATCGCCGATCTGCAGCTGCCCGTGGTTGTAGATGCCGATGATGTCGCCGGCCACTGCACCCTGGCTGGTCACCCTCTCGTTGGCCATGAAGGTCAGTGCGTTGCCGAGCTTCATTTCCCGGCCCGAGCGCAGATGGCGCGCCTTCATGCCCGGCGTATAGCGGCCCGAGCAGATGCGGAAGAAGGCGATACGGTCACGGTGCTTCGGGTCCATGTTCGCCTGGATCTTGAACACGAAACCGGTGAAGGCTTCCTCGGCCGGCTGTACGCGCCGCGGGCCGCCGTCGCGCGGCTGCGGCGGCGGCGCCCAGTCGACCAGCGCCTGCAGCACTTCGCGCACACCGAAGTTGTTGATACCGGAACCGAAAAACACGGGCGACTGCTGACCGGCCAGAAACAGCTCCGGATCGAAAGGCACGCTCGCATCGCGGATCAGGGCCACATCGGCGCGCAGGCTGTCGACTTCATCGGGAAACAGCGCATCGAGTTTCGGATTGTCGAGTCCCTCGATCAGCTCGACATCGGTACGCTTCTCCCCGCCTGCCGTAAATCGCAACAGACGATCCTGCAGCAGGTGATAGACGCCACGGAAAGACTTGCCCATGCCGATCGGCCAGCTGATCGGCGCACATTCGATCTTCAGCGCGGCCTCGATCTCTTCGAGCAGCGCGAGCGGCGCACGCACCTCGCGATCCATCTTGTTGACGAAGGTGATGATCGGCGTGTTGCGAAGACGGCAGACCTCCAGCAGCTTGACGGTCTGCGCCTCGACGCCCTTGGCTGCATCAATGACCATCACTGCCGCATCGACTGCCGTCAGCACGCGATAGGTGTCTTCGGAGAAATCTTCGTGGCCCGGCGTATCCAGCAGATTGATGGTATTGCCGGCGTATTCGAACTGCATCACCGAGCTGGTCACGGAGATACCGCGCTGTTTTTCCACCTCCATCCAGTCGGATGTTGCATGGCGCGAACTGCGTCGCGCCTTGACCGTACCGGCCAGCTGGATGGCACCGCCAAACAGCAACAACTTCTCGGTAAGCGTGGTCTTGCCGGCGTCAGGATGCGAAATGATGGCGAAGGTGCGACGACGCCCGACCTCCTGGGCGAGAGCCGGGGAAGACTCGATTAGCTTGTCGGGTGCGGCCATAAGGGCGCGAAGGATAGCACCCCGCCAGCATTTTACCGGGGCCGGCGGAAGCGCAGCACTACCTGGTTGGTCTGGCCACGCACGGCCGGGTCGAATACCGGGCGGCTGCCGTCGTCGGCCGGATTGCGCAACACATCGCTCTCGCCATCGAGCACGAATCCTGCCGCCTGCAGATCCCGCTTGAGCAGCCCCGGATCGATACGATGCAAAGCTGCTGCCGCTTCCGGCAAGGTACCGGCGACTGCCGCATGATCCACCACGCCCAGCACGGCACCAGGCCGCATGCTGGCAAAAATCACCGCCAGCATTTTCGGCCCGTCGATACGCGACCAGCCGATTTTTTCATCGACCATGTAGATGTCGTGGTAGACATCGGTCATCAGCACCGCGTCAAAAGTATTGGCCGGCAGGCTGAGTTGGTTGTTTTCGGCGATCAGCTGCTCGACGTTGGCCAGACGACCACCGGCATAGCGGGTCGCAAGCTCGTCCTTGGCGAACTGCAGATAGGGCGTGTTGTTGTACGCCACGACGCGCCCCTGGGGGCCGACCAGATACGACAGGATCTCGGTGTAGTAGCCACCGCCCGAGTACAGGTCGAGCACCGTCATGCCGGGCGCGATACCAAAGAAGCGCAGCACGACAGCACTCTGCCGCGAGGCATCACGCGCGCGATCCGCCGCAGGCCGCTGCTCGTTCGCCAGCGCCGACAACACCGCCAGTTCAGCCGGATCGACCAGCTGCGGCCGCACACCCGGCGGCTTGACCGCTGCCTCGGACATCAGCGGCGGTTTCGGCTGAGTGGCAGCATCACGCGCGGAACCGGCCAGTTCGGCAGAACGCTCCGGGTTGAGGACCGGGCCGCCTGGCGTACAGGCCAGCAAAGACAAGGCCATCACCAGGCTAACGATTCGCAGACACATGATGCTGACTCCCGGGCCACGCCCCTGCAGACAATCTACTCGCTTGGCTCGCTGTGTACGACTGGAAACAGCCGCGTGAAATGCACCATCGTCACCGTCATCGCGGCAAGGATCAGTACCCTGCCGAGATAGAGGGGAAGCGGACCCGCAACGCCAGGCGGCACCAGCAACAGCAACACACCCGGAAACATGCCGGCCAGCAACCATAACCAGCGCTGTCTTAGCCACAGTCCGACACCGCAGGCCAGATACATGGCGAATACCAGCCATGCCACCACGGGGATTGCCGCAGGCTGTATGCCGAACTTCAGCACACCCGGCACCTGATAAATCAGCATGAGGACAGCCAGAATGCACAGGGCTCCGTGGCCCCAGTCGATCTTTGCCCAGGCAAACCCCACGCGACGACAGAGCGTGGCCAGCGAGAAGAGCGAAAGCGGCAGCGTGAGATGCGCCCATTTAAGCGCCAGGGTGCCCAGACCTCTGGCTGACTCATCCGCACTGCTCCAGAGCCTGACGCCGGCCGCCAACAGCTCAATCGGCAGGGCAGCCAGCGGCAGAAGCACGAACAGGATCATCGCCGAGCGGCTCAATTGCCACTGAAGGAAAGCCCAGACAGCCAGCGTCAGACTGGCCCCGGCCAACAACAGTACGAGCAGCGAATACATCGCGGACCCCGTGTGGATTCAGGACCCAGTATCCCTGTGTTGATGCGCACCCGAAAGACCTGAAGCGGAAATCCGCAGCCTGTCGTGGCACAATTCGCGCCCCGGCTTGCCGGGAATCCGTCCTGTTGAGGCCACCAATGCCCGTTTCGCCCCCCGCTTTGCCCGCTGATGCTGGCAGCTTTCTTGAACTCGGACTTCCCGAGCCGCTGCTGCGCGCGCTGGCCGATGTCGGCTACGAAACGCCGTCACCGATCCAGGCGGCCACTATCCCCGTGCTGCTCGCCGGCCGCGACATGCTCGGCCAGGCCCAGACCGGCACGGGCAAAACGGCCGCCTTTGCCCTCCCGATCCTCGCGCGGCTGGATCTCAAGCGTTACGGCCCGCAGGCGCTGGTACTGACGCCGACCCGCGAACTGGCGATCCAGGTTGCCGAAGCTTTTCACCGCTATGCACGCCATCTGCCCGGATTTCATGTGCTGCCGATCTATGGTGGCCAGGCCTACGGCCCGCAGCTCGGCGGCCTGCGGCGCGGCGCGCATGTCGTGGTCGGCACGCCGGGACGGGTGATCGATCACCTGAACCGCGGCACACTGGATCTGCGCAACCTCAGCTGCCTCGTACTCGACGAGGGCGATGAGATGCTGCGCATGGGCTTCATCGATGATGTCGAAGCCGTGCTCACCAAATCTCCGGCAGGCCGACAGATCGCACTGTTCTCGGCAACCATGCCGGCCGAGATCCGCCGTATCGCCAAAAAGCATCTGTCGGATCCCGCCGAGATCACCATCAAGAACAAGACCTCTACTGCGGCGAACACCCGCCAACGCTACTGGATGGTGAGCGGCATGCAGAAACTCGATGCCCTCACGCGCATCCTCGAGGTCGAGCCCTTCGACGGCATGATCATCTTTGCGCGCACCAAGATTGCGACCGACGAGCTGGCACAGCGGCTCGAGGCACGCGGTTTTGCGGCAGCGGCCCTGAACGGCGACATGGCGCAGGCCCAGCGCGAACGCACCGTCGCACGGCTCAAAAGCGGCGACCTGGACATCCTGGTGGCGACCGATGTCGCGGCCCGTGGCCTCGACGTGGACCGCATCAGCCACGTCGTGAACTTCGACATTCCCCACGACACCGAAGCCTACATCCACCGCATCGGCCGCACCGGCCGTGCCGGCCGCAAGGGCGAGGCGATCCTGTTCGTCAGCAATCGCGAGCAGCATCTGCTGCGCTCGATAGAACGAGCCACCCGGCAACCAATCGAGCCGATGGCACTGCCGAGTGTTTCAGCAGTCAACGACCAGCGCATCATGCGTTTCAAACAGAAAATCACGGCTGCGCTGGCCAGTACGCAGGCAGCTACCTACCGGCAGATCATCGAGCAGTACGAAATAGAACACGGCACCCCGGCGCGCGACATCGCCGCGGCGCTGGCCTGTATTGCCCAGGGCGATTCGCCGCTGCTGGTCGCCGAGCCGGTGCGCGCGGAACGCGCACCCAGACCGGCGCCGACGGCGCGCCACAGCCGTCCGGAACGTGCGGCCAGTTCGCCGCTGGAGCGGGCCAAACGGCCGGATTCGGCCCCGTCGGACAAGCGCCCTCCACGCTCGCAGGCACCGGTCAGGCCGGGCATGATCCGTTACCGTCTCGCCGTCGGCCATCAACATGGCGTGAAGCCGGGCAATATCGTCGGCGCGATCGCCAATGAGGCCGGACTCGAAAACCAGTACATCGGGCGCGTCGATATCCGCGACGATCATTCGCTGATCGACTTGCCTGAAGGCATGCCGCGGGAAGTCCTCAGCCATCTGAAAACCGTCTGGGTCGTCGGTCAGCAGCTGCAGATCCGGCCGGACGGCTCGCCCTTTGCAGGCGGCGCCCCCGAAGGTCGTGACAAGCCGCGCAAAAAAGGCAAACTGGGCAAACCCGGACGAAAAACCTGAAACCACCATCGCCACAGGACAAAGAGGCTCTTATGCACCACCGTCTATATCTCCCGGCGCTTGCCGCCATATTGCTGCTGTCGGCCTGCGTCAAGAAAGACATCGAGCCGCCGACCCCCGAAGAATCGGCAGCGAATTTTGAAGCCTTCATAACCGCGGCCACGCGCAAGACGGCGGCAGAACTGACGCCCGAAGAACTGCGCCAGGTCTTCGACCAGTATCAGACCATGGAGATTGCGGCCAACGCCGGCGAGAAGGCCGGCCTCGCGCGCAAACCCGAAGTGGCCGCACAGCTGCGCGTGCTGCGCATGAACGTGCTCAGCGAAGCTGCGATGCGCAATTATCTGGATGAACACCCCGTCGTCGACGCTGATCTCAGTGCGGAATACGACCAGCAGGTCGCTGCGGTACCGATGGAGTATTCGGCCCGGCACATCCTGGTCGAAGACGAGGCGACTGCCAAAGCGATCATCGCCAAGCTCGATGGCGGCGCTGACTTCGCCAAACTCGCCAGGGAGAAGTCGAAGGACGCTTCAGCCAGCAACGGTGGCGATCTGGGCTGGTTTGCGCTGCAGACCATGGTCAAACCCTTTGCGGACGCAGTCGCTGCGCTCGACAAGGGCAAGTACACGACCACGCCCGTCCAGACGCAGTTCGGCTGGCATGTAATCCTGCTGGACGACATGCGCAAACCGACCCTGCCGACGCTGGCGGAGGTCAAGGATCGCCTGCAGGAGATGGTCCAGCGCAAGAAGATCCAGACGCATCTGGACGAACTGAAGGCGCAGTCAGGCGTCGACGCGGACAAGGCCTTTGAGGAAATGACCAAGACCATCGAGGCCGAAGCGAAGAAGAAGATCAAGGCGATCGCGCCGGAATTCGGCGAGCCCCGGACGCCCGCACCGGAAGGCGCAGCAGCGCCTGCGGCGCCAGCAAGCGGCGGCTAGAGAACTAACCGGCCCTGGTCGCAGGCGCGTCACCCGGCGCGCCTGCGACTGGCAACCACCTGGTCAAGAATTTCCGCAAATACCTCCGGCGACTGGGCGCCGGAAACGGCTTGCTGCTGATCGAAGATCAGAACCGGTACGCCTGAAACACCAGCCCGGCGGGCCTCATCGATCAACGCCCGGACCGCATCCTCGTCGCTATCGCCACGCAGCCGGGCTTCCAGGTCCGCGCCATCCATGCCGACTCCGGCGGCAATGCGCGCCAGCACGACCGGATCACCTATATCCTCAGACAGCGTGTGGTGTGCGGCAAACAGGCGCTCGGCCAGCTCACTCTGGTCGATGCCGGGCAGCTGGCCCGCCCAGTACACCAACCGGTGCGCGGCAAGTGTGTTCGGCGAACGGGCACCGGGAAGCGTCGCGAAGACCAGCCCGTCGGCGGCCCCAGTCGCGACCATCTTGTCCCTGATGGCTCTGGCCCGCTCCGGGCCGAAGATTTCTGCGTAGTGCGCCTGCCGGTCCTTGCCCTCGCGCGGCATGTCGGGACTGAGCTGGAATGGCAGCCACGAAATCCCTGCCTCAACATCCGGGCGCATGGTCAGCGCGGCTTCAAGCCGGCGCTTGCCGATATAGCACCAGGGGCACACGAAGTCGGAAACGATCTGGATCTGGACCGGCATCTGCACGGCTGCAGTTTAAGCGCCAGCCGGGGGGATGCAAGGCGCCCGGGCCGACCGGATTGCCGCACCGGCGGTGGTCAGATTCTCCGCAAGCCTTTCCTGATTGCCCTCAGCCACTTAAACTGTCGGGTCACGGGCTGTATTTCATGGCCCGCGGACAGTGATCCCGATGACAATCATGCACAGCCACCAGAACAGTGGCAGGCTCGGCCTGCCCCCAAAACAGGGCCTCTACGATCCGGCCAACGAGCACGACGCCTGCGGGGTCGGCTTTGTCGTGGACATCAAGGGGCGCAAATCGCACCGCATCCTGGAGCAGGCTATTCAGGTGCTGCGCAACCTCGACCATCGGGGAGCCTGCGGCTGCGAGGCTAACACCGGCGATGGCGCCGGCGTACTGCTGCAGCTTCCACACCATTTCTTGCAAAGCGTGGCCGAACGCGAGGGCTTCACGTTGCCTGCGCCGGGCGAATACGGCAGCGGACTGATATTCCTGCCGCGCAATGCCAGCAAGCGCCGCAAGCTTGAGCAACGCTTCGAGCAAATCGTGCAGTCAGAGGGCCAGTCGATACTCGGCTGGCGCACGGTACCGACGCATAACAAGAGCCTGGGTGAAACTGCCCGGGCCTCTGAACCTTTCGTCCGTCAGGTGATCATCGGCCGCGATCCGGCCCTCACCGACGAACTCGCCTTCGAGCGCAAGCTGTTCGTGATCCGCAAGCGCGCCTACAGCGAGATCCGCACTTCCACAATCGACGGCGCCGATTTCTGGTATGTGCCCAGCCTGTCCTGCAGGACCATCGTCTACAAGGGCATGTTGCTCACCGAACAGCTCGGCACCTATTTCTCCGACCTCAGCGATCCGGCCGTGGAAACGGCGCTGGCGATGGTGCATTCGCGCTTCAGCACCAACACCTTTCCGAGCTGGGACCGCGCCCACCCCTATCGCTATGTGGCGCACAACGGCGAGATCAACACCTTGCGCGGCAATATCAACTGGATGCATGCGCGCGAGGCCCTGTTCGAATCCGAACTGTTCGGCGAAGACGTCAGCAAGATCCCGCCGGTCGTCAATCCAAACGGCAGCGACTCGGCAATGTTCGACAACGTGCTCGAACTGCTGGTGCTGGCCGGCCGCTCACTGCCCCACGCGATCATGATGATGATCCCGGAGCCGTGGTCAAAGAACGCGCAGATGGATGATGCCAGGCGCGCCTTCTACCAGTACCACTCCAGCCTTATGGAGCCCTGGGACGGCCCCGCTTCCATCGCCTTTACCGATGGCAGGAAGATCGGCGCGATCCTCGATCGCAATGGCCTGCGCCCCTCGCGTTATTACGTCACGAAGGATGATCTGGTCATCATGGCCTCCGAGGCCGGTGTGCTGGATATTCCGCCGGAAAACATCCTGCGCAAGGGCCGTCTGCAGCCGGGCCGGATGTTCCTCGTAGACACCGAGGAAGGCCGCATCGTCGAAGACGAGGAGATCAAGCGGCAGGTCGGCAACGAGCGCCCCTACCGTCAATGGCTCGATGAGCACCTGGTGCACCTGAAGGACCTGCCGGCGGCGCCCGAGGTTCCGGTGCCGGACCACGACACGCTGCTGCAGCGACAGATCGCTTTCGGGTATACCTTCGAAGACCAGCGCATCATCATGACGCCGATGGCGCGCGATGGCGTCGAGGCAATCGGTTCGATGGGCAACGATACCCCGCTCGCCGTACTGTCAGCCAAACCCCGTCTGCTGTTCGACTATTTCAAGCAGCTCTTTGCGCAGGTCACCAACCCGCCGATCGACTGCATCCGCGAAGAACTCATCACGGCATCCGAGGTATGGCTCGGTTCGGAAGGCAACCTGCTGGAACCGCAGCCGGCCGATTGCCGGCGGCTGGAACTGCATGCGCCGGTACTCACCAATGAAGAATTCGCCAAGGTGCGGCGGCTCGACCTGCCGGGCCTGCGCGTCGGTGTGCTGTCCAGCCTGTTCCGTGTGGCGCGTGGCGAAAAAGGCCTGACCGGTGCGGTCGAAGAGCTGTGGGCCAATGCGCAGCGCCTGATCGAAACCGAGAACATAAACGTCCTGATCCTCAGCGACCGGGGCGTAAACCGTGAGTACGCCGCAATTCCGTCACTGCTGGCGGTGTCCAGCCTGCACCATTACCTGGTGCGCGAAGGTCTGCGCACGCGCGTCAGCCTGGTCATCGAAACGGGCGAAGCCCGGGAGGTACATCACTTCTCGCTGCTGATCGGCTATGGCGCCAGCGCGATCAACCCGTACCTGGCTTTCGAAACGCTCGACGGCATGATCCGCGACGGGCTGCTGGCGAACATCGATCACATGACCGCCTGCAAGAACTTTGCGAAGGCGGCCACCAAAGGCATCGTCAAGGTGATGTCGAAGATGGGTGTGTCTGCGGTGCAGAGCTATCACGGCGCACAGCTGTTCGAGGCGGTCGGTCTGCGTCAGGACATCATCGACCAGCACTTCACGTGGACGGCATCGCGCATCGGTGGCATCGGTATCAATGTCGTGGCACGTGAAGCCCTGCTGCGACATCAGGCAGCATTCCCGGAGCGTCAGATCGCCGGTCAGGCACTGCCGCCGGGCGGGCAATATCAGTGGCGGGCCGATGGCGAGCAGCACCTGTTCAGCCCGGAGTCCATCCACCGGCTGCAAAAGGCCGTGCGCACCGGCAACTTCGCAATCTACAAGTCATACGCACGACTGATCGACGACCAGTCAACCAATCTGTGCACGCTGCGCGGACTGCTCGAGTTCAAGCCCAGCAAGGCGATACCGCTGTCGGCGGTCGAGCCGGCCGAAAACATCATGCGGCGCTTCAAGACCGGTGCGATGTCCTACGGGTCGATCAGCAAGGAAGCACACGAGACGCTGGCGATCGCCATGAACCGCATCGGCGGGATGAGCAATACCGGCGAAGGCGGCGAAGACCCCGAGCGCTTTACGCCGATGGCCAATGGCGACTCGAAGAGCTCCGCCATCAAGCAGGTCGCATCCGGCCGTTTCGGCGTGACCAGCAACTATCTGGTCAACGCCAAGGAATTGCAGATCAAGATGGCACAGGGCGCCAAACCCGGCGAAGGCGGCCAGCTGCCCGGCAGCAAGGTCTATCCCTGGGTTGCCAAGACCCGGCATACCACGGCCGGCGTCGGGCTGATCTCCCCGCCGCCCCATCACGATATCTATTCGATCGAGGATCTGGCTGAACTGATTCACGATCTCAAGAATGCCAATCGTGAGGCCCGCATCAGCGTGAAGCTGGTCGCCGAAGTCGGCGTCGGCACGATCGCGGCCGGCGTCGCAAAGGCGCATGCCGATGTGGTGCTGATCAGCGGTTACGACGGTGGCACGGGCGCCTCACCGCAAACTTCGATCACTCATGCCGGACTGCCCTGGGAACTCGGCCTCGCCGAGACGCATCAGACGCTGGTCATGAATAACCTGCGCAGTCGCATCGCGGTGGAAACCGACGGGCAGCTCAAGACCGGTCGTGACGTTGCCATCGCCGCACTGCTCGGCGCTGAAGAGTTCGGCTTTGCCACCGCACCGCTGGTCAGTGTGGGCTGCATCATGATGCGCGTCTGCCATCTGAACACCTGCCCGGTCGGTATCGCCACGCAGGATCCGAAATTGCGCGAGAAATTTACCGGCACGCCAGAGCATGTCGTCAACTTCATGCGATTTATCGCTGAAGACTTGCGCGAACTGATGGCACAGATGGGCTTTCGGACCATCGATGAAATGGTCGGTCGCGTCGATCACCTCGAACCCAGAAAGGCCATCGAGCACTGGAAAGCCAAGGGCTTTGACTTCACCGACATCCTCTACCAGCCGGACGTTGGCCCGGAGGTTGGACGCTACTGTCAGGACACGCAGGATCACGGCCTCGACAAGTCACTCGACGTCACCACCCTCCTGGACCTGTGCAAGCCCGCCATCGAGAAGGGTGAGCCGGTGCGCGGCACGCTTGCCTTGCGCAACGTCAACCGCGTGGTCGGCACAATAACCGGCAGCGAGATCACGAAAAAGTGGGGAGCAAAGGGCCTGCCTGAAGATACCGTCAGCATCACTTTCAACGGTTCTGCCGGCCAAAGCTTCGGTGCCTTCATGCCGCCGGGCATGACCTTCATCATCGAAGGAGATGCCAACGACTACTGTGGCAAGGGACTGTCCGGTGGCAAGATCATCGTGCGGCCCCCTGCGAAGTCCACTTTCGTTGCCGCAGAAAACATCATCATCGGCAACGTCGCGCTCTACGGCGCGACTGCGGGTGAAGCCTACATCAACGGCATGGCTGGCGAACGCTTTGCGGTACGCAACAGCGGCGTGGATACGGTGGTTGAAGCGGTCGGCGATCATGCCTGCGAGTACATGACCGGCGGACATGTGGTGGTACTCGGACCAACCGGCCGCAACTTCGGTGCCGGGATGTCCGGCGGTATCGCCTATGTGCTCGACGAGAATGGCAGCTTCCCGGCCAACATCAACATGCAGATGGTCGAAACCGAAGAACTGGCAAACCCGGCGGAAATCGCCAGGGTCCACGAACTCATCGGTCGGCACCTGCACTGGACGGACAGCAAACGCGCACGTGAGGTGCTCGACGACTGGGAAACGAACGTCAAGCGCTTCGTCAAGGTCATTCCAAAGGACTTCAAACGCATGCTCGCCTGCATCTCGCGCGCCCACGATCAGGGCCTGACCGGCGACGAGGCAATCATGGTGGCGTTTGAAGAAAACGCACGCGATCTCTCCCGCGTAGGTGGCAACTGAGATGGGCAAGCCAACAGGATTCATCGAGTTCGTACGCGAACTGCCGGTCGACCGGACCCCGCGCGAACGGGTCCGCGACTGGAACGAGTTCCATCACCATATGGACGAGAAGCGGCTGCGCCAGCAGGGCGCCCGCTGCATGGACTGTGGTGTGCCCTTCTGTCACAACGGCACGGTGATTGAAGGTTCTACGGTCGGTTGCCCGGTCAATAACCTGATTCCGGAGTGGAACGATCTGGTCTATCGCGGTCTCTGGCAGGAAGCACTGGTAAGGCTGCACAAGACCAACAACTTTCCGGATTTCACTGGCCGGGTCTGTCCTGCGCCCTGCGAAGGCTCCTGCGTACTCGGTATTTCCAGCCCGCCGGTAACGATCAAGAACCTGGAGGCGGCGATCATCGAGCGCGGCTTCGAGGAAGGCTGGGTGGTTGCCGAGCCACCGAAGACGCGCACTGGCAAGAAGATCGTCGTGGTGGGCTCCGGGCCTGCCGGCCTCGCTGCGGCCGCCCAGCTGAACCGCGCGGGCCATCTCGTCACCGTACTCGAGCGCGACGACCGTCCGGGCGGCCTGCTCATGTACGGCATCCCCAACATGAAACTCGACAAGCGTGCCGTGGTCGAGCGCCGCATCGCGCTGCTCGAGCAGGAAGGCATCAAGTTCATCTGCAATGCGACGGTCGGTGAGAACGTCGAAGCACAGATGCTGCTCAAGGACTTCGACGCAACGCTGATCTGTACCGGCGCGACCCAGCCGCGCGACCTGCCGGTAGAGGGACGCGATCTGGGCGGTGTTCACTTTGCGATGGACTACCTGACCGCCAGCACCAAGGCGTTGCTGGACGGCAAGCCGGACGCCAGTCCGCTTCACGCCAAAGGCAAGGACGTCATCGTCATCGGCGGCGGCGATACCGGCACCGACTGCATCGGCACTGCAATCCGCCAGGGCTGCCGCTCGCTGCTGCAGGTGGAGATCATGCCGAGGTCACCGGCCGAACGCGCCGGGAACAATCCGTGGCCGGAGTGGCCGAAGATCCACCGGATCGATTACGCGCAGGAAGAGGCCATCGCCAAATTTGGCCAGGATCCGCGCGCCTATGTGACCACGGTCAAGAAGTTCCTCGGCGATGGGAAGGGGCAATTGGAGTCCCTGGTCACAGTCGAGATCAGCTGGGAAAACGTGGACGGCAAGCTGGTTCCACAGGAGCGGCCCGACAGCGAAAAGACGCATCCGGCACAGCTCGTCCTGCTGGCGATGGGCTTCACCGGCCCCGAGGCGCCGCTGCTTGAGGATCTCGGCCTGCAATGCGATTCGCGCAGCAACGTGCAGGCTGAGTATGGCAAGTACGCCACGAGCGTGAAGGGTGTATATGCGGCCGGCGACTGCCGTCGCGGACAGAGCCTGATCGTCTGGGCCATCAACGAGGGCCGCGAAGCAGCCCGCGAGGTCGACCGTTACCTGATGGGCCGTACCGACCTGCCGTGACAGCGGCACCGCAGACGGTACTGGAGCGGGAACTGAGCGAGTTCCTGGAGCGCTATGCCGCGCTCTACAACCGGCAGGCGTATGTGGAACTCCTGGAGATGTGGGATACCAGCGACCCGGACACCTTCTACATGGCCGAGGAAGTCGATCCGCCGATGTACGGCTGGCAGGCGATCAGGGCCTACTTCGACCGACCCGGTTCTCTCGATGGTATCCGCAACGAGTACAGCGATGTCCGTGCGCGCGACCTCGCACCGGATCTTGCGCTGGCGACCTACAGGCTGCGCTTTGATATCGCCGTAAAGGACATGAAGCCGCTATCGAGCTTCGACCGCGTCGTCGCCGTGTTTCGCCGGCGCGATGGCGAATGGAAACTCGCCGCCTATGCCGAAGCGCCACAGGCACCCCTGACCATGGTGCGCAAGCTGGCAAGGAACTCAAAATCGCTGACCCCGGCAGAACAGAAAGCATTGCTGAGGACCGTCCAGAGCCTGCTGGAAGACACCGTACCTGCGGATTTTGAACAGTGGCTAAAGGCGCAGGCCTGAGCCCCGGCACAGTCGCGGAAGCCCTGCCCGGCTCGGCAGCACCGGCGCATGTCTGGCCCCGGCCGCTCCGCGCCTGGTACCTGATCACGCTGCTGACCATCGCCTACGTCTTTTCCTTTGTCGATAAATACATCCCGGCGCTGCTCGTCGAGCCACTGAAACGCGATCTCAGCCTCAGCGATACTGAAATGGGCCTGCTGCTCGGGCCTGCCTTTGCGGTGCTGTATGCCACGCTGGGCCTGCCCATGGGCTGGCTGGCCGACCGGTTCCGGCGTACCACGCTGGTCGCGATGGGCGTCACGCTGTGGTCGCTGGCCACTGCAGCCTCCGGACTCGCCGGCAGTTTCGGGCGTCTGCTGCTGGCCCGTGTCGGGGTTGGCATTGGTGACGCGACCCTTGCACCCTGTGCGATGTCGATGATCTCCGACAGCTTTCCGCCGGCGCGGCGCGGCCGGCCCATCGCCCTCTACGTTGCAGCACAGTCTTTCGGCGCAGGCCTCGCGGCCCTCGGCGGTGCGGCCGTGCTCGGCTGGGCCAACGCACAGAGCGAGATTTCGCTGCCAGTTTTCGGCATCGTCGCGCCCTGGCAGTTCACCTTCATCGCCGTCGGCACGCCCGGGCTCATCGTGGCTGTGTTGCTGATGATGGTGCGAGAGCCGGCACGTGAGACCTCGGCACTGAACAGCACCACAATGAGCCAGACACTGCGCTGGCTCGGCGCGCGGTGGCCAGTGTATGCAAGCCTCACCGCTGTGGTCTCGGTCATGACCATCGTGGCCTATAGCCAGAACTGGTATGCCGCCCTCTGGCAACGCCAGTGGGGCTGGGATATCACGCGTTTTGCAACGTGGTACGGGCTGGCGCTGATCATCCTTGGGCCCGTGACGGTCAACCTGACCGGCTGGCTGTCAGACCGCCTGTGTGCCCGGGGACGCATCGACGGTCCCGTGTTGATCGTCATGGCCGGCACGCTGTTGCTGGTTCCCACCGGTATCCTCACACCGCTGATGCCGTCG
>CAYJPG010000004.1:0-12535 GCA_964371995.1 uncultured Chromatiaceae bacterium | reverse complement strand
ACTGGCCTTTCTGGTCTGGCTCTGCAACCTGGTCGGCCTGTCTGCGGTATCAGCCGCCGCCCCCGTCGCGCTGCTAAACATCACGCCGGGCGAGATGCGCGGCCAGGTATCGGCCCTGTTTTACATGATCATCATGCTGACGGGTCTGGTCGTCGGGCCACTGGGCGTGGGCTTTTTCAACGATGCCCTGTTTGCCGGCAGCAATATCGCTCTCGCCTGCGCACTGGTGCCGTTGATCATCGGTGTCCCCGGTCTCGCGCTGCTCCGGTACACGCAAGGAGAATACAGAAAAGCGCTGGCCGGCCCTTACAATGGCGCCTCATCAGCTCAGCAACCCGGCAGCAACTAGATCCATGCAGTACTGCAGCACCTGTGGCCAACCCGTGACCAGCACCGTTCCAGCCGGCGATAACCGGCTGCGCGATGTCTGTACGAGCTGCGGTACGGTGCATTATCAGAACCCGAAGATCGTGGCGGGCTGCGTGCCCGAGCACGAGGGGCAGATCCTGCTTTGCCGACGGGCCATCGAGCCACGCCGCGGTTTCTGGACCGTGCCGGCCGGCTTCATGGAAATGGGTGAATCGCTGGCCGAAGCTGCACTGCGCGAAACCTGGGAGGAAGCGCTGGCAAAGGTGGAAATCGGCCCGCTGTTCGCTGCCGTCGATGTCATCCACGCCGGCCAGCTGCATGTTTTCTTCAGCGGGAAACTGCCACGACCCGAGTTCGGAGCGGGCACAGAGACGATTGAAACACGCCTGTTCCGGCCGGAGGACATCCCCTGGAGCGAGCTGGCTTTCCCCAGTATCCGGATTGCGCTGGAGCAATATCTGGACAATCTCCGCACGGGTAACCAGCTGGTACACCTGAGCACCGCACCACGTACAATCCGCGGCTAGTCATCTGCGCCCAAAATCTCTAAAGTAGCGACCCTTGAAGGAGCCAAGACACCATGACTTTTGTCGTTACCGAGAGCTGCATCAAATGCAAATACATGGACTGCGTCGAGGTATGCCCCGTCGATTGCTTCCATGAAGGCCCGAACATGCTCGTCATCGACCCCGATGAGTGCATCGACTGCACGCTCTGCGAGCCGGAGTGCCCGGCTGAAGCGATCTTTTCAGAAGATGAGGTGCCAGCTGCGCAGAAGGGCTTTATCCCGTTAAATGCCGAACTGGCCAAGGGCTGGCCGGTAATCACTGAAACGGGCTCGCCGCCGGCCGATGCCGATGCGTGGCTCAAGACGCCTGACAAGCTGAAACTGCTGGAGCGCTGATTTCAGCTGCCTGCGCCCCTCCGGCCCAGGCCCACTGAGGCCCGCTTACTGGCTGGCGACTTTCGGTACTTTCGATTCGGCGAGGTATTTCGCCAGTTCTGCCGGCTCCAGATAGCCGCCGATCAGCTCACCCGACTCGAGCACGATGGCCGGCGTACCCTGCAGGCCAAATTCGCGGCCGATGTTGTAGTGTTCCGCGACCGGGTTGGGCTTGCAGGGCTTGTCCTTCAGCACCTCACCCAGCTTGGATTTCGTCAGCGCACTGCGCCGGTCTTGCGCGCAGGCGACCTGTTCGGCTTTCAGCCAGCTGTCGGTACCCGGGCCGCTGCGCGGGAAAAACATGTAGCGGACGCGTATCCCCCGTGCGTTGTAGTCCGCAATCTGGCGGTGAAGTTTGCGGCAGTAACCGCAGTCGACATCAGTAAACACCGTGACCGTATCCTGATATTTCGCGGGAGCGAAGATCACCATGCCGGACTCGCTGACGCCGGCCAGCACCTCCTTGCGTACCCCCTCTACACGTCCCTCAGTGAGGTTTCGTTCTGAATCCAGGTCGTAGATTTCACCCTGCACCATGTATCGGCCATCGGCGGAGACATAGGCAATCTTCGAACCGATCCGTACCTCATAGAGCCCGGACACCGGCGATGCGGAAATCTGTTCCGGCCTGATCTCCGGAAAGCGGGCGGCAATCAGCTTGCGTACCTCGGCGGCGGAAGCACCCGCGGACGGGACCTGCGTTTCGCCAACTGAGCTGATGGCAACAAGTGAACCGAGCAAGGCAATGCCGGCAAAGACCGGGAGACGAAAAAGAACAGACATGAACAACACCCTGGCGCGTGTGACTATTGAGCCGAATCGTAGCACGCGAAGCGCCACACCCCGGACAATGTAGTGCAGCAACGCTGCAGCGGAAATCAGCCGCGCGGATGATGCTGGGCGTGAAGCTCCTTCATGCGCTCGCGGGCGACATGGGTGTAGATCTGCGTGGTCGAAAGATCGCTGTGGCCCAGCAGCATCTGTACCACGCGCAGGTCGGCCCCATGATTCAGCAGATGGGTGGCAAAAGCATGACGAAGCGTATGTGGCGAGAGCTTGGCATCGATATCCGCTTTCTTCGCATAACGCTTGATAATGTGCCAGAAGGCCTGGCGGGTCATGCGGTCGCCACGCCGCGTCGGAAACAGGTATTCACTCTGGCGCTCAAGCAGGATTTCCAGTCGCGGGCCATTGATGAACTCACGGATCCAGCGCTGTGATTCCTCGCCGAAGGGAATCAACCGCTCGCGATCGCCTTTGCCGCGGATGCGCAATACGCCCTGGTTGAGGTTGACCTCACTCTGGCGGAGGTTAATCAGTTCGGATACACGCAGGCCGGTGGCATACAGCACCTCGAGCATTGCCCGGTCGCGGTGGCCAAGCGGATCGCTGGTTTCCGGTGCGCCGAGCAATGCATCGACTTCGGATTCGGTCAGCGAGCGCGGCAATGAGCGGCCGATCTTCGGCATGTCGATCTTGACGGTCGGGTCTTCCTGGATCACACCCTCGCGCAACAGGAAGCGGTAGAAGCGGCGGAAGCTGGACAGCTGCCGGGCGGTTGAACGCGGCTTTGAGCCCTGCTTGGCCCGGCTGGCGATAAATGCCAGCAAATCAGCCCGGCTCGCATAGATCAGACTGGTATCACGCTGGGCGAGCCAGCGCTGCAGGGCCGCCAGGTCAGCACGATACGCACCCAGCGTATTGGTCGACAGACCCCGCTCCATCCAGATGGCATCGAGAAACTTGTCGATGATCCCCTCGGAAGAAACAGATTTCGAGCTGCTGCCCGTGATGTGGTTGACAGACGCTGGTGACATTACACTTCAGTCCCGTGCTATCGGCAAATGGGCGATAAAGCAAACCTGATCAGCGTCCCGGTGAGTCATTTTCAGGATAATCAGGGCCTCTTTCATGGGACTGCAGTATGGGCAAAAGGTTGCCGCAGCGGCGTGACTGCACTCACAAATTATGATGAATTACATAAACTTACGATTTAACTAAACACGCGAATGCGCTACCTGTTTCGTAGCCTCGGGCATGGCATTTTCGGCGTATACGCGACCGGTGTTTTCGCCGCCGTCAGCCTGTCGACGCTGGCCGCCGTTGCCCTTACACCAGCCATCGCGGGGCGCCGGCAACTGGTGCGCCACGCCGCTGCAACCCTGCTCAGTCTTACCGGAACCCGGCTGTCGATAAGCGGACTCGATCACGTTCCTGAAGATCCGTGCATCGTGATTGCCAATCATTCGAGCTATCTGGACGGTCCGATTCTCAGTGCCGCACTGCCGCCGCGATTCGGCTTCGTGATCATGCGCGAAATGACCCGCGTGCCTTTCGCACACTTCCTGTTACGTCGCATCGGTTCCGAGTTTGTCGAACGCAAGGACAGACACCAGGGCGCTGCCGACGCACGCCGGATCCTGCACAAGGCGCGCGGTCAGGAATCACTGGCTTTTTTCCCCGAAGGTTCAATATTTGTTGAGCCGGGGCTGCGACGTTTTCACAATGGCGCCTTTGCGGCCGCCGTGCGTGGCAATCTTCCGGTCGTGCCGGTCGTAATCCGTGGCAGTCGCAACATGCTGCCTGCCGCCAACCGGCTGCCCCGACCCGGCAGCATCGAAGTCATCATCAAGCCTGCGCTGCGTGCCAGCGGCGATAACCCCGTTCATTCACTGCGGGAACAGGCACGGCTGAGCATCCTTGAAGACCTCAACGAACCGGATCTGCTGCATCGCGAGCTGACATAAGTCCCGTTCGGTCAACGCTTAGGGGGAAACCGTGGTTGGCGCAGGCCATTTTGCAACGCATAATCGGCCGCCATACGGCTTCGGCCAGCTCTGTGGAGAGACGTTTTGACTCAAGATGAAATCGTTATCGTTGCGGCACGCCGCACGCCCATCGGCGCTTTTCAGGGTGCCCTGAGCCCGGTTTCAGCGCCCGAACTTTCGGCCGTCGCCAGCAAGGCCTGCCTCAGCGACTGCGCCATTCCGGCTGCAGATATCAGTGAAGCGCTGTTCGGTTGTGTGCTGAGCGCTGGACTCGGTCAGGCGCCGGCGCGACAGGCCGCACTCGCTGCCGGGTTGCCGGACTCCGTACCCACCACCACCATCAACAAGGTCTGTGGTTCGGGCATGAAGGCTGTGCATCTCGGCGCCGACATGATCCGTGCCGGCAGCGCCTCCATCGTGCTTGCCGGCGGCATGGAATCGATGAGCAATGCACCCTACCTGCTGCCGAAGGCGCGCTCCGGTTACCGGATGGGGCACCAGGAAGTGCTCGATCACATGTTTTACGACGGCCTGCAGAACCCCTATGACGGCCAGATGATGGGCGTATTCGGTGAAGCCACTGCGAAGACTTACGGATTCTCGCGTACCGAGCAGGACGAGTTTGCCATTGAGTCAGTGCAGCGTGCACTTGCCGCAACGAGCGGCGGCATTTTTGCAGCGGAAATCGCGCCGGTCACCGTCAGCAGCCGGAAGGGCGAGAGCCTCATCACGACAGACGAGGAACCGGGGCGCTGCGACCTGCAGCGTATCCCGACCATGCGGCCAGCCTTCGCCAAGGACGGGACCGTAACCGCTGCGACGTCTTCCTCGATCGCCGATGGGGCCGCATCGGTGCTGCTGATGAGTGCATCCGAGGCGAAGCGCCGTGGACTGACGCCGCTCGCGCGAATCATCGGACAGGCCAGCCACGCGCAGGAACCGGCCTGGTTCACGACGGCACCGGGCCCGGCAGTCAAGAAACTGCTGGCCGCTATCAACTGGAAGGTCGCCGACGTCGACCTGTTCGAGATCAACGAGGCTTTTGCCTGTGTGACACTGGCTGCCATGCGTGATCTCGGCGTACCGCATGAGCGAGTGAATGTGCATGGTGGCGCTTGCGCACTCGGCCATCCGATCGGCGCGACCGGTGCGCGCATCATCATCACGCTGATCAACGCCTTGAAAACGCGGGGCGGAAAGCGCGGCATCGCCACGGCGTGCATCGGCGGTGGCGAGGCAATCGCAACGGCGATCGAGGTGCGGTGAAGCACGTCAGTCCGCGTCGCTACATCCCGGAGTAATTCGGACCACCGCCACCTTCCGGTGTCACCCAGCGGATATTCTGCGCCGGATCCTTGATGTCGCAAGTCTTGCAGTGGACGCAGTTCTGCGCGTTGATTTGCAGGCGCTGCTGGCCGTCTGTGCCTTCCACCACTTCATAGACGCCTGCAGGGCAATAACGCTGTGCAGGCTCTGCATAGAGCGGCAGATTGCTCCCTATCGGCACAGCCGGATCCAGAAGCTGCAGATGACAGGGCTGGTCCTCTTCATGATTGGTGCTCGACAGGAACACCGATGACAGTCGATCGAAGCTGAATTTGCCATCCGGTTTCGGATAGCTGATCCGTGGCGCACTGGCCGCGAGTTGAAGTCCGGCATGATCCGGCTCGGGGCTGTGCAGGGTAAAGGGCAGACGCCCGCCAAACAGGTTCTGGTCCAGCCAGATAAAGGCGCTGCCGAGAAACAGGCCGAACTTTTTCTGGGCCGGAGCGAAGTTGCGCGCGAGATGCAGTTCGCGCCACACCCAGGATTTGCGGACAGCCGTCTCGAAGGCGTCGAGTTGAGCCGGTGCTGCATCTCCCTGGCCCAGGGCTGCAAACACCGACTCGGCAGCCAGCATGCCGGTCTTGATCGCCGTGTGCGAGCCCTTGATCTTGGCACCGTTCAGGAACCCGGCTTCACAGCCGGCAAGGAGGCCGCCTGGAAAAACCAGCTTCGGCAATGACTGCAGACCACCCTTGTTGACCGCCCGCGCGCCATAACTGACCCGCTGCCCGCCTTCCAGGCAGGCCCGGATGCGCGGGTGCTGTTTCCAGCGCTGGAATTCCTCGTAGGGGTTCAGGTACGGATTGCGGTAATTGAGCGCAATGATGAAGCCCAGATAAACCTGATTGTCGGCGGCGTGATAGATAAAGCCGCCGCCTTCGGTGCTGCTGTCGAGCGGCCAGCCGAAGGTGTGCACCACGAGTCCTTCGCGATGCCGGGCCGGATCGATGGTCCAGATCTCCTTGATGCCGATACCGTAGTGCTGCGGGTCACAGTCTGCCCGCAGGTGGTAGGTCTCCATGAGTTCCTTGCCGAGGTGCCCGCGACAGCCTTCGGCAAAGATCGTGTACTTGCCACGCAGCTCGTAGCCTGGCTGAAACGAGGGCTTTTCCTCGCCGTCGGCACCCCGACCCAGGTCGCCCGTCAGCACGCCGGTGACGCGCCCGTTCTCATACAGAACCTCTGCGCCGGCAAAGCCGGGAAACAGGTTGGCGCCCAGCTCTTCTGCCTGCTGGCCCAGCCACTGGCAGAGCCGGCCCAGACTGATGATGTAGTTGCCCTTGTTGTGCATGGGGCGCGGAACAAATAAATCCGGCACCTTTATGTCCGCGTCAGCGCTGCGCAGCCAGTGGACCTCGTCAGCGGTGACTGCGGTCTGCACTGGGGCGCCGCGTTCACGCCAGTCGGGGAACAGCTCATCGAGGGCGGTCGTCTCCAGCACCGCGCCCGAGAGAATGTGTGCGCCGATCTCGGCGCCTTTCTCGATGACCGCAACCGACACCTCGGCGCCTGCGTCCCGGGCGAGCTGCAGCAAGCGGCAGGCAGCCGCCAGACCGCAGGGACCAGCCCCGACGATCACGACATCAAAGTCCATGCTTTCCCGTTCAGTCATGCGAACAGAAGTCTAGCCCATCAATCCCCGCCCGTGCGATCCGGGTTTGCCCGCGACTCTCGCGGCTTCTACACTCGCGCCAGATCGCATGAACCTCCTCGACCGATATCGCTCCCTAAGCACGGAACTCGGGCTCAGCAATGACCCGGCGCAGCTGCGCGCACTCGGCGTGCTGGACCGGGTCAGCCGCGAGCTGCTGGCCAGCCCGCGGCCGCGGCGCCTGCCGGGAATCCTGGGCCGCTTCCTGCCGGGAGCCACCAGCCCGGCGCCAGTGCGCGGCGCCTACCTGTGGGGCAGCGTGGGGCGCGGAAAGACCTTCATGATGGACCTGCTGTTTGAATCCCTGCCCTTCGACGACAAGGTCCGCTATCACTTCCATCGGCTGATGAACCGCGTGCACGGGCGGCTCAGGACGCTGCGCGACGAGCAGGACCCGCTGGCGACCGTTGCCGCTGAACTGGCCGGCGAGGCACGCATTATCTGCTTCGACGAGTTCTTCGTCGCCGACATCGCCGATGCGATGCTGCTGGGCCGGCTGCTCGAAGCCCTGTTCGAGCGCGGCGTAACCCTGGTGGCCACTTCGAACAGCGCACCGAAGGACCTGTATCGCGGGGGCTTGCAGCGGCAGCGCTTCCTGCCCGCTATAGACCTGATCCAGCAGCACACTGAAGTCGTACACGTGGACGGGTTGACCGACTACCGGCTGCGCGTACTCGAGGCCGCCGAGATCTGGCATGCGCCGCTCGATCAGAGCGCCGACCGGAACCTCGATCAATACTTCAGGAACATGGCACCCGACCGGGGCACCGAGGGCGAAACGCTGGATGTGCTCGGCAGAACCATCACCACCCGCCGACGAGCCGAAGGTATCGCGTGGTTTGATTTCGATGCGCTGTGCGCAGGACCAAGAAGCCAGGAGGACTACATCGAAATCGCCCGCTGGTTCCAGACGGTGATCATCTCCGGCATACCCCGGCTCGACGAAAGCCGCGAAAATGAAGCGCGGCGATTCATCGCACTGGTCGATGAGTTCTACGACCGGCGAGTCAATCTGATCATCTCGGCCGCAGAATCCATCGGCCGGATCTATACTGGCACCCGGCTCAGCCACGAATTCGAACGCACCCGAAGCCGGCTGCTGGAGATGCAGTCAATGGAATATCTCGCCGCCGAACATCTGGCCTGAACAGCGCATCAGCGCGCCTATAAACGCACCGCCAGCCCGCTCCGCTATACTCGACAGGATCATCAGACAGGAGCCCGCCCACCATGCGCTTACACGGATTGTTACTGCTGCTGGGCGGGCTGTGCAGCCTGGTTACGGTATCTCTTGCCGCGCCGGTCAGCGAAGCAGAGCGCGTACCCATAGACCTGCGGCGCACGACCCTGATCGTGCGTGACATGGATAACTCGTTGCGCTTCTACCGCGATGTACTGGGTCTCAAGGTAGCGTACGACCAGATCATCCGTACACCGCGGGACGCCGCCAGCGATACCACTGCCGAGCGCTCATTGCGGCTGGTGCTGCTACAGGCGAACGACGATTTCATCGGCATGATCGGCATGATCCAGTACTTCAAGCCATTGAAGCCGGTCCCCGCAGCACCGGCTGAGCCCTTCAGCATCGGCAGCATGGTTTTTGTGTTCAACGTGAAGAACGCCACCGCCAAATTCGCGGCAGCCCGCGAGGTGCCAGGCGTCCGGGTTATCGAAGAACCGGCACCGACAACCTATCCGGGTTATGGCGGCACGGGTGTCATCCCGGTACTGGTGAGCACGCTGACCGACCCCGACGGTTACGCGATCGAGCTGAATGAGCTGCTGGTCGGGAATCCCAGGAGCGGAAGCGCCGAGGCGCCAGCCGCGAAATAGTCCGGCAGCAGCGCTGCCGGTGAAGCCCTCACCGGCAGCCGCATCGCTCAGTGAGAACCAGTCGTAGCCGCCATGCGGTCGTACTTCAGGAAGAACTCGCGTCCCAGCGCCACCAGCTGGTTCTCGCTGGGATGATCGACTACCTGATAAGCGGCGATGTGGTTCGCCGTTTGTGGCCGGTGCTTCTTCGCGTAGTGCTCAAAGTCCGCGGCAGCGGTATGCGAACCCACCGCCAGCACCTCCGGGATACCCTCCAGCGCATCGCACACTTCCCCGAAAAACTCGTGCTCGGTACGCACCGTGCTGCCGTGCTGCTTGGTCGGGTGGGAGTGGGCCTTGAGTTTCTTGCTGGACAGCACTTTCTCATCATCGAAGTGCAGAATCTGGGCATGCTGGTGGTCGAGCCAGACTATGGCGTGCGAGCGAATCATCGCGTAATTCCTTTGCGGCTGGAGAAGATATGCTGTGGCAGCTGACATTATGGAGGCCGTGAGGCATCTGGTCCATCACGCGGGAGGCAGGGATCTTTTTAATTTCGTGCGGCGCTCAGCAGACCGGCTGGCGCACGAGCCGATAGCACTCGCAGACCCTTACTTCAAGGCCAGCCCGGTCCAGAATCGTGATCCGGCCACGAGTGTAGTTCAGGAGCCCATCGTCCTGCAGCTTGCGGGCGGCGTGCGTGACGTCTTCGCGACGCAGGCCAAGCATATTGGCGACAAATTGCTGGGTCATCTCGACTTCATTGCCCGCGACACGATCCATACCCAGCAGCAATGTCTTGCAGATTTTCTGTTCTATGGCGTGCTGCCGGATACAGATTGCGCTCTGGGCAATCTGTATCATCAATAGCTGCAGATACCCAAGCGCTGCCCGCTGAAACCCGCCATGTATGTCAAACGCCGCCTGCAAGAAATCCAGTCGCGCCCGGTAAGCCGCACCGGAAATCAGTGTGACGCAGTGATAGGGAATCTCCCGCTTGCCAAGGAGCCGCACCAGCCCCACCAGACCATCTTCATCGATTTCCGCGACAGGCGTATAGAGACTTGTCGCCGAGACACCGACCAGTGAAACAACGCAGTTCACCGGAAAATAGCCGTAGCGTGATTGGTTGCATGGTTCGCAAAGAATCTGCCCGCCCTGCAGCATGACGAGTTCCAGTTGCGGCTCGAACCGCAGATATTCCGGTTCTGAAAGTTGGGCTAACAGGCGATTCTTGAGCGGGTTCTGCCAGGTCAACATCGCTTCAACTCCAATAGACTGGCCCTCACCCGCATCCCATAAGCCAAGTAAGCCCGCATCACGGCTGCAGAGCAGGAGCAGCCAAACGATGCTTTATACCGTTAGTGTTTACCTGTGTATGTGCAGATTCACACACAGACGCCAGCGCCGGACATTGGTCCGTCCTCCCGACATACCCTCGATTCAGCTGACATGGATTGTCCGTCACCTGGACCCAGCGTTTAGAATCATAGGCTGCGCAGCAATAACCGGAGCATCTGAATGACAGGCAAACTGGTCCTCTGCCGGCACGGACAAAGTACATGGAACCTTGAAAACCGCTTTACCGGCTGGACCGACGTAGACCTCACCGAACAGGGCTGCACTGAGGCAAAGAGCGCCGGCAAGGAGCTGGCGCGGCTCGGTTTCCGCTTCGATATCGCCTACACCTCGGTACTCAAGCGGGCGATCCGCACGCTCTGGCTGATGCTCGACGAAATGGACCTGATGTGGATACCGGTCGAACGGACCTGGCGGCTCAACGAACGGCACTACGGCTCACTGCAGGGACTCAACAAGGCCGAGACCGCCGCCAGACATGGCGAGGACCAGGTCAAGATCTGGCGCCGCAGCTATGACACACCGCCGCCGCCGCTGGAGATATCCGACGAGCGCCATCCGGTCCATGATCCCCGCTATCACGGCATCACCGGACTGCCGGGCACGGAGTCCCTCAAGGACACGCTGGCCCGCGTCCTGCCCTTCTGGCAGGACCATGTGGCCCCGCGCCTCCTGCGCGGCGAGAACGTACTGGTAACCGCACACGGCAACAGCCTGCGCGCCATGGTGAAGATGCTGGATAACATGTCCGAGCAGGACATCCTTGAGTTCAACATCCCCACCGGCATCCCGATGCTCTATACGCTTGATGCACATCTGCAGCCGCTGAAGCGCGAGTACCTCGGCAATCAGGATGCTATCCGCAAGGCTGCCGAAGCGGTTGCACAGCAGGGCAAGGCAAAGTGATTTACGCGCTCGACGAGCTGATGCCGCAGCTCGCTGACGACGTCTACATCGCGCCGAGTGCCAGCGTGATCGGCGACGTGATCCTGGCCGCACAGGTCAGCGTCTGGTTTGGTGCCGTACTGCGCGGCGATGTCGAGCAGATCGTCGTCGGCCGCGGCAGCAACATCCAGGACAATTCGGTACTGCATTCCGATCCCGGCGCGCCGCTCACGGTCGGTGCACTGGTGACCGTCGGACATATGGTCACCCTGCATGGCTGCAGCATCGGCGAGGGCACGCTGATCGGCATGGGTGCAGGCGTGCTGAATCACGCCCGGATCGGCCGCAATTGCCTGGTCGGTGCCCATGCACTGGTCACCGAAGGCAAGGAATTCCCGGACGGCATGCTGATCGTGGGTTCGCCGGCCCGGGCGATCCGGCCGCTGACAGCACAGGAACTTGAAGGGATCGCCGGTAACCGGCAGCGCTATATGGAACGGGCCAAACGCTATCGGGCCGGCCTGCGGTCCCTGCCCTGAGTGAGTCGGCGGCGACTAGTCAGCCCGATCCGGGCGCACCCGGATCAGTCCCTCCTGCGCCAGGGTCGCGACCAGCTGACCGTCTGCAGTGAACACATGGCCGCGCGCCAGGCCGCGTCCGCCGCTGGCCGCGGGACTGTCCAGCGCAAACAACAGCCACTCATCCACGCGGCAGGCGCGATGAAACCACATCGCGTGATCGAGGCTCGCCATCTGCAGACCGGCACGGCTCACATGCAGGCCATGCGGCAGAGTCACCGTACCGATCAGCTCATAATCCGAGACATAGGCGAGCAGCACCTGATGCAGGAACTGGTCAGGCGGCAGCCGGTCGATGGCGCGCATCCACACCTGCTTGACCGGCGCGCGGTTCTCGCTGCCGGTCGACAGAAACTGTCCCGGATCTACAGGACGCACACTGAAAGGGCGCTGGTAGGAAAGGAAGCGCTGCATGCGCGGCGGAATTTCAGCGCTGTACTCACGCACCAGCGTCTCGATATCCTTGAGGCCATTGGGCGGCGGCACCTCCGGCATGGTCACCTGGTGTTCCAGCCCTGTCTCGGCAGTCTGGAACGATGCCGTCATGTTGAAGATCTGCTCACCGTGCTGGATGGCAATGACCCGCCGGTTGGAAAAACTGCCACCGTCCCGCGCCCGGTCTACCTCGTAGATGATCGGTGCGTTGACGTCGCCCCGCTTGAGAAAATACGCATGCAGCGAATGTGCGGCGCGCCCCTGTACCGTGCGGCTGGCCGCTGCCAGCGCCTGGCCGAGCACCTGCCCGCCGAAGACCTGTGGCGTGCCGATATCGCGACTCTGGCCACGAAAAATGTTCTCCTCGATGGGCTCGAGTTCGAGCAGCGTGATCAGATCAGCAAAACCT
>CAYJPG010000003.1:0-66076 GCA_964371995.1 uncultured Chromatiaceae bacterium | reverse complement strand
CTGTGGTTCAAGCCGCAGCCACTTCAGGCGGTCCAGCAAACGGTTGCGGACCTCGGTCTGCAGGAAATCGGCGCCGTCAAAGCTGCCGGCGGCACGGGCAAAGGAACGCTTGACCTTGTGCGGGTCAATGCCCGACGGCAGAAGCCTGATGCTGTTGGCCCGCGCTGGTGTGGCCGGACCTTGTGTGGGGGGAGCTGGCATGGGAGGAGTGCGCCGTAACCGCTGTCAGGTTGCGCGCGCCTCCGGCCGCATGCCCAGCCGGTCGAGCAGGCTGCGATCCCGGTCGGTGGCGGGATTGGGCGTGGTCAGCAGGCAGTCGCCGTAAAAGATCGAGTTGGCGCCCGCAAAAAAGCACAGCGCCTGCAATTCGTCGGACATTTCCGTGCGGCCGGCCGAGAGCCGGACGCGTGAGGCCGGCATCAGGATCCGTGCCACCGCGATGACCCGGACGAAGGCCAGCGGGTCGACGCTCTGGCTGGATGCCTGCAACGCTGTCGCGAGCGGAGTGCCCTCGACCTGTACGAGCTGATTGATGGGCACGCTGTCGGGATGTTGCGCGAGTGTGGCCAGCGTATGCAGGAGCTCGACCCGGTCCTGCTCGCCTTCGCCAAGGCCGATGATGCCGCCACAGCAAACCTTCATGCCGGCATCGCGCACGGTCTTTAGCGTATCGAGCCGGTCCGCGTAGCTGCGCGTCGAAGTGATCTGCGGGTAATAAGCCGCGGAGGTATCCAGATTATGGTTGTAATAGTCGAGTCCGGCATCGCGCAGGGTTTCGGCCTGATCTGCGCTCAGCATGCCGAGCGTCGCGCAGGTTTCCATGCCGAGCTCGTGTACGCCGCGGATCATTTCCGCGATCTTCCCGATCTGGCTGGGTTTGGGGTTGCGGTAGGCAGCGCCCATGCAAAAGCGGGTAGCACCCCGGTCGCGTGCTGCACGCGCGGTGCGGATTACCTCCTCAACTGGTGCGAGCGCCGAGGCGGCGAGGCCGGTACTGTGATGCACGCTCTGCGAGCAATAGCCGCAGTCTTCGGGGCAGCCGCCGGTCTTGATACTCATTAGTGTGCTGACCTGGACCTCGGCCGGATCGAAGTGCTGCCGATGGACCGAATGCGCGCGAAACAGCAGCTCATGAAAGGGCAGCTGAAACAGTTCGGCGACTTCGGCGATGCTCCAGTCGTTACGGACAGTCGTCGGCGATGAATCGCTCATTTCCAGTCGAAGATCCCGGTAATGCCTGCAGCCGACCGGCTGCATGGCGTGTTAATCAGGGCGGCAGTATCTGGACAGATTGCGGGGTCTGTCAACTTATGGGCTGGGTCAAGGTTGACGAGATTCTGGACGTGTTCCTGCCCCCGCACTGTGCCCTGTGCGGGCAGTCGATCGCACGCCGGCCGCTGTGTGCCGGATGTCTCGCCGATCTGCCCTGGTTGCCGCCATATCTTGTGCCTGCCCTGCGGGGATTCGATCAGGCGTGGTCGGCACTCGCCTACGAGTACCCGGTTGACCGCCTGATCGCCGAGGCCAAGTTCGGCAAGCAGCTGGCGGCGGCGCGGGCCCTGGGTGAGCTGCTGGCTATACGTTTGCCGGCAACGCTCCGGCCTCCGGATCTGGTTATGCCCGTACCGCTGCACTGGCGTCGCCAGGCGGAGCGCGGCTTCAACCAGGCTGAAGAAATCGCCCGCGGCCTGTGCCGGCAGCTGGACTGGCGCCTGGCCCCCGGTGTCTGCCAGCGGGTACGCGCCACGCCGGCGCAATCGACGCTCAGCGCCGCCGCACGTCGTACGAATCTGCACGCTGCCTTCGCCGCTCGCCCGCTGCCGCCGGGCCTCCATATTCTGGTGATCGACGATGTACTGACTACCGGTGCAACTGCCGAGGCTGTGGCCGGCGCGCTGCGTCGGGCCGGTGCCGCGAGCCTGACGCTCTGGACTGTCGCCCATGCTCTCGACCCCGGCCGCTGACGGCGAGCGCCGACTCAGGCCGGCAGGCTGAACGTGTAGTCGAGCACGATGCCGACAAAGATGGTCGCACCGAACATGTTGTTGGCACGAAATGCCCGTATGCACGCAGCGGGATCGCGTTCACGGATCAGCCAGAGTTGCGTGATGAGCTGGATGGCACCGGCCAGTACGCCGGCCTGATACCAGATCCCCAGCCCGGCCTCACGCCCGGTGAGCAGCAGACCCGTGATCAGCACCAGCTGCAGGAGTCCAATGATGAACACATCGGCGCTGCCGAACAGGATGGCCGTGGACTTCACGCCGATACGCAGATCGTCGTCCCGGTCGGCCATCGCATACATGGTGTCGTAGATCACCGCCCAGACCACCACGCTCAGCCACAGCAGCCAGGCGAGGCGCGGCACCGCTTCGGTTTCGGCCGCAAAAGCCATCGGGATGCCCCAGCCAAATGCTGCACCGAGCACGAATTGCGGTGCGGCCAGCCAGCGCTTGCTGAAGGGATAGATGACGGTCAGCACGGCAGCCCCGAGTGCCAGCAGGCGCGCCAGTGGATTGAGCAACAGCAATAGCGCCAGCGCGATCAGCCCGAGCACGGCAAATAGCGCGAGTGCCTCGACGGGCGCGACCTTGCCGGCGGCCAGCGGCCGGTCGCGGGTACGCTGCACCTCGCCGTCTATGCGCCGGTCGGCGAAGTCGTTGATCACGCAGCCGGCTGAACGCATCACGATCACGCCGGTCACGAAGACGATGAAGTCGCGTGCCTGCGGTCGTCCGCTGCCCGCAATCCAGAGGCCCCAGAGCGTCGGCCAAAGCAAAAGCCAGATACCGATCGGCCGGTCGAGGCGCATGAGCCGCGCATATTGCCGGGCCTGGTCGATAAGCCCTGTGCCCAGTCGGGTGATGCCGTGCAATGAATCAGAGGTCATATGGACTCCCGGGCCAAGTCTAGCCGAGCCTGGCTCGCTGCCGGCAAGGAAATCAGACCGCGCCATAGCGGTCGCCTGCACCGATCCAGCGATGTCTGAGTTCTTCCACGGCCGGCGCTGCTGTTGCCAGCAGTTCGCGCGCGATCCGTTGTACCGCCGGTGCGAGGTCTGCGTCGCGGACCAGATCGGCAACCCGCAATTGCATCAGCCCTGTCTGCCGCGTGCCAAGCACCTCCCCGGGTCCGCGCAGTTCCAGATCGCGCTGTGCCACTTCGAAGCCGTCGTTGGTGGCGCGCAATACTTCCAGTCGGGCGCGTGCCATTTCGGCCAGCGGGCTCCTGTAAAGGAGGACGCAGGTACTGGACTCGCGTCCGCGTCCAACCCGTCCGCGCAGCTGATGCAGCTGTGACAGACCGAGGCGTTCGGCGTTCTCGATGATCATCAGGCTGGCGCCGGGCACATCCACACCGACCTCAATGACGGTGGTTGCGACCAGAAGCTGCAGCTCGCCGGCCACGAAGGCTTTCATCACCCGCTCCTTCTCCGCGCTGCTCATCCGCCCGTGAATCAGGCCGATGCGGATTTCGGGCAGCGCTTTGGCGAGCGCCGCCGCGGTTGGCTCGGCGGCCTGCGATTCGAGATGCTCCGATTCCTCGATCAGCGGACAGACCCAGTAGGCCTGTGCGCCGCCACGGCAGGCGTCGCGTACGCGAGTGACCACTTCAGCACGCCGCTTGTCAGGCAGGGCGATGGTGGTGACGGGTTGCCGGCCGGGCGGCAGTTCGCGGATCACCGAGGTGTCGAGGTCGGCGTAGATGGTCATGGCCAGCGTGCGCGGAATCGGTGTTGCGGTCATCACCAGCTGGTGTGGGCGGGCCGCATCGCTGGCGCCCTTGTCCATCAGCTGCAGCCGCTGATGGACGCCGAAGCGGTGCTGCTCATCGACGATCACCAGCGCCAGGCTGCGATAGCTTAGGCTCGACTGAAACAGCGCATGCGTACCGACAATCAGCTGTGCCGAGCCATCGGCCGCTGCCGCATAGGCCTGCTCGCGCGCACGTTTGCGCAGGCTGCCCGACAGCCAGACCACAGTGATGCCCAGCGGCTCCAGCCAGCGCCGGAAGGTATTGCGGTGCTGCTCGGCCAGCAGTTCGGTCGGCGCCATGATGGCAACCTGATGACCGTGTGCGATGGCCGTGAGCGCCGCCGCTGCCGCGACTACCGTCTTGCCGCAGCCCACGTCGCCCTGCACCAGGCGCATCATCGGATGGGGCCGGGCGAGATCGGTATCGATATCTGCAAGTGCCGCCAGCTGTCCGCCGGTCAGGGTGAAACCGAGGCTGCGTGTGAAGCGCTCGCGCAGACTGACGGCAGCCGGCAGTGTCGCTGGCAATGCGATGCTACTGTCTTCGCGCGCGCGTTCGCGGATCTGCCGCAGGCTCAGGTGATGCGCCAGCATTTCTTCCAGCGCCAGCCGGCGCTGGCAGGGGTGCATACCGTCGCCCAGCAGCTGCAAATCGGCGCCTGTGGGTGGCCGATGGACAAATTGCAGTGCATCGCGCAGTGCAGGCATCTTCAGGCCTGCGGTCTCCGCAACTGGCAGCGCATCTGGCAGCGTATTGAGATAGCGGCTCAGCACCTGTTCAGTGAGATCACGGATCCGGAACTGGGCCAGGCCCTCGACCGTGGGATATACCGGGGTCAGACGGTCTTCAAGCGGTGCGGACTGACCGGGCTGCAGTACCCGGTACTCTGGATGCACCATTTCCGGCCCCAGTGGGCCGGACCGTACTTCACCAAAGCAAAGCAGACGTGTGCCGGCGGCCAGACTGTTTTGCTGGGCGCGTGAAAAATGAAAAAATCTCAGCGTCAGCTGGCCGGTGCGGTCAGTGATGCGTACCAGCAGGCTGCGCCGCCCCTTGAAAGCGACGTCGGCTACGGCGATCACACCATCGACAACCGCGCGCTGGCCGGGCTGGAGCGCGCCCAGAGGCGTCAGTCGCGTGCGGTCTTCATAGCGTTGGGGGAGCAGGAACAACAGGTCCAGCGGCCGGCTGATGCCCAGCCGGAGCAGGCGTTCTTCTGCGGCCGGCCCGACCCCGCGCAGCGAGCGGAGTTCAGGGGACGAGGATTGCATCCGCCTCGACAGCAGCGCCGCGCGGCAGGGAGGCGACACCGATGGCCGCACGGGCGGGATAGGGCTGCGTGAAGAACTCAGCCATCACTTCATTGACGATGCCAAAGTGCGTCAGATCGGTCAGGAATACCGTGACCTTTACGGCGCTGTCCAGCGAAGTGCAGGCCTCTGCGGCAACGGCGGCGAGATTGGTGAAGACCTGGCGGACATGCGCACGCATATCGCCTTCGACGAGCTGCCCGGTGGCAGGATCAAGCGGTAACTGACCTGAGAGATACACAACGTCTCCGGCGCGGATCGCCTGCGAATAGGTGCCGATCGCAGCAGGTGCATTCTGGCTGTTGATAGCTTGTCTGGACATGACAGATTAAGACTCCGGAACAGGATCAGGTACAGGAGCGACTCAGTTTCTTTACGACGTTCATGCGCCGTATGCTGCGGATGACCTGGGCCAGCTGCGTGCGGTCGCGGACCAGGATCGAAAACAGCATAGCCGCCGAATCATCGTGGCGCTCGTCGATCGAAACCTGTTCAATGTTCGAGCCCGCATCCGCGATCCGGCTGGCAACTTCAGCGAGCACACCGGGCCGGTTGTCCACATCGATGCGTATCTCCGCAGAGAATTCCCGGTCTATGCCGGCCTGCCAGCTTACCGTGATCCACTTGTTCGGCTGCTTGCGGTATTCACTGAGATTGCCGCAGACATTGCGGTGTATCACCACGCCGCGGCCGGCGCTCAGATAGCCCATGATCGGGTCGCCCGGGATCGGGTGACAGCAGCGCGCATATGACACCACCAGCCCTTCGGTGCCGGCAATCGCAATTGGTGTCGGAGCTGCAGCCGGCCCAGGCGTCGCCCCGGCAGCACTGCCTGCGACTGCGGCGGGTTGCAGGATGGTCTTGGCGACCAGCGGCGCCAGACGCTCACCCAGCCCGAGCTGCCTGAACAGTTCGTCAGCGCTCTTCAGCCTGAGTTCGGTCAGCAGCGCCTGCATCCGCTCATTGCTGATCTTCCGCAAGGGCGTACCGGCGTCACGCATGGCCTGATCGAGCAGCCGGCGGCCCAGATCCTGGGCTTCGTTCTGGCGCAGGTTCTTCAGGTACTGGCGCACGGCGGCGCGTGCTTTGGCGGTGACCACAAAATTGACCCAGCTCGGATTCGGGCGGGCCGTCTTGGCCGTGATGATCTCGACGGTCTGGCCATTTTCGATCTGGGTGCGCAAGGGCACCAGTCGCCGGTCGATCTTGGCGGCGACACACCGGTTGCCTACATCTGTGTGCACCGCATAGGCAAAGTCCACGCAGGTGGCGCCGCGCGGCAGACGCATGATTTCACCTTTGGGCGTGAAGATGTAGACGGCATCAGGGAACAGGTCGACCTTGACGTGTTCCATGAATTCTTCGGAGTTGGCCGAAGACTGCATCTCGCTGATGCTGGCCAGCCACTCGCGGGCACGTGCCTGCGGCGGGGGTACTTCCTGGTCGGTTTCCTTGTAATGCCAGTGGGCCGCGACACCTGTTTCGGCAACGCGCCCCATCTCGGCGGTACGTATCTGTACCTCGATCGGCGTACCGTTAGGGCCGAACAGGCTGGTGTGCAGGGACTGATAACCGTTGATGCGCGGAATCGCGATGTAATCCTTGAACCGCCCGGGCATCGGCTTGTAGATCTGGTGCACAACGCCCAGCACGCGGTAGCACTCGTCCACTGAATCGACGATGACGCGAAAGCCGAAGACATCCGCGATGTCGGCCATCGAACGCTTCTTGGTCTCCATCTTCCGGTAGATGCTGTAGAGATGTTTTTTGCGCCCGGTCACGGTCGCGCTCAGACCCGCCTCGCGCAGCGCCCGATTGAGTTTCTCGGAAATATTCTTGACGAACTGGCGCTGGTTGCCCTCGGCCCGGCGTACTGCCTTGTCGAGTACGCGATACCGGAACGGGTGCGCATGCCGGAAGCCGAGATCCTCCAGCTCCGTCTTGAGCGAGTTCATGCCGAGGCGGTTGGCGATCGGCGCGTAGATTTCCAGGGTTTCGCGGGCGATACGGCTCTGCTTCTCCGGCGGCACCGAGTCCAGGGTCTGCATGTTATGCAGGCGGTCGGCGAGCTTGAGCAGGATCACCCGGATGTCCTGCACCATCGCGAGCATCATCTTGCGGAAGCTCTCGACCTGCATTTCGCTGCGGCTGTTGAAGTTCAGCTTCTCGAGTTTGCTGACGCCATCGACCAGCGAGGCGATCTCGGCGCCGAACTTCTGGGCGATTTCATCCTTGGCTGTCGGCGTGTCTTCGATGACATCGTGCAGAAGTGCGGCAGCGATGCTCGGGTAGTCCAGATGGAGGTCGGCAAGGATGCCGGCCACAGCGAGCGGATGCGTGATGTAGGCATCGCCGGACTGTCGCTTCTGTCCTTCATGGCGGCTGGCGCTGAAGGCGTGTGCTTCGGTAATCAGCTTGAGCTGCTGGCGTGTCAGGTAGGACGTCTTGGCCAGCAGCCCGGCCAGCCCGCTGGTGCGACGCGTCAGCGGCAGGTGATTGAGAATGGTGGCGGCGTAGTCCATAGCAGGGATTCTAGCGCCCTCCCTGCCGGCCGGCGTGGCCTCAACGGCAATTCCTGAAAATCGCCGTATCAGTCCGGCATATCATCATCCAGCTGGTCCAGCCGCAGCGGAACTTCGGCCAGTGCCATCTCGGCCTGCTCGATGGCCATACGGTCTTCCGGTGTCTGGTCTGCTTCGGCGAGCAGATCCCGGGTTATGAGGCCTTCAGCGATTTCGCGCAGGGCGATGACCGTGGGCTTGTCGTTCTCTCGCTCGACCAGCGGCTCGGCACCGTTCGCAATGCGGCGGGCGCGCTTGGCGGCCACCAGCACCAGCTCAAACAGATTGGATACGTTCTGCAGACTGTCTTCGACGGTAATCCGGGCCATTGCGTATTCCTGGTTTGCGATGCGGGTAGCGGGAGCGGGACTCTAGCCGCCGTGCCAGCTGCGCTGCAATCACTTATGCCAACTTGGTCTAAGTGCGTCGCCGGGGTTGCTCAGCCTGCAATGATTGCCTTGACCGCCTCGGCGCGCTCAGCCGAAGCAGCTGACAGGTGTTGTCCGCGGCCCTGAATAATGGCGCCAAGGTCATCGCAGGCCCGTCGCTGGTCGCTGTTGATCACCACGTAGTCAAACTCGTGCCAGTGCGCCATATCGTCGAAGGCCTGGCTGAGGCGCTGCCGGATCACGTCTTCAGAATCTGTCGCCCGGCTGCGCAAGCGGCGTTCGAGTTCAGTTGCGCTGGGCGGCATGATGAAGATCGAACAGCAGTGCGGCGCATTCTTCCGGATCTGTCGCGCGCCCTGCCAGTCAATCTCAAGCAGCACGTTCCGCCCTTTGGCGAGTATGGCATTGACCTGCGTGCGGCTGGTGCCATAGAGGTTGCCGAATACGCGGGCATGTTCCAGAAACTCACCGGCTGCGACCATCGCCCCAAAGCGGGCCTCATCCACGAAGAAATAATCGCGTTCCGGTACTTCACCTGGCCGTGGTTTGCGCGTGGTGAAAGAGACGGAGAAGCAGAGATCCGGATCGCGCGCCATCAGGGCCTTGACCAGCGTGGTCTTTCCGGCGCCGGAGGGCGCAGAGAGCACGAACAGTGTGCCGGTCGTCGGCCCGCTGCTTTCCGTTTGCGGCAAATCCGGCACAGACATCAGCCTTACTCGACGTTGAACCTGAATCCATATTGGACATTCAAGTGCTTGTTTATACAGGGCCTGTAGGCTGAACTACCCGGCTTGGGTACACGCCCGGGTACACGCATTTGGGGCATGTCCTAGGAAATTCAGCTTCAGCCTTTCGTCGCTATGGTCGCTTGGGGTGCTGTGGAGAAAACGCCCCTTACACTCCCCCGCGCTGCCTTGGCTAGGGGAGGGAGATTATGCCTTGGGAAAGCATCGGTAGCCTGAGCACTGGCGATGTGCCGGAGGAGCTGGCACTGAAGGAGGCGCTGACGCACCTGCTGAGAGAGCTTGGGCCGCCACCCCCCTGGCATGAGTTGGGAATCTGTTCGCAGGACCATGACTACGGTTCTTACCCGACTTTGGGAGTCTACGCGGAGTTCACGCCGGATCAGGACTACGTCCGCCGATGCGAGGATGCGCTCCTGGAACTGGACGGCAGTGACAGGTGGACGGAAACGCTACAGAAGCTGGCTGCCGACCTTCAGGCTTACGCTAACGCTCAGGAGCTGTGGGATCAGGCGGTGGCGGAGGTGCGGGCTGATAGATATACCCGAGGTATCCGATATTCCCGGTCTTGATGTGCCGATGGCCGAACTCCAGAAAATCTTTGGCTCATTGAAGCCCCACCGTGACCCGACGGTCGGAAGTGTCGCATTAACTTCAGCCGGCCCCGCTTATCCTCGGACCATGCCTAAGCGCTCAGGCAAGAGACCACGGTAACCTCCGTTCCGATCACTGCTGTGGGGCGATCTCCACATACCCGATCAGTTCCGCAGAATAGCTGCCATCGCCATTCGCGGTTCCCTTGTGCTTCAGTTCCCGCTGTAAGGTCGGCTCAACGGCCAGGGTAAACAGCTCGCTTCGCTGTTCCGGTCGAAACACCGGTGTGGCGGGTGGAGCCTGTAGGTATTGCTCACACAGGCGTTCGACCGCCGGGATGCGTGTGCCATCCAGTTTCACAGCAATGGGCTGCACCACCACACGGCGCTCCCCGTTGCCGACGGACGCCTCAACCATCCACAGCGACAACAGTACCGGCTCGTCCACGTCGCCCGACACGGCGATACCGATTTCCTCCGGTGGCACGCTGCGCCAGCGCCCCAGTTCCTCTTGCACCAACGGGTGATCCAAGCCCATCAGTTGCAACGCGTCCTGATTCGTCGCCGCTTCGCGGTTCAAGGTAAAGCGGACGCGGCGCGAGCCTTCGGCGGTAACGAGGTCGTAGGTGGCATCGTCCACTTTCACCAGTTTCTGCTGGCGATCCGCGACCGCCACCGAGAAAAAGCGCACCAACCGATCCAGACTGGACGATACGTCCGAGAAGGGCTTGTAGTCGTCGAGGCTGAATCCATCGAGGTCCTGGAATAGATCGAACACCACCTGCCGCGCCTCGCGGGAGTTCGACAGCGCCGCTTCCAGCTCCACCTGCGTGCGTTTCAGCTCTGGGTCGGACAGCGCCTCCTGATACAGCCGGTCGTAGTTCAAGCGTTCCGACAACTGGCCGAGAATCTGCGCGCGCAGGTCTTCGGCCACGTTGCCCTGGTCATCCACCTTGCCGACCGTGCGGGCGATCTCGGTGAGCTTCTCGTCGAGCAGCAGGAAGATGCGGCCTTCGATGGTGTCCGAGAGCACGAGGTTGTAGACCTGCGCGGTATGGCTCTGGCCATAGCGATGGATGCGCCCGATGCGCTGCTCCATGTCCATCGGATTCCACGGCAGGTCGAAATTGAACAAGACGCGTGCGAACTGGAGGTTGATACCTTCGCGCCCGGCCGCTGTACAGACCAGCACGCGTGGGCCGTCCTTCAGGCGGAAGCGCCGCTCCGCCGCTACTTTCGCGCCGTGATCACCGCCGCGTAGCACGGCGACGCCCTGGCCGGGGAAGGTCTGTTCGATCTCCCGGGCGATCATGTCCACCGTGCCGAGGTAGGTGGCGAAGATCACGATCTTCTCGTTGGGGTTCTGCCGCCACAGCGTGCCCAAGCCATCGAGCAGCTTTTGCATCTTGGTTTCGCGCTCTGCCGGGAACACGCGCAGCAGGTCGCCGATGCGCAGGCGCTCCTCGGGCAGATGCAGGTTCACCACCGCCGAAGCGGCTTCTTCCGCGTGCGTGGCGGAATACTCGCTGGCATAGGGGTCGGAGGCCATCTCCAGCGCCTCTTCGTCCAGCTTCTTGACCAGCCGGTACTTCAGATCGGCCAGCACGCGATCCACCTCACTGCGCCCGACGCTGTCGCGCGGCAGTCCAAACTCCTCGTGGATCAGCTCGCGCGCCTCCTCGGTCAGGCGCTCGCGGCCTTCGATGTCCAGTTCCTTGTCGCGCAGGAACGCCTCGTGCAGCGTCAGCATCAGCATGCGGCGCTTGAGGGTGCGGCGCACGGCGGCGAAGCTCGACGCCGCGATCTTTTGGAAGATCACCATCAGGAAGCCCAGCGCACGCCCCTGGTTGCCTTGGCGGCGTGCGAGGTCGAAGCCATCCTCCAAGTACTCGCGCAGCTTCTCGTAAAACAGCCGTTCGGCTGGGTTCATCACGAAGGATTCGGTATGAACCCAGCGCCGCGCGAACAGCGGCGAGCCATCGGGCTGACAGGCGTCAGCCTTGGTGCGGCGGAACATCACTGTGTTGAGCCGGTGCCTCTCCTCCAGCATCTCCTCGGGGCTGCGGAACAGCGTCGGGTTCAGCAGTTGCGCCAGCATCCAGAACTGGAAGTGATTGCCTTGGTGCGGCGTGGCCGACAGCAGCAGCAGGTCGCGCGAATGATCTTTCAGCGCCTCGGCCAGCTTGTAGTTCTCGGTCTTGCGCACCTTGCCGCCGGTCTTGTAGGCCGTGAGGTGATGCGCTTCGTCGAACACCACCAGATCCCAGCGCGGCGCGTCCAGCAGGCGCTTGATGCGTGCCGGGCGCTTCAGCGTATCGATGCTGGCGATCAGCCGGTCGTGCTTGGCGAAGGCGTTGGTCTTGCGGTCGGTGATGTCGCCCTCGGAACCGAACACCTCGAAGTCGAGGTTGAACACCTCGTTCAGCTCGCGGTGCCAGTTGTTCACGAGGCCCGCAGGCACCACCATCAGCGCGCGAGTCAATTCACCCCGGCTGGCCAGCTCGCGAAGGATCAGCGCGGTTTCGATGGTCTTGCCTAGCCCCACCTCGTCGGCGATCAGGTAACGCCGGGGTGAGGCGGTCGCAATCCGGTGAGTCAGCACCACCTGATGCGGCAGCAGATCGATCTTGGCCGAGGTCAGCGCCGAGGCGCTTTCCATCACCGGAAGTGCATGCGCTTCATAGGCCAGCCACGCCTTGCGCGACCGCTCTGCGCCGCCATCCACGGTGCGCAGGATACGCTCGGTGCGCGTTAGTTCGCGCCGCAGCGACGCCACCGGCACCCGGCGTTCGCCGACGCCGAAAAACGCACGCAGATAGCCGTCACGCGCCGGGTCGAGGACGACACCTTGACCGTATTCGTGGTGGGTGATGCGCTCGCCGGGTTGGAACTGAATCTCTGCCGTCACTCAGCCGCCCTCAAGTAATCCGCAGGTGGAACAGGCCAGCGGGCTTGCCACCGTGGTGCAGCAGGATTTCCTGCGGGTACTCGTTGGCTTGGCCCCACAGGATGCGACCGAGGTCGATCTGATGCCCATGGGGTGCGTGACACAGCCAGCCCACCTCATCGGTGGCGGCGTGCGCCCTGACGCGGTTGTGGCCGCCGGGTAGCCAGAACACCAGTGCGCCGTCGCTTCCCCAATCGTCCTGAAAGGACAGGATGGCGGGTTTGATCGCATCACCTAGCCACACTTCGGCATCCGTCGGTGTCAGCAGATCGAGGCTTCCGTCCAGACCGGCCACCACCAGCGTCCTGCCACCGTTGCTCGGAAGAGCATCCGGCCAGTTTCCTTTCGCCCGCAGGAACTGGCGCAGGCTCCAAACCTCGCTGGCCGTGCAGACCTGGTTGCGCGCCTCTTCGTCCCATACCCAACTGGTGCCGCGCACCTGCCAGACTGGGTCGCGCAGTTGTCTCATCGCTCGTACTCCCCATCGTCATCGAACAAGGAAGCCTGCGCGGGCTGCGGCACCTGGCTGGCGTGCCAAACATTGTGGATGGACACTGCACGCGAGGCCGCATTGCGGGTGGTCTGATCCGGGCCGTTGCGGTGCAGCCATTCCAGCAAGGGCTTCAGCGCCACGTGCGGCTTGAAGTTGTCGTTCTTTAGCGTGTCCGACGCATTGATGCCGCTGCCGTCGAAGCACGCGCCGATCAGCACCAGCGCCTGATCCAGGTCGGACGTCAGTTTGCGGCGATGCTTGCCCGACCACTCGCGGGCGAATTCCAGCGCATCGGTGCGGGTGAACACCTTGTTCTTCTCCGCACACCAGCCGCGCTGCGCGAACTCGTCCGGCGTGGTGATCGACCCCTTGAGGAACTTTTGCAACTGGTCGCGCTTGAGCTCAGGCGCGTTGCCGAAGGTGCGCAGGAACTGGCGCGTGATCGGCTCGGCGTTGACCGGCGGCGGTTCCTTGCCCTTGTCGGCGTCCTCGTCGATGAGCTGGTTGATGCCCACCAGCGCGTCGCGCACGGAGATGGTGCGGTCTTCGTCCACATACACCTTGCCGTAGTGACGCGAGAAGTATTCCAGCGCCTTGCCGCGCCGGATCACCTGGATGTCGGCGGCGGGCAAGCCTTCCTTGGCGTGGTTCTCCAACATCGCCTGCAACTGGCGCACGTCGGCCATCACCTCGCGGCGCATCCGGCCCCAACTCACCGCCTTGGGTTCTTCGGTGCGCTTGCGGCAGACGTGGATGATGTCGTACTCGATAGTCTGCGAGCCAAAGGTCCCGGGCTTCCCGCCTTCTCCCTTGGTCTCATCTGAGCGGATGGGGTACGTTGCTTCGAGGTAGTAGCCCGCGTCGAACAGCGATTCCAGCACTGCCACCCACGGCTCATCTTCGCTGTGGTGGAAAGTGAAGGCCAGGATGCCGCTGGGCTTGAGCGCACGATGCGCTTCGCGCCAGCATTGGGTGAGCAGCCGCTGATAAAACCCGTCCGGGTCTTCCGGTTCGCGCGCTTTGTTGGCCACAGCCTCCAGTGACTTTGGCGTGTAGTCGGCGGTGAAGTAGTCCGGGTACTTGTCCTTCAGCGCAAGACGCAACCAAACGTAGAAAAAGTCTGCAAGCTCCGAATAGTGCAGAAGGCCGCCGAAGGGCGGATCGGTGATGACCAGGTCGAGGCTGCTGGAATCAATGCTATCCAGCTCAGTGGAAGAACCCTGACGAACCGTCACGGCAAGAACTGGATCTCCAGTAAAGACTTTCTCGCTAGTTGACTTCTCAGCCCCGTCGCTTCGAACGCTAGACACAAACTGGGGGCTAACGAGCTCATAAGGATTCCCCCCCCATTCGAGCCCCTCCAAGACGCCATCTGCACAAGAAGACCAGCGCCCACTCCCCATGACACCAAAGCAAGATCCCTCGACTACGTTCGTCTTGGGGTGGTAGTTGTTATTGCTCATGTGGGGCACCAACTTGTCGTAGTTGATATCCCAGAAACAGAACATGTTCCGATAGCGGACGATCTGCTGGAATGCTCCTAGAAGCGCCTCTCTAACCCCCCAAGGATAGTCTCCAATAGTCAGAATTCCCTTCAGTATCTGCGCTTGCGCAAGCAACTGGCGGGGGTTAAACATAGTCCACCAATGGGTATAGCCGTGGTTTGGAATGCCGCCATTGTTCATGTGCGTCATGAATCCAAAAGGCACTTCTGAGCGCGGCCAATAGGCCTTTAGGTCGTCATCCTTCCGCGCTTCCCACTCCGCGAATGCAGCCGCGCATTGCCTGGCGTGTGCCGCGTCATGGGCGGCGAAGAAGCGACCGCTGTAGGGTTTGCCCGCTTCATCTCGCTTCGGGGAGTAACCCTGCACCGCGTAGGCCGCCATCGGCCCCGTCTTGCCCGTCGCCTTGATGGTGCCCAGGACATCTTGCACGGTCCCGCACGCCGAGCAGGCGTAGTGCGACTTCTTCGGCACCGTGCCCTTTTTGGGTGCGAAGGAGACACCCGTCTCCGGGTCAATCACTTCATCCGGCAGCGCGCCGCGCACTTCCAGCAGACGAATCTTCGCAGCGCGTGCCGCATCCCAACGGGTGGTCGCCGCCACATCGTCCTGCGCCGAACCGCCGTAGGGCTGACCGTTTGCATCCTGCTTCGCCTCGCCCGCCAGCCATTGCGGATGGACCAACAGGCTCAGTTCCACCTTCTTGTTCTTGCCCTTGCCGAGATTCACCATTGCGGTGTGGCCGCAGTGCGGGCAGATCACGCCCTTCTTGCGGTCGAGCACGGAATACGGAGCTTCGGTGGGCGCGACGTAGAACGGCGCATCGGGTGCCATGCGCGCGGCTTCTTCCTCCACGTCGAAGGCTTCGCCGCACTTGCCGCAGGTGTGTGTCCAATGCTTGACGGTGAGCGTCTTCACCGCCATCACCGGGCTGGTCATGATCGGCGTCCGGTGGCCGCAGCCCGTCACCTGACAGGGGCCGTGCTTGGCCCAGAAGGTGTAGATGATCTCCGGGCCTTCGTAGCGGTAGTCCTTGCGCTCGTCACGCGGGATGGCGAGCGGGTCGAAGTCGGCGGGCATTGCCTTGTTCGTCGGCAGGTGCGTCCACGTGCCCCTTTCACCCTGCGGGCCGTCGCAGTAGTAGTACGGCATGATCTGCGGCTTGACCTCGGCCTCGATGTCGGCGAGGAGTTTTTTCACCTGCTCCAGATCGACATTAGCGAGTTCCTGCTTGACCACGAACCACGCGACCGGGTTGAGGTCGTTGCCGACCATCTGCATGCCAAGGCGCGAGCCTTCCACCAGCGTGGTGCCACCGCCCATGAAGATGTCGGCGACCTTCAGGTGCTTGAACGCGCCTTTCTTCTGGTGGTTGGCGTAGTAGTTGTCCCACACCAGCTTGGCTGCGTGCGAAGGGTCGTCCGGCGCTTTGGTGGCCGCCGCGATCAGCATCGAGCGGAACACGCTGGAACGCCGACGCGCCCACCACTTCGACATCTGGTAGATCGGCTTGCCCGCGTTGCCTTCGATGATCGCCACCTGATTGACCGGTAGGATCGGGAAATCCACTTCCAGGCAGGTTTTGGGGCGGTTCGGGTCGTTGAAGTCAACCGTTTCGAGCGCGACCGCCTTGCCTGCGCCGACGGCTTTCGCGACTTCTTGTTGGAGAAGTTCTTTTTTGGTGGCCATCAGCCGTCAATGCCCTGTTTCACGCAGCAGGTATTGCTCTGCGTTTTGTTTGAAATCATCCAGCGATGTGAATTGCTTGTCGCAGGCCGATGTCAGGCGTGCCTTGTCCTTGCGCCAGATCTTGTCGAAGTCTTCATGCACGATCATGCTGCGGAAAGGCAGCTTGTTGCGCTGAAATTCAAGGCAACTGATGGTGGATAGCCGGGCGCGGGCGTTGTCCTTGACGCCGAACAGATACAAGGGAGTGCCATTCGGCTTGAACTGCCAATCCACTTCCAGATCGTCCCTGTCGGGAATGGGGCAAATCGAAGGTGTCGGCTGATAGCGAGCAAGCGTTCCCCGGATAAAATCTCCGAGCATTTCTTCAAACAGACTGTGCAATGTCTCGCGCCGGAACAAGCGCATGTTGCAGACCTTGCCAATGGCTTGGGAGAACTGCATCAACGCCGGATATAGGGAACCCGACGTGGTTTCAAGATAGATTTCCCCTTCGTTCTCGCTGACACCGTTTTCGAGCAGGATGCGCTGGAATATTTTTTCCTTGTTGGGCGTATCCAGATCGAAGCCGTAGGAGAGCCGCATCAAGGTCATGCCGTGATCGGAAATACGAATCTCTTTGTCTTCCGTCAGATTGGCATCTTTGGGAAGATCGAGAAAAAGATCCATCATGTCGCCGTCTTCATGGTAGAGAGGCGCATAAACCTGCTGGATGTTCGGGCGCTTTTCCTCCAGACGAACGAAGTCACCGAATTGTTTTTGGAGTAGGTCGATGGCTTTCATGGCTATGCCTCGTCTTCAAACATGTCAGGTTGGGTGATGCCCGGAAAATGTTGGGACAAATCCGCTGATTGCACATTCGTCCTGAGCAGGAAATAACGCAGCGCATCGCGAAAAGCTGCATATTCCACTGTGGAGTCGATATGTCGTTCGACTCGAAGCCCAGCGTTGACGTCTTCGGCCTTGCTGCGATGAACATGGCAATGCAGATGGTGTGGATGCACCTTGTGTCCACCATGTCTTCCATTGCAGCGCAGGAGACAGAAACTGCCCGGTTCATCCTTGGGCAGGTAGTCCATCCCGATGGAAAAATTTTCAGAAAATTGCAGGCTCTGACGCATGAAAACACGGAACGAGTGCTTGCCGTCCAACGACTCAAGCTCCAATTCGTTACGCTGCATCTGGCCCTCTGTGCGCATCTCCTTCCTCGGCGCCTGGGAAATGCGTTTTTTGCAGCCGATCAGTCGGGTCAATTCGTCATCCGTGTATGTCATTTACTGATCTCCACGAAAGGCGACAGCACTTCCAGCAGCGACAGGCCGCCGTGCGTGAGCGTCGGGTAGCCGCCCTGGCTGCGCCATTTCCTGCGGCCCAGGGCCAACAGGTGCGCGCCGTGAGGGCTGTTGATCTGCAATGCCACTGGCGGCACGAATGGGCCGGTGTCGCCGGTTCCCGCCTTGCTGCGCGAGCTTCCAAACGTCTGCTTGAGGAAATGGCCGACCTCGCTATCGGCATCGGAGAAGTGGCCGGTGGCCGCGTAGCCGTGGTCGGAGGTGATGACCAGCCGCCGCCCGGTGGCGAGGCGCTCGACGAAGGCCCAGAAGTCATCGCTGGACAACTGCTCGGCCACGTCCTTGGTTAACGGCTCCAGCCCCTGGCCTGCGCCTGCGCCGTCGTGCAGCTTGGCGTCGGGCCAGTGGTGCCAGAAGACCTGGTTCGGCGCACTGCCGATCAGGGCTTGGCAGTCCTTCCACGGCAAGTCGACGGTTTCGGTGCTGGCGGCTTGCAGCTTGTGCGCGAGGCCGCCGCCGTTGTTCTGGAGTTTGCTGCGGCTGGCGAAGCCGAGCGCGCGAGCGAACTCATCCGTTTCGCCCGGCAGCTCGGAGGCGCAGGCAGCGACCTCGTGCGTGGTGAAACCGCGCACCTTCGCGCCCTGCAACAGCCACGGCAGTTCGCGCAGGGAAAGGCCGTCGAGGATCAGCACCGCCTTGGCGCTGAAGGGTTCGGCCCACCAGCGTGTCAGGCGATCCGAGGTGCGCTCCACGCTGTCGCCGAAGGCGTGCCACAAGTCCCAGCCGCTGGAAGAGAGGAACAGATCCAGTGCGCCGATTTCGCGGTCGCGCCCGACGACTTCGCTGGGCGAATTGCCTGCGGCCAGCGGCTTTCGGGCGATCTCGACGGCCTGCTCAACAATGACGCGCCAAGCATCCGCGTCGGAGCCTTGGGTCAGGGCCTGCAAGGCGCTGGCGGTCAGTGCCATCAATCGTCCTCCTTCTCAAGGTTCAGCTCGAAGCTCATGCCTTCGGGCAGCTTCTTGAGCAGTTCCTTGAGCTGCGCTCCGGTGGCGGCTGATACCTTGATGGACACCTCCGCGACCTTGGTGGCCGGGCCGATGCCCCACCCCTCGATTTTGCCGATCAGGTTGAGCGGTGACGTAGCCGGGTTTGACAGCGGCGTGCGCGGCTTGGTGGTGCTGCTGCCGTCGTCGAAGATGCGGTGCGACGTGGACGTTGGCGATATAGCTGGGGGAAATTCATTGCCGGATGTGGGCGGCGCCTCACCAAGTGCTACTGGCGTCAGAGCCGATGGCGTGGAGCCGCCGGTGGCTGGGACTGCCGAGGGCAACATCACAAACACGTCGTCGAGGTGGCGACCCGTCAGCGAGAGCTTGGGCCGCAACCGACGCCACGCGGTGTCCTCGTCTTCGCCTGGGCTCGTTTGCAGGTACTCCATGCCGCGCAAGTTGATGGCGACCTTGCCCTTGGCGCACAGACGCAGCAGGCGTTCCTTCATTGCCGTTTCGCCGAGCCACGGGATGCAGTCCTGGCCGGCAGGGCGCGGCTCCTGCAACTCGCGCAGCAGCTTACCGACCGATTCGTTGTTGCTGGCGTACTCGATCACCAGTTCCTCGAAGTCCTCGGGCACGAAAAGGTCGCCGGTCAGCGCCTCCTCGATGGCTTCGGGAATCTGCGAGCCCTGCTTGTCGAGAGGTTCGACGCTGAACTTGCACTGCGCGGGGTCGGCGAAGTTCCAGCGTTGCAGCACGGCGAAGCGGTCGAAGCGCTTCTTGAGGTTGTCGCGCAGGGTATTTTCGAACTCTTTGTGCAGCTTCTTGTATTCGGGGTTCTGACCGCCCCATTCCTGCGCCTTCATTGCGGCGCGGGTGAGGATGAGCAGGTCGTGATCCATAAAGGAGTTGGTACTGCCCGCGCGCGGTAGCAGGAAGCGCACGGTGTTGCGGCGCTTCTGCAACTGGTCTTTGAGCCAGCGGCCCAGCGTTGCGTCGAGCTTGTCGGCTTCCTCGGGCAGCACGAGGATGGGCAGACGGTCGTCCCACTTGTCGGGTTGCTCGGCTTCATCGAGCGCTGTCCAAGGATCATTGACCCACGACTTCGGCAGGGCGATCACGCGGAAGGTCTTTGCGACCTCGTCGCTGCCGCCGATGACGTAGCGCACCTGCCTGACGAGCTGCTCCTGATCCGCCCCGTCGGCGAACAGCTTGTCGTTGCGCGCATAGGCCATGAGCTTGGCGCGCGGGTTCTCTTCCTCACGGAACAACAGCTTGGTGCCTTCCTGATGAATGTTGAAGCTGTTCTCCACGATGGTCGCCAACTCGACCTGGAAAGCGTTGTCGTCCACCGGCTTGTCACGGGTGATGTCCAGTTGCAGCGTGGCGGGTTCAGCTCCGGCGAGGTTGCCGACGGCGATCGAGCGCAGCCACAGTGCGCCGATGATTTCCTGTAGGTGTGGCGCACCGCTGACGTGGTCGTGCCGCGCTTCCTGCACCGAGATGATGTTCTGCTGCGCCTTGTCGCGCAGCGTGCGGTGGTGCTGGTTGGCGACGGCTTCGAGCAGCGCGCCGATGCCCGAGGTATCGTCGTCCAGCCGGAAGTCGGCGGCGGTGAGCACGGGCACGGCCTCGCCACCGCTCTTGTAGAGGTTGGCGAGGATGCGAATCAGGTCGCGCGTTTCCTGCGCATCGGTGGCGATCAGCACCTGCTCTTCCAGTAGGCGCAGCAGGTGCGGTGCATAGGGCCACGATTCGGTGAACTCTCGGCGCTTGCGCTCCTGCTCGGCGGACGGCACATCGAGCAGGCGGAAGGATTCAGCGACGTGCTGCGCGACCAGCGATTCGATGGTGCCGCTGGCGATCTGCAAGCGGTTGTCGAACAAGCGGTGCAACAGCATGCGGCGGCGATCCTGCTGGATGCGCTCAGCGCTGCCGCCTGCCTTGAAGTCGATGGCGACCGGGTTGACACGATGAACCTGCTGATATGCGTCGCTGCCACCGTTACGCACCGAGATCACCAGCACTAGCAGGTCTGGCCTTTCTTTGGCGATTTCCGAAAGAATCTGGATGAAGTTGAACGCCCAGTTCTTCCACGGGTACTGCTTGGTGTTGGTGAGGCCGTCGTACCACGTCTGGAACTCATCCAGCAGCAGCATCGTCGGCTTGTTCTCCAGCAGCTCGATGATGAGCTTGTCGGATGGGATTTCGGTCTTGGACGCGCCCTGGCCGTCCCACTTGCCCTTGATGAAGGTGCCGTGCGGATGGTTCTCCAACAGGACATCCCACAGGAATTTGTAGCGGTGGCGATGCAGGCTTTCGCCGATGACGTGCATCCCGTCGCGCAGGGCGATCTTGCCGATGCTGGCGTCGGCCAGTGTGGTTGCCCAGGCGTTGAGCCACGAGCGGGTCGACAACGGGTCAGTCACCGCATGGTAGAGCGCGGCCATCAAGTGCGACTTGCCAAGGCCGCGCTCGCCGATCACGACCACGGGGCGGCCCTGGTTGGGGCCGACAGCTTCGATGCCTTTCAGCAGATCGTGCGTCGGATAGGTGATATCCAGAAACTGCTTGGCCGCAATCTGGGTCGCGCCCGTGTTCTGGTCGTTGGACAGCTCGATGGCTGTGCCCTTGAGGCGTTTGCCCCGGAATTCTTCTCGTAGAGTCAGTCCAAGCATTACTGCTGCTCCCCTTTATGGGATGTTCCGCGCCTGGCACGTTCCGGCTTGCTGGTCGATTGCTGCCTGATCCAGCTATCGATGTCGACGCGCGAAAAACGCCACGTTCCGCCTACCTTGAAGGCTGGAATCTTCTTGGCTCCAGCGAGCCGGTAGATCGTCCGTTCGGTGACCTTTAGGTACTTGGCGACGTCCTTGATCGTGAGGATTTCGCCTCCGCTGCTTTTCGTGGACATGGGATTGGCCAATCCTGAGCAAGTGGAGGCAGCAGAGTACAAAATTTTCAAGGCTCGGGCGACAGGATCTGACCGTATGAGGTTGATCGAACGGTGACTGTCTGATGGCGTGCGTCTCTCAGGAGGAGTGCTAACCGACGCAGCTCTTTACGCCAGGCACCCTTGTAGGCGTTGCGGGCGGCTCGCGCCTTACCGTCTGCGGTCCGGGGCCCTGTTGACCGTTTCCACGGCTGCCAGCTTCGGATCCGTTCCGCTTGCCGCACCCGCCGTTCCAGTGTCCATCCGTTCGCCATGCTGGTTCTCCAATAGTTCGTTCGGCGAGTTTTCGACAGGGGCCACCCCGCCGGCTGCTTGTGCGGGAAAATTATTTACCTGCTGCGGCCCGTGGGCGATGTTGGTCTGGGCGACGAAAGCCACCTGGCGAGGGGTTTTCATGGCCGCCAGTGTTTCCAGTGTGGCTCGGCACTGGTTCTGAGATTTCAGGGCCAGCCGGAGATAGGTCTCTACCTGCTTGTAGCCGCACGGAGAACGGCTGGCTTGCATGGCGAGCATCGTAAAGATGCTTTGAAGGGCCGTTGCCTGCGAGAACAGCATGGCTTCGATGTCGGCGAGATTGCCGCTGGCGATGCGCTGGCAGGCACTGGTCAGGATGCTCATGAGGGTGTTCAGGTCGAGATTTCCGAACTCCTTAGTCGAAAAGCTATCCAAAACGGCGGCCGCGCTGAATTGCGGATCAAGAGCATGGGCGGACATGGTCTTCGACCACTCGGTGTTTTCGTCATCCGAGATCGTGTCGTTCATGCCGCAGTCTCCGTAGGTGCGAGGACTCGGCCACGTTTGCGGTATCGCCTGGACATGAGTGCGATTACGGCAGAATCATGGGACACCCGACGCGCGGCTTGCCCGTTTGCGGCCTGTACATCGCAGATGTGCAGCTCAAACCCGTCACATCGACCACAAGCGCCGCACTGATGCCACTTCAGCGTCGCATCGCCTTCGCGGGCGCGCATTCGGATTGTCTGGCCGCCGCAGTGGCAGATCATGCGGACGATCCGGCTTCGCATAGGTTCAGTAGACCGAACAGGATGGCGCCGATCTGCTGCTGGTCAGTCATCGGGTACCAGAAGGCGGCATAGAGCAGTGGTAGGGCATCAAGCTGCGCTTGGTAACCTATCTGTGTACCCGTGGCGGCTACCGCGGATCGTGCTTTTTCCGGTTGACGGTATCCGGATTCACTACCGTGAGCGGCAAAGTCGGCTTTTTCAGTCGAAACTCGGTATTCAGCATCGGTACTGTCGGTATCCAATTTAACTACTGTCGTTTTCGGTGACTTCCAGCGCATATAGTCCTTTGGTGCGACCTGTCCATCTCGCTGGTGAATCGGCTCATTGGTCAGCGCGTAGACTGTTGCGAGCCGTGTTTTGCGGTGGAAGCTGCCACGCTCGATCTCACGAATCCAGCCGCGATCCAGCAGCTCATCCCGGGCGTTCATTGCCCGAGCCTGACCAGTGCCGCCAAGCTTCTCCATCATGTCCCGGATGCTGAAGAACACGCGGTTCTCGCGTCCGGAGAACAGTGAGCGGAAATCCACGAGCAGCGCGCGGGCATCAGGAGAGAGCGAGCGGTAGGCCGGCGACGCCAGCTCCCACCCATAGAGACGAACGTGCGGGTCGGCGAGCTTGGTGCGGCTCCTGCTGGATTTCATGGTACGCCCCTCATCAGAAGGGTGGCCCGCAGCTCTCCCACATTCCAGGTGGTGACGCGCAGCCCGCGTTTGCGCGGCTTTGGCAAGAGGCCTGCGCGTGACCAGCGCCAGACGCTGGCAGCGCTGATGCCGAACAAGGCCTCAACGACCGGTTGCCGGACCTCGGCCGAGTCAGGGAGGGCGTCGAAGTTCCTCAGGGCTTCCGGCAGCGCCGGAATGTTGCTTTCAGACATGTTCAGCTCCGTTGTGAGGAGCTGAACTATCAATCACCCTTTCCGAGGCACCCCACAAGAGAGCAGGTCATGTCAGAAAACCTCAAGTGGCTCAATATCTTGAGTCCACAAGCCGCGTTCGGCTAGTTACCCGCTCGCTTCCGAATCGGTGTCACCTGTCCGATACCGTGCTCGCAGCGTTCCAGGACGTTGGCCCATTTCCCCAGGGCCTCGCGCCGCTCGTCAATGTAACTGTAACGGTCATAGCGACCCTCGACCCCCTTGAGCTTGTGGTTCAGGCATCGCTCGGAAATCCACGGTGCAGTACCGAGCGCCTGCAACTGCGTCTTGGCGGTCCGCCGAAAGTCGTGGACCGTGAAATGAGGCATGGTCCCAAGTTTTGAACGTAGTTTTGCCAATGCCTGGTTTAACGTGTTCTCGTGTATGTGGGGCAGCATCCGGTCCTGGGCCTTGCGCGCGGGGAGCAAGTACGCGCTTCCTTCGCCGAGGCGGATCAACTCCCGCAGCGAGGCTACGGCCTGCGGCGGCAGCGGGATAGCGATCTCCCTGCCGGTCTTTGTCCGTTCGGCTGGCAGCATCCAGATGGCATTGTCGAGATTGAGTTCGGCCACGCGAGCGGCGATCAGTTCCTGCTTGCGGACGGCCAGCATCAGCAGCAGCCGGACGGTGTGCGCATTCTGCACGGTGAAGCCGGCGGTGGTGCGCATCGCCTCGAACAGGACCACCAACTCATCCAGGGTCAGCCATCGGTCGCGGGCTTCCTCCCGGCCACCGGCATCCGACAGGTCAAACGCTGCCGCCGGGTTCATTTCCAAATAGCCCCGTTTGATACCGAAGTTGAAGATGCGTCGAAGCCATCGCAGTACGTCGTTGGCAACGGTAGGTGCCCCGCGTGCGAGGATTTTTTTCAATAAATCGTCAATATGCGGCGGCCGGACATCCTTGGCGTCCATCAGCCCGATGTTCGGCTTGATGTCTCGCTCGATGCGACTGCGGACGATATTCGGGTGCTTCCAGCGGCCGATGATCACGCGCTCCAGATACTCGTCCGCCAACTGGCCGACCGTGCGCACCAACCTCGCGGCCTCGATCTTGGCCACAGCCTTCTTCTTCCGCTCCTGCTTCTCTCCTGCAACATCGTGGCCGAGCTTCACCTGCGCCCGAAGTGTCTCCACAGTATCGCGGGCCTTCGCCAAGGAGAGGTCGGTGTAGCTACCCAAGTTCATCGTTCGCGGCTTGCCCGCGAAGCGGTAGCGAAAGCGCCAGATCGGCACCCGGTCGTCATCCCGCCACACGAGAGTCAGTCCCTTGCCGTCGCTCCTCCCTGCGAATCGGTCGCCGGACTTGATCCAGGTGCGAATCTGTATATCCGTCAGCTTTGCCATGTGTCACCCGTGTGTACCCGGAAAATGTGTACCCAATCGCCTTGTGTACACGTCTGGGTACATGAGAATCTTGCGCTTGTATGTGGGTACCTGCAATGACGTGAGATGAAAAAAGCCCGGCTTTTCCCGGGCTTTTCTCTCTTTCACCGACTCAGTGAAATGGTGTGACATGTCCTGAAAACATCATTCAACATTTTGGACCTGTTCGCGAATCTGCTCGATCAGTACCTTGATGTCTACGGCCTGCCTGGTCGTATCTGCGTCGGCAGATTTGGAGGCCAGGGTATTGGCCTCACGGTTGAATTCCTGTACCAGGAAGTCGAGTCGGCGCCCGACCGGGATGCCGGAGCGCAGATTGCTGCGGAACTCCGCGATATGGGCGGTAAGTCTGTCCAGTTCTTCGCTGACATCAAGCTTTTGCGCGAGCAACGCGATCTCCTGCTCCAGGCGCTCGCGGTCGGCGGGGATGCCCAGTGCCTCGATCCGTTCGGCCAGCCGTTCACGGATACGCGTCAGCACGGCGGGCAGGCGAGCGACTACCGCGGCAACACCACTTTCGATTTCAGCCAGTCGTCTTTCGAACATTTCCTCAATGCGCGCGCCTTCCCGCCCGCGGGCATCGTCGAGGTCGGTCAATGCCGCGTCAAAGCCGGCGACGGCCATCGGCAAGAGGGCGGAAAGATCCTGTTCTTCCTGCTCGAGGATACCGGGCCAGCGCAACAGTTCGAGCGGGTTCAGCGCAGCTGTATTCCGGATCTCATCGGCTAACGCCCGCGCATGGCCGATGATCTGGCGTGCCAGCGCGAGGTTGAGCTGACTGGCCGCCAGCTGTCCCTGGGGGTTGCGCAGGGTGAGGCTGGCCTCGATACGGCCGCGTCCCAGCCGCGCAGCCGCCAGCTGCCGCACTTCGTTCTCGATGGGCCGGAACAGTTCCGGCAGCCTGAGCTGAACTTCGAGGTAGCGGTTATTTACCGAGCGCAGTTCCCAGAGCAGAACACCCTGCGGGGTAGCGGTATCGGACTGTGCGAAACCCGTCATGCTGCGGATCAAGTGCTGTACTCCGGCTGAAAGTGCCTGGCCCAGTATATGGGCTATGGCTGTGCCTCTGCTTTATGGCAAAGATTGTGTGCATCGCTGCAGGGTGGCGCTTAGACTGTCATGCGCGGCGGTACATTGTAGTTCCGCACCCCAGTATTTTTGTACACATGGGCTTTCCCTGGTGAGGTCGCCTTGCGAGTCGAGTATGCAGATCTGAGCCTGATCGGTAATCGGGAAGAAAATCAGGACCGGGTTCTGGTTATTGCAGGAGAGAAGTCGGTATTGCTCATCGCCATAGACGGCATGGGTGGCCACTCCGACGGGGCCGGCGCAGCAAAGCTCGCCGCCGAAACCATCCGGGATGCCTTTGGCCGCATCCAGCATCCGGTTTTTGATCCGATCGGCTTTCTGCACCTGGCTATCGGACGGGCGCATGCGAATCTCGTACTGCTGGGCGCGAGCCTGTCCATGGAGGTGCGTCCGCGTGCTACCTGTGCGCTTTGCCTCGTGCAGGACGGTGCCGCAATTTTTGCCCATGTCGGCGACAGCCGGGTCTATCACCTCCGCGAGGCCAAGGTTCTTGAGCGTACCCGGGACCACAGTCATGTGGAGCTCCTGCTCCAGGACGGCGTCATCACTGAAGCCGACATCGCGGCACATCCGATGCGCAACTACGTGGAGTGCTGCCTGGGCGGCGATACCTGGTTGCCGGGCATGACGATTACGCGCCAGAAGCGCCTTGAGCGTGGCGATATTCTGCTCGCCTGTTCCGATGGGCTGTGGTCCGGGCTCGGCGATGAGCGGCTGGCCAGCCTGGGTACGGATGGCGAGGCGCTTGCTGCCGGTCTGCGCCGCATCGGCGAGCAGTCGGTACGCATCAGCAGCCCGCACAGTGACAACACTTCCGCAGTCGCGCTGCGCTTTCTGGAATGAGCTGAAGCCCGCAAGCGGCACACGAGGACTGGATCAGATGCCCGAGACTGATATTTCGTCGCGGCCGAGTCGCCGCCTGGCTGCCGAAATGCGCCCTGTGAACTTTAGGACCGGCTTTACCCGCCACGCCGAGGGTTCCGTGCTGGTGAGCTTCGGCGAAACGCGCGTGCTCTGTACCGCCAGCGTCGAATCCGGCGTACCGGCTTTTCTGCGCAATTCGGGGCGCGGCTGGATTACTGCCGAATACGGCATGCTGCCGCGGTCGACACACAGTCGCATGCGTCGCGAATCAGCGCAGGGCAAGCAGAGCGGCAGAACGCTCGAAATCCAGCGCCTTATAGGCCGCTCGCTGCGTGCGGCAGCCAATCTCGAAGCGCTCGGTGAGCGGACGATCACTCTTGATTGCGATGTCTTGCAGGCCGATGGCGGTACGCGAACTGCGGCGATCTCGGGCAGTTTTCTGGCACTGTCGATTGCGGTCGAATCGCTGTTGCGCAGTCGCGCTATTGCGACCAGTCCGCTGCACGGCCAGGTTGCAGCCGTGTCGGTCGGAATCTTCCGCGGCCAGCCGGTTCTGGATCTCGACTACGCTGAAGATGCCGCTGCTGAAACCGATATGAACGTTGTGATGAATGAAGCCGGAAGTTTCATCGAAGTGCAGGGCACTGCCGAGGGTCATGCCTTCCGGCGCGATGAGCTCAACACGCTGCTCGACCTCGCAGCGACCGGCATCCGCGAGATCATGGCAGTGCAGACGGCGGCGATCGATGACTGGCGTGCCCAGCAGAAGCCCGGCAACCGGGGCCGGACTGGCTGACGTCCGGTCCGGCGGCCGATTCATGTCAGCGCCACGCAAGCTGGTACTGGCCAGTGGCAATCCCGGCAAGATTCGTGAGTTCCAGCAGCTGCTGGGTTCCGGCTGGCAGCTGGTCGCACAATCCGCGCTCGGCGTTGCTCCGGTTGCAGAGACGGGCACGAGTTTCTGCGCAAACGCGTTGCTGAAGGCCCGGTATGCCTCTGCGGTCACCGGCCTGCCGGCACTCGCTGACGATTCAGGTATTGAGGTCGATGCCCTGAACGGCGCGCCCGGCGTCTATTCCGCCAGGTACGCGGGTGCCGATGCCCGCGATACTGCCAACAACGAAAAGCTGCTGGCCGAACTGGCTGGCGTGCCCGCTGCACAACGTACGGCCCGCTATCGCTGCTGTCTGGCTTTCGTGCGCAATGCTGACGACGAGTCGCCCTTGATTGCCGAGGGCGCCTGGGAGGGGAGAATCGCCGAAAGCTGCCGGGGTACGGGGGGCTTTGGCTACGACCCGTTGTTTATCGATCTTGAGAGCGGAAAGCACGCCGCCAGCATGGATCCGGCCGAAAAGAACCGGCGCAGCCATCGCCAGGCAGCGCTGCGGCGGCTACAGGAGCTTCTGTCGAACCTGGACTGAGACGCTGCCGCAGTGGCTCTTATACACAAGGCAGTGGGAGGGGCCAAATATCATGGGGATAGAGTCCCGGTATTAAGTTCAACACCCATCAATGCACTTTAAGTGCTTGTTTTAATGTAACTTGTTGTTTTGGCTACTTCTTCGCCAAAGCAGCAGCTTCCCTCTGGTCGCATCAAGCGCAGCCGCATGAAAGCAATGTCTCCACAGAGTTATCCACAGCTTTTGTGGATAACATTCCGGCTTGCCATCCAGAAGGCTAATCGCTATTCTTCGGCGCCCTTTGGCCGTACCGGTCTTCGGGCGAATCCCTACCAGCGGTGCCAGCGATCATGAAAGCCGACATACATCCCGCCTACGCCGAAATCAAAGTAGCCTGCAGCTGCGGTAACGAATTCCTTACCCGGTCCACGCTTGGACACGATCTGAGCGTCGAGGTTTGTTCCGCCTGTCATCCGTTCTATACCGGCAAGCAGAAAATGCTGGATACCGCCGGACGAGTTGACAAGTTCCGCCGCAAATACGCTCGCGCCTGATATCAGCTGCGCCGGTTTTTTTTCAGTACGCTCAACCGCTGAATCCCCCGATGACCTGCGCCGGCTCGTGCATGGTCCGGTCGCGTTCCCTATAATGTGGTGCTGTTTGGTCCCGGTGCTGTCTAGGCGGTACGGCGGCTGAGCCTCGTCGTCGCAATACAAACCTGGGAGCCCGATAGAACAAATGAGCGACGCTAACCAGAACGGACGAAGCTATATCGTCAGGGAGACCAGCTCGGGCAAGGAGTTTGAACTCGCATCGCGTTCCGGAACCACCGGCCCGGATGTCGTCGATATCCGCAGCCTGTTTACCTCCCAGGGCCTGTTTACCTACGATCCCGGTTACGGCTCAACCGCTAGCTGCGAAAGCAAGATCACCTATATCGATGGCGACAAGGGCATCCTCATGTATCGGGGATACCCGGTCGAGCAGCTTGCCAGCAAGAGTTCTTTCATCGAAGTGGCATGGCTGCTGTTGTATGGCGACCTGCCTTCACAGACCCAGCTGGTTGAATTTGATCGCTCAATCCGCACCCATACGATGCTGAACGAGACCATCCTGCGTCTCTTCAACGGTTTTCACTACGACGCACATCCGATGGCCATGGTCACCGGCGTGGTCGGATCAATGTCTGCCTTCTACCATGACACCACGGACATCCATGATCCGCGCCATCGCGATATTTTCGCGCACCGGATTATCGCCAAGCTGCCGACGATTGCGGCGGCCGCCTACAAGCATTCCCTGGGCCAGCCCTTTACCTATCCGCGCAACGACCTGAACTATTGCTCAAACCTCCTGCACATGTTCTTTGCGGTGCCGGCCGAGGACTATCACATCGACCCCGTCGCAGCAGAAGCGCTCGACCTGCTGTTTATCCTGCATGCCGACCACGAACAGAACTGCAGCACCTCGACGGTGCGCATTGCCGGCAGTTCCGGTGCCAATCCCTACTCTGCGATAGCTGCTGGCATCTCGGCGCTTTGGGGGCCTGCGCACGGCGGGGCCAACGAAGCCGTACTCAAGATGCTCGAAGAGATCGGTACCGTTGCCAATATCCCGAAGTACATCGACAGGGCGAAGGACAAGGACGATCCGTTCCGCCTGATGGGTTTTGGTCATCGCGTCTACAAGAACCATGACCCGCGGGCGACGATTATTCGCGAGACCTGCCACAAGGTGCTTGCGCGTCTGGGCCGGAACCAGCCGCTCTTCGATCTGGCCCTGCAGCTGGAAGAGATCGCGCTGAAGGATCCCTACTTCATCGAGAAGAAGCTCTACCCGAACGTCGACTTCTACTCCGGCGTCATCTATCGGGCGCTGGGCATTCCCAAGTCCATGTTCACCGTGATGTTTGCCATCGCGCGGACCGTTGGCTGGGTGGCGCACTGGCGGGAAATGATCACCGATCCGGACGGGCGTATTGGCCGGCCGCGTCAGTTGTATACGGGCCCGACCCGCCGCGACTATCTGGATGTCAGCAAGCGCTGAACGGCGCTGCTCAGGCTGAGGTCGACGACCCCGGTTCCGCCGGCAGTTCCAGCAGCGCCGCCAGTTCGCGGATACCTGCCCGTCGCATGGGATGCCCGTCTACCGGGCTCAGCGGCGCATGACCGCGCAGACGCACCGGGAACACCGTGCTGCTGAAATCGCAGCCATGTGCGCGGAAGCGAAAGCCGGGGAACTGTTCCACCTTGTCGTGTCGGAGCCGATGACGCCGGGTGATGATCCGGTAGCCAAGTCCCAATGATTCCAGGCTTGCACTGACTGCTTCGGTGGTATCGCTGAACAGATGCAGATTAACGCTGGAATGAATCGTGGCGTTGCCACTCAGTACATCGCCCACCAGTCGCGGCTGGTAACTGCCGAGGTCGCGCATCAGTTCAAAGGCCGCGTGGCGCAATGTCGCGAGCAGTTCCGGAAGTGCCTCGCTGTGAAAGATCCGGTTACGCTCGGCAAGTGCGGCTTCTATCTCGGTATTGTCCGGCAGGTGGGCCCGTCGGCCCAGCCCGAGGCGCGCCGCTGCCTTGGCCTTGGCGCTGCGAAAATCGAGCAGGCCTTCTTCCTGGATTATCCGCGCCGCTTCAACGGCGAGAGCCTGGCGCTGATGATCCGGACGGTCACGGTCAGAAAATCTCATTCTCGTATCCCGCTGGCGCAGCCTGCTGCCCGCGGCCTGTCGCCAGGCTGCTGGCACCATTCAGTATTTCGAGGTCCGACTCGCGAAACAGTTCAAACATGCTGCCGGGCTCGCCTGAGGACGCCAGCATTCCGGTTTCGGCAGAAATGCGTGCGGTCACGATGCCCGGCGGTCGCGATAGCGGCGTCTCCGGTACGCCGTGCAATGCGTCGGCCATGAAGTACAACCACATGGGCAGTGCGGTCCGGCCGCCTTCCTCACGAGGTCCAAGGCTTCGCTCCTGATCAAAGCCCACCCAGGCAGTGGCGACCAGCTGGCCGTTGAAGCCGCTGAACCAAGCATCGCGACGGTCATTCGAGGTGCCGGTCTTGCCCGCAATATCTTCACGGCCAATCGCCCGGGCCCGAACGCCCGTGCCCCGCCGGATCACGTCGCGCATCATGTCGTAGACGAGGTAGGCGTTCTCGGCGGTGATTATCCGCGGTGCCCTGCCAGCTGCCGACATGAACTCCGGTGCTTCGATTGCTGTGGGGCGCCAGGTCTCGGCATGCGCAATCATCTCCTCCGCATCCAGGTAGGCGGGGATTTCCGGGCCCGTCCTGGTCGGCACGGGAGTTGCGTCAATGCCGGTTTCAGCCTGCGGCTTATTCGGGCCGAACCAGCGTGGCGTGCAGCTTGCGCAGACCAACCGGGTGGGGGCCTGGAAAATCACCGTCCCGTAGGCATCCTCAATCCGCTCAACAAGGTATGGCTCGACGCGATAGCCGCCATTGGCGAACACCGCAAAGCCTGCTGCCATGTCCCGTGGTGTGGCCTCTCCGCTGCCGAGTGCCATGGTCGGGTTTGGCGGCATGGCGCTGTCCGGCAGGCCGAATGGCCTGATGTAGTTGATTGCCCTGGCAACGCCGACACTCAGCAGAACGCGGATGGTGACCAGATTCAGGGATTTGACCAGGCCTTCGCGCAGCCGGGTGGGGCCGTAGAACTGCCCTGAATTGTTCTGCGGCCGCCATTCGTCGGCGTCGGTGCCGGTGTTTTCAAACACAACCGGCGCATCGTTGACGATCGTCGCCGGGGTGAAACCGTTCTCCAGCGCAGCCGAGTAGACAAATGGTTTGAATGATGAGCCCGGCTGGCGTTTTGCCTGTATTGCCCGGTTGAACTTGCTGGCAAAAAAATCATAGCCGCCAGCCAGTGCCACGACTGCGCCATCCAGCGGGTCCAGCGCTACCAGCGCGCCCTGCACCTCCGGCAGTTGTGCGAGCAGCCAGCCACGGCTGACGGTGCGCAGCAGATAGATGACATCGCCGGCCGACACGATCTCGGCAACGGATTGCTGGGCCGGGCCGACGCTTGCGTCATCCACATAGCGTCGCCACTTCAGGTTGGTCCATGGCATGGTGACCAGGCCCACGTCGTGTATGTACAGGGTTGCCGAGTTGTCAGGGTGCAGGCGCGTCACCAGGGCCGGGTAAAGATCCGGATGCACCGGGTATGCGTCCAGCAGCTGCTGTCGCCCCGCATCGTCTGCGGGCAGGGCCCCGTCCACATGAGCAACGGCACCGCGGTACCCGTGTCGCCGGTCGTACTCCAGCAAGGCGGTGCGCAGTGCGCGGTCCGCGCTGTTCTGCAGATGGCTGTCGATGGTCGTGGTAACCCGGTAGCCCTGGCTGGTGATGTCCGTGCCGAAACGGGTCACCATTTCAGCGCGGACCATTTCCGCGATATAGGGCGCATCGAGTTCGGTCGCGGGTACGTGCAGCTGCGACTCGACCGGCGTATCGAGCGCCTGCCGATAGGCGCCCCCGTCGATGAACTCAAGCTCCAGCATACGGCGCAACACATAGGCGCGGCGCTCGCCCGCACGTACCGGGTCAGACACCGGGTTCAGCAACGAGGGTGCCTTGGGTATGCCGGCGATGGTTGCGGCTTCTGCGACAGACAGCTGATCGAGTGGCTTGCCAAAATAGACTTCAGCTGCCGCCGCGATACCGTAGGCGCGCTGGCCGAAGAAAATCTTGTTGAGGTAAAGGGCGAGAATCTCTTCCTTGCTGAAGGCCTGCTCGATCTTCAGCGCCAGCAAGAGTTCTTTGGCCTTGCGTACGAAGGTGCGTTCGGGACTTAAAAAATAGGCTCGCGCGAGCTGCTGGGTGATGGTGCTGCCGCCCTGGGTCCGGCTGCCGGTCAGTATGAGGTGGCTGCCCGCGCGCATCAGGCCTTCGTAGTCAAAACCGGGGTGTTCAAAGAAGCGGTCGTCCTCTGCTGCCAGCACGGCGTGCACGACCACCGCCGGAATCTCGCTGTAGCGGACCGGGATTCGGCGGTACTCCCCGAGCTGCGCAATGAGACGTGCGTCACGGGAATAGATACGCAGCGGTACCTGCAGCGGAACGTCCTGCATGTGCTCGACAGAAGGCAGGCCTGGTGAAAGAAAATACCAAGCCGTACCGGCGGTTACGCCACCAGCGATGGCACCGGTAAGCACGATGCCGAGCAGTGCCAGCAGGACTCGAATCAGAATTTTCATTGAGAAGCGGGAAAGGTACCTTGCGCGGCCCGTAACGATTATGCATATTGGCCGCGGTTTTTGGGCAAACCTACTGAAAGGTGGGGACGCAAAGCTACCGGTCTACGGGACTGCTTGAGGAGTTGCGCCGTATTTGGGCGCCGCGCCGCAAGTGCAGGATCCTACGACAGCGGGGCCGCCAGATTACGGATTTTCTGATGTATCCGTCATCTGTACCCTCTGCGTACGACTCTTCTGTGCTTGCCGCTTTCGGGTGCGATCCAGATCGTGACCCGCGGCCAGGGCGCGCTGTTCCCCATGCATTGTTGTCCGGTGACCGGGCTTCTGGATCAGAAGCGCCGAAGTCTGCCTTCGCGGGCTGATCGCGGCGGTGTTTCTGAACAGGTGACGAGCGTCACATCGCGTTTCTATCGGCAGTGATATATGGTTAAATGCAAGTCGTGACGTGCCGAAGACTTTGTTCGCGCAACTTCCGGGTTTAGAAGGGAAAAGCTGTGCTTTTCGGTTCACGTTCCAGGCCTCTGATTGGCCTTGACATAACAACTTCATCGATCAAGCTCGTTGAGTTGTCTCAGAGCGGCAAGACTTTCCGTGCGGAGAGCTATGCCGCGGAGCCAACGCCACCTAACTCGATCAACGAGAAAACGATCGTCGATGCACCGGCCGTGGGCGAAGCCATTCGCCGCGCCGTCAAGCGTGCGGGCACCAGCTCGAAAGACGCAGCCATCGCAATCGGCGGCGATGCCGCCATCACCAAGATCATCCAGATGCCACGGCGCTTCACCGCACGTGAGCTTGAGGGTCAGGTAGAGATCCAGGCCGATCAGTACATTCCCTTCCCGATGGAAGAAGTCAGTTTTGATTTCGAAGTGATGGGGCCATCGGCGACGGATCCCGAAATGCTCGATATCCTGCTGGTCGCAACTCGTACCGAGAACGTCGATCAGCGGAAGGCTGCGGTCGAAGCGGCGGGTCTTGTAGCCCGCGTCGTCGATGTCGAGCCCTTCGCACTTGAGAATGCCTGTCATCTGCTCATGCACCAGATGCCGGACGGAGGCATGCAGCATCAGATCGCCATCGTCGATTTCGGCGCCAGCAATACCACCTTCAGCGTTCTGCAGGACATGCGGGTGATATACACCCGCGACTTCTCCTTCGGCGGGCAACAGCTCACCGAGGAAATCATGCGCACCTACGGCCTCAGCCTCGAGGATGCAGGGCGTGCCAAGAAAGAGGGTGGACTTCCCGGTAATTACCAGCCGGAAGTGCTCGACCCGTTCATGGATGACATGACCCAGCAGGTCAGCCGTTCGCTGCAGTTCTTCCTCGCTTCCGGCGGCGGCCGGGAGCAGCCAGACCAGATTCTGGTCTGCGGTGGTTGCGCAAACATACCGGGTGTTGCAGACGTCATTTCAAGCAAGGTCGGCATACCCACCGAGATCGGTGATCCACTCGGCCAGATGAAGATCTCCAGCCGGGCCAAATCACAGGGTATCCGCAAGGACTCCACTGCACTGCTGACCGCATGTGGGCTCGCGCTTCGGAGTTTCGACTGATATGCCACGCATTAATCTACTGCCCTGGCGCGATGAACTGCGCACCAAGCGGCGCAACCAGTTCTTTATCGGGCTGGGTGCGGCCGTCGCTGCTGCCGGCCTGGTGATTCTCGTTTCAAACCTCGTCATGGACGGGGTTGTCAGCAGTCAGGTGGCCCGCAACAAGCTGCTCGAAGATGAGATCAAATTGCTTGATGGGCGCATAGCCGAGATCCTCGATCTTGAAGCCAAGAAAGAACGGCTGCTGGCCCGCATGGAAATCATCGAGCAGCTCCAGCGTAGCCGGCCGGAAATCGTGCATGTATTTGAGGAGCTGGTGAGGACGCTGCCGGACGGTGTGCGTCTGACCTCGGTGAAGCAGTCCGGCAAGCGCGTGGAAATCCGCGGTGATGCCGAATCGAATACCCGTGTATCCGCCTTCATGCGCAATCTCGACAAGTCGCCATGGTTCACGCAGCCTGACCTTGAGGTCGTTGAGGTGCGCGAAGCAGGAGCGAAAAGCAAGAAGGGCGTGCCGCAGGAGACCGGCGAGTTTGCCGGCCGCTCATCACAGTTTGTGGTGACGGCCAGCCAGGTATCCAAGGCGGATGAGGGGGTCGCAAAATGAACTTCCTTGACGATCTCCGTAACCTGGATGTCAACGACATTGGCCGCTGGCCGTTCCCGATCCAGGCATTCTTTATCGCGCTGCTGTTCGTAATTGCCGGTGCCGGTGGTTTCTGGACCTTTGTCTGGCAAAACCAGATGCCGAAACTCGAGAAAGCGCAGGCTGAAGAGCGCGAGTTGCGCAGCAATTTCGAGAGCAAGCAACGCAAGGCAGCCAATTTCACGGCGTACAAGGCGCAGCTTGCCGAAATCGAGCGCTCCTTCGGCACGATGCTCCGGCAGCTGCCCGGCAAAACTGAAATCCCCAATCTGCTGGTGGACATCTCCCAGACCGGGCGCGGTGCCGGCCTGCAGGAAGAGCTGTTCCAGCCGGCCGAAGAAGTCCGCAAGGATTTCTACGCGGAAAAGCCCATCAAGATCCGCCTGTCCGGCTCATATCATGAGTTCGGCCGCTTTGTGAGCGACATCGCCGCGCTGCCCCGTATCGTGACGCTGCACGACATCGAGATCGCGCCCAAGGGCAAGAATCCCGGCTTTGACGAGCTGGTCCTTAACGTCACCGCAAAAACCTATCGCTATCTGGATGAGGAAGAGTTGCAGGCTGCGGCGGATGCCGAGGCTGGAGCCAAGGGGCCGCGCGGCAAGAAATCCAGAACGACCCGCGAGAACAGCAAGGGCGTGAAGCCGGCCAAAGCGAAGGCGGGGAAGAAGGGCTAGATGATCAGGGTTCTATCCATGCTGTACAGCTTTCGCCTCCGGCAGGCCGGTGCCGGGATCCTGCTTGCATCCGCGCTGCTGACCGGCTGCGGTGGCAGCAAGTCGGATCTCGAAAAGTATATCGACACCGTCAAGGCGCGGCCGGGTGGCCGCATTGAAGCCTTGCCGCAGGTCAAGCCGTACGAGACCTTTGGCTACGCGGCCGAGTCGCTGCGTTCGCCATTCGTACCGGACCAGCCGCAGGGTCACGCAGGTATAACGGGGCCGCGCCCGGATTCGGCCCGCCCCAAGGAGTATCTGGAGCAGTTCCCGCTCGATACGCTTGCGATGGCAGGAACGCTTAGTCAGGGCAAGGCTACTTACGGGTTGGTGCAGACCAGAGACGGTTTGCTGCACAAGGTTCTGCCCGGCAACTATATCGGCCAGTACGACGGCCACGTCGTTGCCGTAACGCAAGCAGAGATCCAGGTTGAAGAATTGGTGCCGGATGGCATGGGTGGCTTCTACAAACGGTCGGCCTCTATCGCGCTTGGAAATTGAGGCGGGGTTTCCGTGGCCGCGCAGCGGGACACGGATTTGAGTTGCCGACGCAAGAATATGGTTGGGAGTACGGGATGATGAGCACGACCAGGGGCAGTGAGATGGCAGGACCAACCGGCAGGCGGCAAACCGTCAGCTGCGTCCTTGCAGCATGGATCAGCGCGCTGGCAATCGCGTTGACCGGGGTGTCTGTCGCGCTGGCCCAGGCTGCGCCGGCGGCAAACCAGCTGAAGGATATCGAGGTCCAGTCGCTGTCAGGCAATCGCATCGAATTGCGCCTTCTGACTTCTGGCGCTGCGTCCGAGCCCCTGGCTTTTACCATCGACAACCCTGCCCGCATCTCTCTCGACCTGCAGAACACGACGCTCGGACTCGACAAGCGGCGCAAGGACGTCAACATCGGTCCGCTGTCCACAATTCTTGCTGCTGAGGCTGGCGGCAAGACCCGCGTTGTTCTGAATCTCGACAGAATGGTGCCTTATCAGACCCGCGTCGATGGCAACGCCATCGTGGTAACCCTCGGTGCGCCGGAAGCTGCCGCTGCCGGGACTTCATTCCCTGAGACCAGCGCTGCACCCGCCGCAATGGCTTCCGTCGCCAAAGCCGGCCGCAGCGTCAGCGGCGTGGATTTCCGTCGTGGCGACAATGGCGCCGGGCGGGTCGTGATCACGCTGTCGGATCCCGCAACGCCGGTCGATGTCCGCAAGGAAGGCGATCGGGTGGTGCTTTCGTTCAACGGTGCAACACTTCCGGCCAACCTGCAGAAGCGTCTTGATGTTACCGACTTCGCAACACCCGTAAACTCGATTGAATCGACGGGCACTTCCACCGGTACGCGCATCAGCATCGCCGCCAAAATGCCGTTCCAGGAACTTGCCTACCAGTCCGACAGCGTTTTCACCGTCGAGGTCGCGCCGGTAGTCGCTGCGGAAAAGAGCACCAGGCCGACCCTGTTCAGTCCAGATCGTGAGTACACGGGCGAGCGGCTCACGCTCTCTTTCCAGGATATCGAGACCCGGGCCGTGCTGCAGCTGCTGGCAGATGTCAGCGGCCGGAACATCATCGTGTCCGACAGCGTGGCCGGCAATGTCACCCTGCGCCTGCAGAACGTGCCCTGGGATCAGGCTCTCGACATCGTCCTGGCCACCAAGGGACTGGACATGCGCGAGAACGGCGGCGTGATAATTGTCGCGCCGGCTGACGAGATCGCTTCGCGCGAAAAAGCCGACCTCGAAGCCCGCAAGGACATACGTGAACTCGAGCCCCTGTTGTCCGAGTTCCTGCAGGTCAACTATGCCAAGGCCGCTGACCTCGCCGAACTGATGAAGGGCAAGGGTGGCAAGGGCAATGCGCTGCTTTCCGAGCGCGGTAGCGTGGCGATAGACGAACGTACCAACACGCTGCTGGTACAGGACGTCAGCGAGAACATCAAGGAGATCCGCCGGCTCGTCAGCACGCTGGATATTCCGGTACGTCAGGTCCTGATCGAGTCGCGCATCGTGATCGTGAACGATGATTTCAGTCGCGACCTCGGCATGCGGTGGGGCGTGACCGGTGTCCACGATACCAGCGACGGACTCGTCGCGGTGTCTGGTTCTGCAGCCGGTACGAGTACGATTGTCAACTCCGCACTGACCAACCAGCAGTCCACGGGCTCCAAGTATCCGGTACAGCTGCCTGCGCTGACAGATCGTTACAACGTGAACCTGCCAGTGGCGAATCCGGCTGGCCGTCTCGGCCTTGCCCTGCTCGGCGAAGACTATCTGGTTGATCTGGAACTCTCCGCATTGCAGGCCGAGGGCCGCGGCGAGGTGATTTCTTCACCGCGTGTCATTACCGCCAATCAGAAGGAGGCCTCGATCCGTCAGGGTGTCGAGATTCCATACCAGGAGTCCTCTTCCAGCGGTGCTACCACCACGCAGTTCAAGGAGGCGGTCCTCAGCCTTACGGTAACGCCGCAGATCACGCCTGATGACCGGATCATTCTGGACCTCAAGGTAACCAAGGACAGCGTTGGTGCAGTCATATCCAACGAACGCGGCGGCTCGGTGCCAAGCATCGATACGCGTGCCGTCGATACACAGGTGCTGGTCAACAGCGGCCAGACCGTGGTGCTCGGCGGCGTCTACGAGACGGAAGAAGGTGAGCAGGTCAGCAAGGTGCCGTTCCTCGGTGACATCCCCGGTGTCGGCGTGCTGTTCCGCTCGACCCGCAAGGTTTCAAACAAATCCGAACTGCTGATCTTTGTGACGCCAAAGATTCTCAAGGAAGGCTCGAACATTTATTGAACGGAATCATCGACAGCGAAGCCAGGGATCGCTGGGTGTGTGAGAGGGAATTGTTGTGTTGAAGAAATTGCTTTCTTTGGGCGTGGTGCTGGTATCGGCGGCGCTGGCCTCCTGCGGCGGCGGTGGTGCCGGCACCATCAGTGGCTCCGGCGGCGGTGCGGCCGCTACGGCAGCAATCGTTACGGTACTGGCGTCGTCGCCACAGTTGCAGTCCGACCAGGGTGGCGCCAACAAGGTTGCGATCACGGCCCAGGTCAAGGATGCGAGTAACGCAGTCCTCACCGGGGTTACGGTGCAGTTTGGAGCCAGTTCCGGCTCGCTCGCCGTTACCCAGGCTGTTACGGATGGTTCAGGTATCGCCTACGCGCAGTTGTCAAACGGCACCAATGCCCAGAACCGCGCTATTACCGTGACGGCTACGGCAGGCCAGGCGTCGGGTAGCGTCATCGTCAATGTGGTGGGCACCACAATCACCATTACGGGTCCTGATGCACTCGCGTTGAACGATATAGGTTCCTATGTTGCTGTCGCCAAGGACTCCAAAGCTGCTGGTATCCAGGGCGCGGTGCTGACGCTTACCTCCGCCAATGGCAATACGATTTCCGCACCGGTAACAACTACCAATCCCAGCGGCAATGTCCCGTTCAATGTCACAGCGACGACCGCCGGAGCTGACACCCTGACGGTCAGTGGCCTGGGTTTGAATGCGACCAGGGTACTTACGGTATCGGGCGATGTATTTGCCTTCAGTGCACCAACCGCTGGTGCCGAGGTCAACCTGGGTGCTGTCCAGCCGGTTACTGTGCGCTGGACAAAGAACGGAGTCGCCCAGGTTGGAGCGACCATCAATTTCTCGACCACGCGGGGCACCCTTTCGGCAAGCTCTGCCCTGACCGATGCTTCCGGCGATGCGTCGATCACGATCAGTGCCAGCATCGCAGGCTCGGCGGTATTGACGGCGACCAATCCTGAAGCGACGAGCACGAACCGCTCGCTCGAGTTTATCGCCACCACGCCCGATTCAGTCGATCTCCAGGCTTCGCCATTGACGGTCGGTGTCGCGGAGCAGAGCCAGCTGACGGCAGTGGTCCGGGATGCAAACAACAACCCGGTCAAGAACAGGACCGTACAGTTCGTACTTGAATCGACGGGTGGCTCGCTGTCAGTCGGGCAGGATATTACCGACAGTCAGGGGCATGCCCAGTCGGTTTACACTGCCGGCGCTGATGCCAGCGCCGTAAATGGTGTCGTCATTCGTGCCACCGTACAGGGCACTGGCATCAACGACACCGTGGCATTGACTGTTGCCCGGCAGGAACTTGCCCTGACCTTGGGAACGGGTAATACGCTGTTTGAAATCGGTACGGCCACCTATGCCAAGGAATGGGTCATCCTGGTCACTGACGTTGACGGCAATGCGGTCGCCAACAAGTCCGTGCAGGCGAGCATCCGTTCCCGCCAGTACATCAAAGGGCAACTGGGGTGGGCGGACCCGCCCGGCGTCTGGACTTATGCGGGCAATGCACCGGTTTTCTGCCCGGATGAGGACGCCAACAAGAACGGCATTCTGGATGCTGGCCTGGGCGAGGATGTCGGTGGTCTCGGCAATAACAATGGAATCCTCGAAGCCGGTAACATTGCGCTGGTTGCCGCCGTTCCGGAAACAGCTTCGCTGGGCGCACCCTGCGCCACGGCCGGGGCTCAGGGTACCGCTGCCAATGTCGTAACCAACAGTCAGGGGCGTGCCCGCATCTGCGTGTTCTACCCGCAGAACTACGCTCAGTGGCTTGAGGCGACGCTGACTGCGAAAGCGAGCGTTACCGGCAGTGAGTTCAGCAAGTCCAGCGTATTTATACTGCAGGTGCTGGCAGCCGACGTTAAAACCGAGACTGATGCCCCACCAAACCAGTTCAGTCCCTTCGGCGTCGATGTGCCAACCGGGACCACTAACGATTGCACGATTCCACCGACGACACCCTGAGCCCGGCGTTTGGTTACAAGGTAAGGAACAGGCCGGCGCAAGCCGGCCTGTTCCTTTCTGCTCTGCCTGCATCTGCCAGTTGACGGCCCTGCGCCGATCGCAAACACTGCTTCAATGCAGCCTGAAACCAGCATCTTTCTCGTCGGCCCGATGGGCTCGGGCAAGTCGGCCGTCGGCAAGCGGCTCGCGCGCGAGCTGGGCCGCGAGTTCATCGACAGCGATCAGCTCATCCAAAAGCGCAGCGGTGTGGATATTCCGTTTATCTTCGAGCGCGAAGGCGAAGCGGGGTTTCGCGAACGCGAGTGCCGGGTGATCGATGAGGTGACGCAGCGGCCGGGTATCGTGCTGGCAACCGGTGGCGGGTCTGCGCAGAATCCGGACAGCCGGGCCAGACTGCACGAGCGTGGCCTGGTCGTTTACCTGCATACCGGTGTCGATCAGCAGCTCAAGCGCACCGGCGGTGGTCGTCGGCGCCCGCTGCTCAAGAACGGCAATCCGCGGGAAATCCTCAGCCGACTGATGGCAACGCGTGAACCGCAGTTCCGGGAAATCGCGCATTTCGTCGTCGACACGGATAACCGCAAGGTGGCCTCGGTGGTCCACGAGATTTGCCAGTATCTCGCCGCCCGGTCCCCGGCTTGAGTACCATGCGCAGATGTCACAGACGATGCTGATTACCCTGTCGGTTGACCTGGGTCTGCGCAGTTACCCTGTTCTGATCGGCAGTGGCCTGCTGTCGCAGCCGAAAATTCTTGAGCCGTATCTGAAGCATCGCGACGTGTTGGTCGTGACCAATGACACTGTAGGTCCGATTTATCTCGGTCCGCTGCGCGCCCTCATGAGCGGTTGCCGGGTAAACAGTGTCAGCCTGCCCGACGGCGAGCGCCACAAGACCATGGCCACGGTGAACGCAGTACTCGATGCGCTCGTCTCCGGCCGCTACGGGCGCGATGTGGTGGTCGTGGCGCTGGGTGGTGGTGTGGTCGGCGACATCGCCGGCTTTGCGGCGGCGATCTATCAGCGCGGCGTGGATTTCCTGCAGGTGCCGACCACCCTGCTGGCACAGGTGGACTCCGCCGTCGGTGGCAAGACCGGCGTCAATCACGCGGGCGGCAAGAACCTCATCGGCGCCTTTCACCAGCCGCTGTGTGTGCTGGCCGATACCGATACACTGCAGACCTTGCCCGACCGCGAGCTCTCCGCCGGTCTGGCCGAAGTGGTGAAGTACGGGCTGATTGGCGATGCGGCATTTTTCGACTGGATAGAAGCTCATACCCAGAGCTTGTTGCAACGTGATCCGGCTGCCCTGCGCCACGTGATACGGCGGTCCTGCGAACTCAAGGCCGAAATCGTCGCCCAGGACGAACGTGAGCATGGCCGCCGCGCATTGCTCAATCTCGGCCATACCTTCGGTCATGCGATCGAATTGCACGCCGGTTATGGCGAGTGGTTGCACGGTGAAGCGGTGGCTGCCGGTACCTGCATGGCCGCCGCGTTTGCACAGCGGCTGGGCACCATCGACGGTGCCGCAGTCGAGCGCATCCGCCGTCTCTACAGTCGGCTGAATCTGCCGGTTGACCCGCCACCGGTTGACCCGGGGAAATTCCTCGCTGCGATGGGCATGGACAAGAAAGTGATCGCCGGACATATCCGCCTGGTACTGCTCGACCGTATCGGTGCCGGCCGAATTACCGCTGAGTACGCGCCACACGAACTCGCCGACTTCCTGCGCGAGCAGTTCGTGCGGTGAAGAAGGCCCGGCCGCGTAACCGCCAGACCGGCCCGGGCGCCGGACCAGGCCACCACCTGGCGCCCTTTGCAGCCTGCGCGGAGTCGGGTCGTGGCCGGCAGCATGTGGAGCCGTCGCATGCATACCGAAGTGAGTTCCAGCGCGACCGCGACCGGGTGATCCATTCCGGTGGCTTCCGCCGACTGGTCTACAAGACCCAGGTATTCATCAATCACGAAGGCGACCTGTACCGCACCCGCCTCACGCACTCGATCGAAGTCGCGCAGATCGCCCGCACTGTTGCCCGTGCCCTGCATCTGAACGAGGAGCTGATCGAGGCGATCGCGCTGGCGCATGATCTGGGCCACCCGCCCTTCGGTCACGCTGGTGAGGATGCGCTGGACGCGTGCATGAAACCGTGGGGTGGTTTCGAACACAATCTGCAGTCCCTGCGGGTGGTGGATGAACTCGAAGACCGTTACTTTGCGTTTCCCGGACTGAACCTGTGCTTTGAAACCCGCGAGGGCATACTCAAGCACTGCTCAAAACGGAATGCGCGCCGGCTCGGTGCGGTTGGCGAGCGGTTTCTGTTGCGGCATCAGCCGGGGCTGGAAGCACAAGTGGTCAATCTGGCGGACGAAATTGCCTACAACAATCACGATGTGGATGACGGATTGCGCTCCGGGCTGCTGACCGAGGAGACACTGTGCGCGGTGCCCCTGTTCCGGCGTCATTATGTCCCGTTGCTGGAGACCAATCCGCGGGCATCGCGCCGTGCGCTGATCCACGAAACCATCCGCGGGATGATCAACGAAGTGGTCAGCGATCTGGTCGGGACGACCGCCAGGAACATCGCCGCCCGGGAGCCGGAATCCATCGAGGATGTGCGTGCCCTGAAGCACCCGCTGGTGGCGCTGAGCCCGGCAGTGCGTACGGCTCATCTGGCTCTGAAGCGCTTTCTGCACCGGCAGCTGTACCGGCATGAGCGTGTGCTTGCGGTGACCTCGCGCGCGCAGGACATGCTGAAAGAACTGTTCGCCTTTTACATGAACAGCCCCGAAGCGATGCCGGCTGAACACGCGACGCGGGCGCGTCAATGGGAAGCTGAGCGTGGCGAGCCGGGCCGGGCTCTGGCGATTGCCGACTACGTGGCCGGCATGACAGACCGCTACGCCTATGCCGAGTACCGGCGCCTTATTGATGCCAATGCAGAGACCCAGGGACTGTAGCGAACCATGAAACCACCGGCTGGAAAGCGTGCGAGACTAACCGAAGGCCCGGTCAGCAAGGCGATCCTGTCGCTGATGCTGCCGATGATGCTCGGCATGATTGCCATAGTTACCAATAACCTGGCCGGGGCGTTTTTCATCGCGCGGGTCAGTACCGAGCAGCTTGCGGCCATCACCTTCACCTTTCCGGTGAGCTTCATCGTCGGTGCGATGGCCATGTCGCTGGGTGTCGGGACCTCCTCGGTGGTGTCCAGACTGTTTGGCGCCGAAGATCGCGATCAGATCAAACGTATTACCACGCATGCGATGTTGCTCGGCGTGCTGTGCGGTGCGGTGATCCTTGCCATCGGTCTGCTGACGATCGATCCGGTGTTCCGGCTGCTCGGCGCGGACGAGAATATCCTGCCGCACATCCATCGCTACATGCGCATTTATTACTGGGGCGGCATCTTTGTCGTGGCCCCGATGATCGCCAACTCGGTGCTGCGCGCTTCCGGGGATGCCAAGCGGCCGGCGATGATCATGTCTACGGCGGCGATACTGAATATCTGCATCGATCCGGTCCTCATCTTCGGCCTGTTCGGTTTCCCGCGCATGGAGATCGAGGGCGCGGCGCTGGGCGGGGTGATAGCGAACATCCTGACCATGTTCGCCTCGATGTTTTTCGTGATGTACCGCGAGCATCTGGTGAATATCAGGACGCTGGACCTGCACCTCATCATGGATTCATGGCGGCGCATCCTGCATGTGGGCCTGCCGTCTTTGACCAGCAGCCTCGTTTCGCCGATCACGACGGCCTTTATCACGCATCAGATCGCGACCTTCGGCCAGGAGTCGGTCGCCGGCTTCGGTATCGCTTCGCGCATCGAGGGGCTGTCGCTGCTGTCGATGATGGCTCTGTCGGCAGGTATGACGCCGTTTGTTGGCCAGAATTTCGGTGCGCGGCGTCTGGACCGTGTCGGCGATGGCATCCGCTTCGCTTACCGCTTCTCGCTGTTCTACGGACTGGCTATCGGCGCATTCCTGCTGCTGTTCGGCGGATTTGTCGTCGACCTGTTTGGCTTGCAGGGTGTGGCCAGAGACACGGCACTGCTGCAAATGCATGTGGTGCCGATCAGCTATATCGCGCTTGGCTGTGCGATGAGCGTAAACGGGTCGCTGAATGCACTGGGCAAGCCGGTGGCGGCGATGTGGATTTCAATGTCACGAACCATTGCCGTCTATGCACCGCTGGCCTGGCTGCTGTCGCAGTTCTTTGGCCTGGTCGGCATCTTCATTGCGGCGGCTTCCGCCAACGCGATCGCTGGCGGGATCGGTGTGTTCTGGTTACGTCTGGTCTACCGTGAGGCGGTAGCCGACAATCCGCTTACGACTCGTCCTGCGTAACGGCTTTCTTCTTGCGCCCCGGGCTCAGGTGTACCCGGCCGGTCTTGCCCCGGCGCCTTTCGTTGAGGCGCTCGACGATTTCCTGTACCGAACGCTCAATGCTGGCATGGTTGCCCTGCAGATGGCCAACGATGGTGTTGTGCCCCTGTGTAATAACGTAACGATGCCAGTTGCTGGTGTCGACACCGGAAGGCGGTTCGGCCTTGGTGATCGACTGCAGGGCAAAAGGATCAGCGTCCAGCGGCGAAGGCTGGGGAACGGAGTTCGAAACGGCCATACGGCAGGATACGCTAGACCGGTCTGCGCTGGCAATTTAACCTATTGAGCCATGGAGAACCGGCGCAACTACTATCGCATCCTGCACGTTCAGCCCGATGCGCCGACGGAAATCATCAAATCCAGCTACCGGACCCTGATGCAGAAGCTGCGTATGCACCCCGATCTGGGCGGCGACCAGTGGAATGCCACGCTGATCAATGAGGCCTATCAAACCCTCATGGATGCAGCCAGGCGGGCCGAATATGACCGGCGGGGGGCCACTGAACCGGCTGCCACGGCAGATACATCGATTACGGCTGCCATGCGCCAACCGGCCTGCATTTATTGCCGCACAGCACACGGCTATACCGAACAGATTCCGCGCGAGGCCATGTGTGCGGCCTGCGGCAGCCCGCTGCGGCAGGCATCACGCCAGCGCATGGAAACGATCGGCAAACGCGCCTCGAGCCGTCTGGCCCGGCGCCATGCACTCAATTTTTTTCATGGTTGGCCGCTACAGGGACCATTCAGTGGTGAAACGCGCGACATCTCGCTGGGCGGGCTGCAGTTTGTCACCGTCGGTGCGGTGGTTCCCTCCCAGCTGCTCAAGCTCGCCTGTGATCCGCTCAGTGCGGTGGTGCGCGTGGTTGCCTGTACCGCCTCAGATGATCCGGACTTCCGCTGGATGGTGCGTGCCGAGTACCTGACGGTGTACTTTCGCCGCTCACGCGGCGCGTTCCTGTCGGAAAAGGCCTGAGGCGTTTTCAGGGCGCTCAGCGTCCCGACGCGGCTATCGTCTGCAGCGCGTTCAGCATGGCCGTAACCACGATGTCCTGCTGCGCCTCACGAGAGATCTTCGGCGTCCACTGTTCCTTGTAGCCACCGCCGTCGAAAGATCCGAAGTACATGTGAATCCCGCCGGGCACCGGAACCCAGGTGCTGGAGACCGGAAAGAGGTGGCGCATTTCCTCGAACTTTTCCGGTGGAGCGCCGACGAGCGTCGCACGGTGGATGTGCCAGACCGGCAGATCCGAGTCGGCGAGACTGTCCTGTTCAGGCGGATAGGAATCCCAGATGATCAGTCCGGCCAGCTCTTTCTGGTGATGAAAGGCGTAATAGCCGGCCATAGCGCCGCCCATCGAATGACCGGCGATGACCCAATGCCTGATATTCGGCCAGGCCGCGCGCACGTCGTCGGCGCGGTCCGGTGCAAAAATCGCAAAATTCCGTGGCATCTGCACATCCACCACCAGATAGCCGCGGTTTGCCAGGCGACGGAACACCGGCGCATAGCCGCGGATATCGCAGTTCGCACCGGGATAAAAGATAACGCCCAGGGTGGGCTCGCCCGTCGCAGGCCTGAAGCTCAGGTATTTGCCGTCCTCGACGGTGACGCGATCATCGGATTGCATGGCCGCCAGCGCCGCAGCCGTTGGCCTGGCCAGCGACATCTCGCCCCAGGCATAAAAGCCACCGGTCAGCAGTACCAGCAGCAGCACGAATCCGCTCACGCCGTACTTCAGAAACTTCTTCATCGCTGCGCGCTCCCTCGGGGTTCTGCGTCGTTCAAGACTAGCATTGCAGCTTTCATGCAGGCGTATTTTTGTCGCGCGAGCGCTTACTGGTGTCTTTCACTGTATTTGTTTCGCCGGACCATAAACCGGATGAAGCCCGCGTTTATCGACGTCGCTGCGTGTGGTGTGCGGCTGTTTATATGAGCCTCCGTCAGACATTGGCCGGAGACAAACATGCCGCACGCCGCCGCAAGCTTCTGCCCCGCAGATCAGCGCACCGCGTTGATCCGGGTATTGAGTGCATCGGGACTGCTGGTCGCCATGCTGCTGAGCCAGGTGGCAAGTGCGGCAGCAGTTGGCCGGATCGCAGCCGAGTTCGGTGTCGACCCGGCTGGGGCAGCGACCTGGTCGGTGCCGATCAGCGTAACTGCGGGTCGCGGCGGACTGCGGCCTTCGGTCAGCCTGCGTTACAACAGTCACGACGGCGATGGCCTGGCCGGTGCCGGTCTGACTCTCACAGGGCTGTCGAAGATCAGCCGCTGTGCACAGACCATCGCCGTCGATGGCCGGATGCAGGGTGTGCACTTCGGCAACGGCGACCGTTTCTGCCTCGATGGTCAGCCACTGGTGTTGCTGTCCGGGGTCTATGGCGCCGAGGGCGCCGAGTACCGTACCGAGATCAATAACCTGCAGCGCGTCGTGTCCCATGGCCAGCAGGGCCGCGGTCCCGCCTGGTTCGAGGTGCAGCATCCGGACGGGCTGACCTGGCGCTACGGCAACGATGTGGATTCGCGCATCGAGGCCGTGGGGTTGGGCAGCGAAGTCCGCGAGTGGGCCATCACCCAGGTCAGGGACAAGTTCGGCAACCAGATGCTGTACACCTGGAACGACGATCAGGCGACCGGCGAAGTGCTGCCTGCTGCGATTCGCTGGACCGCTGACTCAGGCGGTGCCGGCGCAAGGTTCCGTCTTGTTTTCCTGTATGAGTCGCACCCTGCCACGCAGCAGCGTGCGGGCTACACCTGGGGCTCGCGCTGGCAGCGCTCGAAGCGGCTGCAGGCCATCCGCTATGAGTTCGATGCCGGCAGCGGCTTTGCGCTCGTGCACAGCTGGTCGCTGAACTATGCGGCGCCAACTGGCAGCCAGTCCGATCAGCTGACCAGTCTCCGACAGAGCGGTCCGACGCAGAGCCTGACTGACACCGAGCTGGGCTGGCTGAACAGCCAACTCAGCTACCAGCCAGATGTGGCGGGCGCTACCGATCCACTGGCCGGCGAGGCCCTGTTTGCCGACCATGACGGCGACGGTGATATGGATCTCCATGTGCCCGTGGTGGTCGGCAGCAACCGCCTGTGGCGTGTGCGGCTGGCCGGCGGCGCGGCTAATAACCCCTATGTCGGTACACCGATCAGTACGGCGGTGCCCGCCGATGGTCCGGCCTACTTGCTTGAATACGATGGCGATGGCCGGCGCGACCTGGTCACTGCCGGGCCTTCGGGCTCAGCTTACTGGTATGTCTATCGCTCGACAGGGGCCGGCTTCGCGGCGGGCATCAACACCGGCTTGTCGACCACTGTGGCGCCCACGCTGCTGGTGCTCGATATGGATGGCGACGGCCTCAACGAACTGGGCTATTTCAACGACAACGCGCTCTACTACCGGCCCAACACCGGATCTGGCTTTGCGTCGGAGCGAGCGACCAGCGTTGTCCAGTCTTCGGGGTCCGGGCTGGCGCCGCTCAGTACGGCAACCGTTGATGCGAATGTCGATTTCGACGGCGACGGCCGGCACGATCTGCTGGTCACCCGCAAGCCGCTATCGCAGTACATGAACGGCGTGGTGCAGGTTTATCTTTCCAGCGGCGCTGATTTCCAGTCGATGGGATCTGACTTTGAGCGGCCCATTTCAAGTACTGAAGAATGCTTTGCGCCTGACCTTAACGGCGATGGGCTTGCGGATCTGGTATGCCGTGATGCCTGGCAGCGCTGGCAGCTCCAACTCAGCAAGGGCAATGCATGGTCTGCGCGAGAGTTGGTCGACGTGTCGTCGATTGCCAATGGCGGCATACGCACTGCTGACATCGATGGGGATGGTCGTGATGACCTGATCTGTCAGCTGGATGCAACGACCTGGCGTGCGCATCTGGCCAATGGCGGACCAACGGAGCGACTGCTCAGCAACAGCGATCCGGCCCGTTTTATCGATCTCAGCTCCGGTATCACCAATCCATCGAGCCCGGTCCAGCTTGCGCTTGCAGATGTAGACGCTGACGGGCAGACAGATCTGGTGTTCAGCGAGGCCAATGGTCGCTGGCATGTGCGCAAGCGGGTCGGCCCGCGATCCGGGCTGCTGGTTTCGGTTACCGATGGTCTGGGCAACACCTGGCGTCCGGACTATGCGCCGCTGACAAGCTTTGCTGGTTACAGCTACAGCGGTACCGATGCGGCTGGCCAGCATCTGATGCGCGGTGGCGCGCTGCATGTGGTCAGCAAATACACGGCCAATGACGGCGTCGGCGGCGAGTACACGATGAGTTATGCCTACGTTAATGGCCGGCTCGATCACCTCGGCCGGGGCTTCCTCGGCTTTGAGAGGGTTCGTGCAACCGATTCACGCTATACCGCCATACACGGCGTCTCCGTATATACGGAAACGGTGTATCGCCAGGACTTTCCATACATCGGCTTGCCCGACTTGGTGACGACCATGCGCAGCGACGGGCGCAAGATCAGCGTGGCCGATCCGGGCTGGGCGGTGAACACGCGTGCCGCAGCGGCCAGCGATCCGGCTGCTGATTACCACCTGGTTCTCATGAACAGGGAGACCAGTGAGGACTACGAGACAGACCCGGATGGCGGGATGCTCGGCCAGTTGCTGCGGACCCGAACCACGATCCGGACCTTCAACACCAACCACGGCGTACCGGTGACGGAAACGGTAATGGTCAGCTCTCCGGCAAGTCAGGCGGTGTTCACAACGATTACTGCCACGACACTCGACGATTCGCTGCGCACCGGTCAGTACTGTCTGGGTTTGCCGAGCGTGGTGCGTGTGACCAGGGACAACGCACAGACAGCTGCCCTGAGGCGCACCACGCGTTATATCTGGTCGGCAGACACCTGTCGCAAGGAGATGGAGGCCTCCGGTGAACCGGCGCCGCTGGCAGAGCGACTGCTGACCATGCAGATCTGGAACGAAAGCGGTCAGCTCGCCGAGGTCATCCGTACGCCCGCAGATTTTTCCTTGCCCGAGCGCAAGACCATCTATGGCTACGATTCCTGGGCCAACCGTCCGGTCACTGAAACGGCCGTGATCAGCGGGCAGGCCAGTCCGGTGATCCGGCGTGCCTGGCGCTATGGTCTCGATCTCGAGGCCAGTGAAACCAGCCCACGCGGGCTCGTTACGAGCTGGGTGTGGGATGACTTTGGCCGCCTGAAACAGGAAAGTCGCGCCGACGGCCCGGACACGACCGTTCAGTATCTGTCCTGTGCCGGCGACTGTTTTGCATCACGTGGCGCCTACCAGGTCCGCTCGACGCGCAGTGACGGCTTCTGGTCGACCAGCATCAACGATGCCTGGGGCCGGGCGGTGGGCAGCGAATTTTCGCTCACCGGCGGACAGTCCAGCCGTCAGCTCACCGAATACGATGGACTCGGCCGGGTGCAGCGGCAGACCGTGCCCTATATCAACGGCGAGTCACAGTACTGGGTGGACTATCGCTACGACATCGCCGGCCGCAAGAAAAGCGAAGACCGGCCGGTGGATGAGTCCGGTAGTGCCGTTGCCAGCACGCGCTGGACCTCCAGCCTGCTGACACAGACGGTGCGCGATGCCGAAAACCGGGTCACCACCCAGAGCCATGATGCCGAAGGCCGGCTGATCGCGGTCAGTTTTCCTGCCGGCGGTACCACTGCTTATGCCTATACGCCGTTCGGCGAGATCAGCACGCTCAGCGACTCCAACGGCAATGTCACGACGCTCAACTACGACGAGCGTGGCCTGCAGATCAGCGCGGAGTCAGCTGACACCGGTCGGCGTAGCTCGGCCTGGAACGCCTTCGGCGAACTCGTCAGTCAGACCGATGCGCTCTCGCCGGCCAATACCATCAGCTTTAGCTACGATCAGCTCGGCCGGCTGGTTCAACGCAATGATCCAGGCCAAAGCCCCACCACCTGGACTTTCCATACGGCGAGCGGGCCATTGCTCGGCTTGCCGCAGCGGGTAACGGCACCGCTCGGTAACACCGGGGCCGGTTTTGTCGAGCAGTATGGCTACGATGCCATCGGCCGCCGGACCTCGGTTTCAACCACCATCGACGGCACGACCTACGTGACCGGCTACGGCTGGGATGCGCTCGGCCGGGTCGCCACCATGAACTATCCACAGACCGTGGACGGTGCGCAGGTGTCGCTGGCCTATCACTACGACAGCACCGGCAACCTTGATGTCGTCGAACAGGATATCGGGGGCGGTGGTTCCTTCTGGATGCGCGTCTATGATCTGCAGGCGATGGATGCGGTCGGTCGCCGGCGGCATGTCAGGCTCGGCAGCTACAGCCAGATCGACGAACAGCATATCTATGACCGGGCGAGTACCCGCCTGCGCGAAATCAGGACCGGTCCGGGACTCGGCACTGACCGCCAGAACTACAGCTATGCCTGGGACAAGGTGGGCAATCTGCTTCAGCGTCAGGATCTGCGTCAGGGCATCAGCGAAGAGTTCAGCTACGACGAACAGAATCGTCTGAGCAGCGCCCGGCGCAACGGCGTGCAGAGCCTGGCGCTGAGCTACGATCCGGCCGGCCGCATCCACAGCAAGTCCGATGCCGGCACCTACAGCTACGCTGCCGCTCACCCCGGTGCCGTGGTCGCGGTTTCGGGCGGGCCTGCCGGCAGTCTCAGCTTCGGCTACGACGCCAACGGCAACATGACGAGCCGCAATGGCAAGACGCTCAGCTGGACGGCCGCGCAGCTGCCGAAGCGCATCAACTATGGAGCGTCCGACTACGCCGAGTTCGATTACGGACCGGACCGACAGCGTATCCGGCAGATTGCCCGCACCGGCGGCTCGACCGTGACGACCTGGTACATCGGGCCGCACTTCGAAGTGCAGCAGAGCGGCAGCAACCGCCGTTACCGGTCCAACATCTTTGTGAACGGCGAAGCGATCCTGTCGCAGGTCGAGCAGTCGAATCCGCTGGCCTTCGATGCCTACTTTGTCCACCGCGATCATCAGGGCAGCGTGGATGCGCTGAGCCGCTTCGTCGGCACCGGCCCGCAGCAGATTGCGCCGCGCTTCGATGTGTTCGGCAAGCGGCGTAATGCCGACTGGACGGCGGATCCGGCCGGCGCGCGCTATGCAGATACCCAGTTCACGCGCCGCGGCTATACCGGGCACGAACACCTGGACAACGTCCGGCTCATACACATGAACGGACGTCTGCAGGATCCGCTGCTCGGTGTGATGCTGACGCCGGACCCGATGCTGGGCCAGCTGGGCAACTCGCAGAGCCTCGGCCGCTACGCCTATGTGACCAACAATCCCGCATCCCTCAGTGATCCGGGCGGCTTCCTGTTCGGACGGATCGGCAAGTTCTTCAAGCGGGCGATCCGTGGCTTTGGCAGTCTGCTGCAACGTACGGTGCGCAACTACGGGCGGGACATCGCTGCCGCAGTAGCCGCTTATTACACCGCTGGCGCGGTGAGTGAGGCTTATATGGCAGCGACACCCACCGCGAGCCTGGCTGCGGGCGATACCCTCGGTGCAGTGGCTGGCGGTGCAGTTGCGGGTGGCGTATCCACGGGTGAAGCGCGTGGCGTACTCGTCGGTGCAGCCGGTGGTGCGGCGTTTGGCGCGATGGGTGTGGCCTATGGTGATACCTGGAATGCCGAACGCGTACTCCTGTCGGGCACTGCGGGCGGTGCGCTGGCCGAGGCGGGTGGCGGCGATTTCCGCCAGGGCTTCATGTTTGCCGGCGGTGCTGCGGGATTTGCCTGGGGCTATCAGGAGATCGTCAACTATGGCGCGACCTGGGAGTCGGGGGGGCCGGCGCAGATAAAGAATCGCTATACGATGCCGCGCTCAGGGGTAAATAACTTCGGTGGAGCAGTTCGTGTCATTGATCCAACTTCATTCTGGAATGAGGGCGGCTCTCTCAGTCGCTTCATGAACCGGATACCCGGCATGAACGCGATCGCCGGCATGCATGATGTCTTTCAGGTGCGCCTGGACCAGTTCGGCGGGAGCCACTTTGGTTCCATACTACGTGGCGGCTCGAACATACCCGGCATGCCGGTTGCGGCGGCACTCACCTACCCGGCGCTGCTGCAGGGCGTGCCTGCCGTCATGATGGCCATGGATGAGGATTGAGGGAGGCTTGCTCATGTGCGAACTGAAGCAGTTCCTGCTGCCAGCATTGCTGTACTCCCTGATGGCCGGCTGCAATTCACAGATTCCCACCCTGCGCGAGTGGGCCGACCAGGGGATTGGCCGGCCGGTTGCAGAGCAGGAGCGGCTGGATACCGAGCCGCAAAGCTACGGTTCCCGGGTCGGGTGGAAGCGCAAAACCTATGATCTGCCCAACGGCAACTGGGTCTATGTGAGTCCTGACCGAAAAGACTGCGAGGTGCATTTCGAAGTCGACAAGGCCGGCATCATCGTCGGCTACCAACTTGTCGGCGAGGGCTGCCGCTACCAGTAACTCCAGGCGGCACCCGTCCGGCAGCTTCAGGCTGCGGCCTCCGGTTTCCGCCGGTACACTGGGGCCATGGAAGCCTCAACCCTCACTGCAATGCTGTTGGCCCTGCCGGCCTTCCTGCTGGGCGGACTGGCGGGCGCGTGGTTCGTCAGTCGGTCGGCAAAGCGTCGGCTCGACCATGCGCAGGCTCTTGCCGTGTCGCAGACCGAAGCGGCCCGCGCTGGCCCCGAGGAGAAGATCCGCGGTCTGGAAGCACAGCTTGCCGAACTGCGCAGCCAGCATGTGCAGGCGCTGGAAACAGCCCGTGAATTGGGCCAGGCCGATGGCGACAAGGCGGTGCGGATCGGCGAGATGCAGGCGCAGCTGACGGCGGCCGCGCGGGCACAGGCCGAGAACGAGGCGCGTCTCAAGGCGCTCGTTGAAGAGACCGAGAAACGCTTCACGGCCGCCTTCGAAGCACTCGCCGGCAAGATCCTCGACGAGAAGACCACCAAGTTCACCGAGACCAACCACAGCAAGCTCAACGAACTGCTGGAACCCTTCCGTGAACGTCTCAAGGATTTCCAGAAGAAGATCGAGGACACGCACCTCACCGAGGTGACGGAGCGTCGTTCGCTCAAGGATGAGCTGAAGCGGCTCATGGACCTCAACCAGCAGGTCAGCCAGGACACAAAGAACCTGACCACTGCACTCAAGGGTGAGGCCAAAACCCAGGGCACCTGGGGCGAGTTTATCCTTGAGCGTGCGCTCGAGCTGTCCGGCCTTGTCAAAGGCCGCGAGTACGAGGTACAGGACAGCCGCCGCAATGAAGCCGGCGACCGGCAGCAGCCGGACGTGGTGATCCGGCTGCCGGAAGACCGGCGCATCGTCGTGGACTCGAAAGTGTCGCTGGTCGCCTTTGAGCGCTATGCCAGCGCGGACAACGACGACGATCGTGCGGCCGCGCTGAGAAGCCATCTGCTTTCGGTGCGCACGCACATAACTACTCTTGGCGAGAAGAATTACCCGGCGCTCTACGGTTTCGAGTCGCTGGACTTCACCCTGCTGTTCATTCCGGTGGAGCCGGCATTTCTTGTTGCGGTGCAGGCCGATCAGGATCTGTATGCGATGGCCTGGAAGAAGAACATCGTGCTGGTCAGCCCGACCACGCTGCTGGCGACGCTGCGGGTGGTCGAAAGCGTCTGGCGGATTGAGCGCCAGAACCGCAACGTCATGAAGATTGCGGAGCAGGCCGGCCGGATGCACGACGCCTTCGTGGCCTTTGTCATCGAGCTGGAGAAGGTCAGCCGCAACCTGCAGACTGCCGGGTCTTCGCTGGACACTGCGATCAGGAAGCTGCATACCGGCCGGGGCAACCTCGTCAAGCGTGCGCTCGACATCAAGACCCTGGGCGCGAAAGCCAGCAAGGCTTTGCCCGCCGAACTTGTTGAGCGGGCGGATGACGTTGATGAGGAGCTGCCGGATGCCGACGCCGGTTTTGACGATGCGCCCGATGACCTGCCCGAAGACCTGTCAGACGCCTGATCGCCGATGGCCGACCTTGCGCTAGCCGTCAGCCAGCTTTCCCGGCGCTACGACAACCGGCAGATTCTTGATGGCCTTGATCTGTCAGTCGCGCCGGGCGAACTCGTCGCCATCGTCGGCGAGTCTGGATCCGGCAAGTCCACGCTGCTTAACCTGATTGCCGGACTCGACCAGCCGGATGCCGGACGGATCCTGATCGGCGGGCAGGACCTGGCCACGCTCGATGACGATGCCTGCACGCGCCTGCGTCGCGCACGGCTTGGTTTCGTGTTCCAGTCTTTTCATATCCTGCCGCATCTGCGTATCGGCCAGAATATCGAGCTGCCGCTGGTCCTGCTCGGCGTAGCCGCCGGCGAGCGTCAGCAGCGCGTCGCTGAACTGCTCAGCGCGGTTGGTCTGGCCGAACGCGCCGGCAGCCTGCCGCGCGAACTCTCCGGCGGCGAGCTGCAGCGCGTGGCAGTCGCCCGCGCACTCGTACACCGGCCGCTGCTGATACTGGCTGACGAACCCACCGGCAATCTCGACGCCGAAACCGCCGCGATGCTGATGAAGCTGCTGGCCACGCAGATCCGTGAGCGCGGCGCAGCCGGCGTGCTCGTCACGCACTCCGCTGCGGCGGCGGCGCTTGCCGACCGCGTGCTGCTGCTCAATCACGGCCATCTGTATCCGCAAGGCCCGGCGGCCAACTGAGATGTTGTGGATCTGGTGGCAGCTGATCCTCAGATACGCCTGGACTTACCGGCTGCGCACCGCTGTACAGGTGCTGGCGATCGCCGTCGGTGTCGCGCTCGGCTATGCGGTGAGCCTGATCAACAGCTCGGCGCTGAATGAGTTCAGTGCGGCACTCCGGCAGATCAACGGCGAAGCCGATGCGGTCATCGAAGGCTCGCGCACGGGTTTTGATGAACAGCTGTTTGCGCGTGTGGCCAGCGATCCTGGCGTGCAGCTGGCCAGTCCGGTACTGGCTATAGATGTACTGGTGCCAGGCAAGAGTGACGACCATCCGCCGCGCCTCACCGTGCTGGGTATCGACGTGCTGCGCGCCGCGCCGCTCTCGCCGACCCTCATAGGGGACGCTTCCCTTGCTGAAAAAAATGCAGCGTCCCGCTTTTCTCTCTTTGCAGACGGCATCTTTCTGTCGCCTTCGGCGCTGGTGCGTTTCAAGGTGCAGGTCGGCGACACCCTCAGGGTGCAGGCCGGATCCGGCATGGTGGGGCTGGCGGTGCGCGGTACGCTGCCAGGCGTACGACCCGGCAGCCTGCTCGGCGTGATGGACCTGGGCTTTGCACAGTGGCGGCTCGGCGGCCTCGGCAGGCTCACGCGCATTGATCTGCGTCTCGCCAATGGGGTCAGCCTGGACGCGCTACGCACCCGGCTCGATCTGCCGCCCGGTGTGAACCTGGCGGGGCCGGACGCCGCCAGCGCGCGTCTTGCCAACCTGTCCCGCGCCTATCGCGTCAACCTCAATGTGCTGGCGCTCGTCGCCCTGTTTACCGGCGGTTTCCTGGTGTTCTCGTTGCAGGCGCAGGCCACGCTGGCCCGACGCTCGCAGTTTGCCTGGCTGCGCGCCGCCGGCATCGAGCGTGGCCAACTCAAGCGACTGCTGATAGCCGAAGCAGTCACTATCGGCACGGTGGGCAGCCTGCTCGGATTGTTTGCCGGGGCAGCCATCGCCCGTGCGGCGCTTGCAGCCCTGGGCGGCGACCTCGGTGGCGGCTACTTCAACACGGCTGAGCCGGTACTCGGCTTTCCGCTGCTGACCGCAGCAGGATTTGGCGGGCTCGGCGTAGTCGCGGCAATCGCCGGCAGTTATCTGCCCGCCCACGAAGCGGCGCATACGCCGCCCGCGGCAGCGCTCCACGCCGGTGCAGAAGAAGATGTGCTTCGTCCGCTGGGGCGCGCCTGGCCGGGCATCGCCTTGCTGTGTGCCGCCACAGTCCTGATCAGCCTGCCGCCGGTGGCCGGCATACCCTTGCCGGCCTATCTGGCCATCGGCGCCATCTTGATCGGCGCGATCGCGCTACAGCCGCGAATCGCGCAACTCGTCTCCCGTCCGCTCGCGGACTGGCTGCAGACGGCGCATGCCGGTACCCGCATGCCGATGCTACTGCTGGCCGCGAACCGGATGGTGCAGGCACCCGGTGGCGCTGCAATCGCGATGGCCGGCATCGTTGCCAGTTTCGGCCTGATGGTGGCGATGGGCACGATGGTGTCGAGCTTTCGCGGCACGCTCGACGACTGGCTGGTGCAGGTACTGCCGGCAGATCTCTACGCGCGGGTCGGACAGTCCATGACGGACGTGTATCTGCCGCCGGCTGACCTGCAGCGCATACGCACACACCCCGGTGTGCAGCGCGTTGAGTTCTCGCGTTCCGTGCCGCTGCAACTCGCAGCGGACCGCGCTCCGATCGTTATCGTCGCACGCAACATCGACGCGGCAGATCCCGGCGCTTCCCTGCCGTTGGTCGGCCGCACACTCGCGTGGCAGCCGGACATGCCGTCGCCGGTCTGGGTGTCCGAAGCGATGGTGGATCTCTACGGCGCACGCCGCGGAGAAATACTCGAACTCCCGCTGGCAGGCAGCCTGCAGCGCTTCTCCATCATGGGTGTCTGGCGCGACTACGCGAGGCAGTTCGGTTCGGTGGCCATGCGTGCCGAGGACTACCAGCGCATCACCGGCGATGAAACGCGCACGGATGCCGCGATCTGGCTGCGCCCCGGCGTGAAGGTGGCAGATGTCAGCCGCAATCTGCTTGCGACGCTGGAATCTGCCGATGTGATCGAGCTGCGCGCACCGGCCGAGATCCGCGCGTTGAGCCTGCGCATCTTCGACCGCAGCTTTGCCGTCACCTATGTGCTGGAAGCGGCGGCGATCCTGATCGGCATGATCGGTGTGGCGGCAACATTCTCCTCGCAGGCGATGGCCCGCACCCGCGAGTTCGGCATGCTCCGGCACATCGGCGTGACGCGCGGGCAGATCCTGCGCGTGCTGGCGCTCGAAGGCACGCTGGCAACCCTCAACGCGATCCTGGTCGGCTTGCTGGCCGGACTGGTGATCGCACTGGTGCTGATCCGCGTGATCAATCCGCAGTCCTTTCACTGGTCCATGCAGCTGATCGTGCCCTTCGGTCTGATCGGCGGGCTGATCGCGGCACTGCTGGTTTGCGCCACCGGTACCGCCGCTATCGCCGGGCGCCGTGCTATCGGCAGCAGTCCGCTGCGCGCCGTGCACGAGGACTGGTGATGCTGAACCGTCGTCGCCTGCTGCTGACGCTCGCTGCGCTGGCCACACCGGTGAGTCGTGCCGCGTTCAGCTACCCGCCGGTGGTGCCGCGCCCGCTGGTATTTCCGCAGGACTTCGGCGCGCATCCGGATTTCCGCACCGAGTGGTGGTACCTCACCGGCTGGCTCGGTGACATGGTGAAGCCACTCGGCTTTCAGCTGACCTTCTTCCGCACGCATACTGACGTGGACCCAGCCAACCCGAGTGCCTTCGCAGCTCACCAGCTGGTGATTGCACATGCCGCGATCGCTGATCCCGCGCGCGGCTCGCTGTTGCTGGATGAGCGCATCGCCCGAACGGGTTTCGGGCTGGCCGAAGCGGCGAGTGCTGATACCGATGTGAGGCTTTCCGGCTGGACCCTGCGTCGCGATCCGGTCACGGACATCTATCACGCTCAGATCGCCGCGCGTGATTTCACCCTCAGCTTCGAAGCCACCGCATCAGCGCCACCCTGGCTGCAGGGCGAAGGCGGCCTCTCGCACAAAGGCCCGGATGCACTGCAGGCGAGTTACTACTACTCACGCCCACAGCTCACCGTAAAAGCACAGCTAAGCCGGGTCGGCCAGATGCAGGAACTCTCCGGTATCGCCTGGCTCGATCACGAGTGGTCGAGTGCCGCGCTCGCGCCGGATGCGGTTGGCTGGGACTGGATCGGCATGAATCTCGATGATGGCAGTGCGCTGGCCGCCTTTCAGATCCGCAGGCAGCAGGCCGGCCAGCCGCCGGTGCAGACCTACGCCGCAATCCGCGATGCGTCCGGTCGCGTGCAGCTCGTTCCGCCGGCCGAAGTCAGGTTCACACCACTCCGCTACTGGAACTCATCCCGTCACCGCACGGCCTGGCCGGTTGCCCAGCGCATCACGATCGGCCCGCGGGTATTTGAAACCCGACCCCTCATGGACGACCAGGAACTCGATTCCAGCCTCACGACCGGCGCTGTCTACTGGGAGGGTGCGAGCGAACTGCTGGAAGCCGGTCGACCAGTGGGTCGCGGCTACCTGGAGATGACCGGCTACGTCGCACCGCTGAAGCTCTGAAAGGTGGCGGTTTACTCTCGTGACGCGCAGTCATAGTCTTTGACCAGACCAGCCAGAACAGGAATGCACCATGAGGCTCCTTCACACCATGCTTCGCGTGGGCAACATGCAACGCTCGATCGACTTCTACACGCAGGTGCTCGGCATGACGCTGCTGCGCACGACCATGCGGCCGGCGCAGAAGTACGATCTGGCCTTCCTCGGCTATGGCAGCAATCCGGAGCACGCGGAGATCGAGCTGACATATAACTATGGTGTCGAACACTATGAACCCGGCACCGCTTTCGGCCATGTCGCGATCGGCGTGCCGGATGTCGCGGCCACTTGCGCCGCCGTGCGTGACAGGGCCGCAGCGTTGGACGGCGCGGTTACGCGCGAGGCGGGCCCGGTACAGGGCGGCACCACAGTGATTGCATTCATTACCGATCCGGATGGCTACAAGATCGAGTTGATCGAGCACAACGACTGACTGTGCACACCAGCGGTATTGGAAAAAAACCTACCAACCAGGGGGTATTCGCATGAGCACAACTGTTTCGCGACGGGCGGTCATCGGCGCATCACATGCGCTTCTCGCGGGTGTGGCGCTTGGCGCCCTGCCTCGTTCCGGTGCAGCACAGCGCCCACCGTCATCAGCCTATGCCTCGCGCGGTATCCGTCTTGCCGCCAATGAGAATCCCTATGGGCCCGGCCCGGCGGCAAGGGCTGCGATACAGGTCGCGGTGCCGGATAGCTGGAAATACCCGATCTTCGAGGAAATGGCGCTTAAAGCCCTGATCGCGGAGCGTGAAGGACTTACTCCGCAGCATGTGCTTATCGGTGACGGTTCATCGGAGATCCTGCATATCGCCGCGTTGCTGGCTGGACCCGGTGGCGGTGAACTGATCACGGCGACGCCGACCTTCTCCTTCGTCGCCGACCATGTCCGCGCCATCGGTGGCAGCGTGCGCGAGGTTCCGCTGGATGCCGGGATGCGCCACGACCTTAAAGCCATGCGCGCGGCAGTGTCGCCAGCCACCAGGCTGGTTTACGTGTGCAATCCCAACAATCCCACGGGTACCCTGGTGTCCGGCCCTGAGCTGCGCGAGTTCATCGCGGCACTGCCCGGCGATATCAGCGTCCTGGTGGACGAGGCTTATCTGGAGCTGGCCTCGGACATGAGTGAGCATTCCATGGTCGACCGGGTTCGGGCGGGAGACAACATCATCGTTGCGCGCACCTTTTCCAAGCTGCACGGGCTTGCCGGTTTGCGCATCGGCTATGCGCTGGCGCGACCCGATCTGATCGGGCGTATGGCAAAACTCAAGCTGGTGGCGGCGAGCAGCCTGGGGCTTGCGGCTGCATCCGCCAGCTATACGGACCTGCAGTTCCAGGCCTTGAGCCGCAAGAATCTGGCTGCAGGCGTGGCGATCACGACGGCAGCCCTGGATGAACTGAAGCTTCCCTATGCGCCGACTCGCGCGAACTTCGTGTTCTTCGATACCGGCCGACCCGCCGCTGAATTTCTGGCCGCCATGCGTGAGAGTGGTTTCTCTCTGGGCCGGCCGTTCCCCCAGTATCCCAGCTGGTGCCGGGTGAGCATGGGCACGGTGGAGCAGATGCAGTTGTTTGCCGGCGCGCTGCGGGCACACTACGCCGGCTAGATAAACCCAACCGAAGGCCTGACTTATCTATACTCGTAAAAGCCGGAAAGCATCCGGTGTAGACAAGCCGTCACCGGGGAAGCTGCTGCCATGAGAGACCGCTTTGGATCGCCGACAATTTTCCTCCACTGGTTCATGCTGGCGTTGCTTGCCGGCGTGTACGCCTGCATCGAATTACGCACATTCTGGCCCAAGGGCAGCGATCTGCGGGAACTCCTGAAGACCTGGCACTTCATGCTCGGCCTGTCGGTGTTTGCGCTGGTGTGGATTCGTCTCTACGCGCGTTTCCGCGGCGGCACGCCGCCGATCGTGCCGGCACCACCCGCGTGGCAGATGAAGTTCGGTCATGCCATGCACCTGGCGCTATATCTGTTGATGATCTGCATGCCGATTGCCGGCTGGCTGATCCTCAGCGCCAAAGGCAAACCCATCCCGTTCTATGGCCTTGAGCTGCCGCCACTCATCGGTACCGACAAGCCGCTGGCCGAGCAGATCGAGGAGATTCATGAGACAGTCGGAACCATCGGCTACTGGCTGATCGGCCTGCACGCCGCAGCGTCACTGTTCCACCACTATGTGCAACGTGACAATACCCTTGCCCGCATGTGGATGCGGCGCAGTACTACTGGAGGATGATTATGCGCAAGATTCTGATTGCTACGCTTCTGCTGATGTGCGGCAGCATTGCTCACGCCCAGTTCATGCCTGAAAAGCTCACGCCGATGGGCGAGAAGATTGAAGCGGCGATGAAAGGCGAGATACGCACCGCTGAAGAGACGGAGCGCGATGGTGAGCGCAAGCCGCGCCAGACGCTGGAGTTCTTTGGGCTGCGTGACAATATGCGCGTGCTTGAGCTCATCCCTTCCGGCGGCTGGTACACGAAGATCCTGGCGCCGGTACTGGCGGACAAAGGCGAGCTCTATGTCGCCATCGGTACTGCGCGCGCCATCGAGCCGATGATCAAGACGGTGCCGGCGCTGGCCAAAGTGAAAGTCGCGCCGACGGATGCAAAGTTTGTCCCGGCTGCCGGTGCCCAGATGGGCAAGTTCGACCTGGCTGACTTCACGCTGGGCGTGAAGAATCTCGATCTCGTACTGACCTTCCGCAATTATCACAACCTGACGCCGACAGCGCGTGCCAGCCTCAACCGTGCGGTCTTCGCGGCGCTGAAATCCGGCGGTGTTTACGGCATCGTCGATCACACCCGGCGCCACAATGAGCCGGAAACCGCCGAGAACTGGCGGCGCATGGATCCGGTGCTGGTGATCAAGGAAGTGCAGGCTGCGGGCTTCGTATTCGAAGATTCTTCGAACCTGCACTACATACCGGACGATGAGCTGCGCTACGAAGTCGGCCGGCGCACCGTGACGGGCAATACGGACCGCTTCGCGCTGCGTTTCAAAAAGCCCTGATACCTCCTGCGGTCAGAACTGGCAGCCGTCCACAAGCAGGGCGGTTGCCAGTGTCCGGGTCATCTGATCAGCTCGCCGGCAGATACCGGGCGATGCCCGCCATGCATTTTTCGGCAACCATCGTCCGTGCGATGATCTCGCCGCTCTCCAGGTCCAGTTTCACGACTTCGCCGCTGAACCAGTTGCCCACATAGGCATGGTCGCCGCCGCGTGCATCGATGATCGACCAGCCGAAACCCGGCAGCGGGTAGCTGCGCAGCCAGACGCCGTCCTGGGTCAGGGCATCGATGCGGTTGCCCATGCAGACCATCAGCACGCCGTCCGGCGTCAGCGACAGGTCGAAGTGCATCATGGTCCGGTCGCCTTCGGTGCCGCTGCGCAGATCAGGCAGCTGGTGCCCGTTGGCCAGGTCAAACTGCATGAGTCGCGGTCCGGTCTCGGATACATAGAACAGCCGGCTCTGGTCCGGTGACAGTACCGAGTGCGTGACTGCCATGCTGCCGCTCATGCCGCCGTGCACTTCCGGCTCAAGCATTTCCATCAGCTCGCCGTCGGGCGTGTAGCGCCACAGGTCGCCATCGCCGAGATGTGTGCGATGGCCCGGCAGCGGCCGGTGGCGTGTGGTCAGCGGCTCGGGCTGGTGGTCGCCATCGAGCATTTCAGTGAACAGCAGCGTGCCATCTGCCATGAAGTGCACTTTCGAGAAAGCGCGATGATCAAACTGCAGGTTGAGCAGCTGCTGGCCATCAGGGCTGACACGCACCGTGGTCCATGCCCAGGGATCCTGCGCCCAGAGGGTGCCGTCGGGCGCAAAGCTGAGGCCGTATACGAGGTGCGTGGTGCCGGTGAGCCACAGCACGCCTTTTTCTTTCAGCTCGGCATCGAGCTGGATGATCCGTCCATGCCCGGCGTGATCGTCCTGCGGATTATTGAGCAGAGTGGCGCCGACCAGCACATCGCCGGGCGCGAAGGGTTTTAGTGTGGATGCAGGCCGCTGATCGTGACGGGCGCGCAGGGCTGTCGGGTCTACAGGAAAACCATTGTCCTCGGCGCTGATCATACGGGCCCGCTGACTGGCGTCCAGCTGCGCGCGCGCCGCGTGCGGCGCTCTTCGGCGGATTCACCATTGTGCTGCACGGGCTTGCCGGCCGGCAGGCGCTTCGGTAGCTCGTGCAGGCTGTTGACGTTGATCATCGAGTGGGCACCCTTTCTGGACAGGAGTACGGCAGCGACCAGCGTGCCGCATTCCTTGCAGGTCAGGAAGTCCACAGTGCGCAGACCAAATCGGTAGCGACGCAGGAATTCGGGCTGAACGAAGCGAAACTGCATCTCGCCCGCCGGATCGGCGGTGGTGCAAGCGCCATGCCCACGGCAGAAGCTGCACTGGCAACGTTGCACGACCCACTTGTGTACCGGCAGCGCCGTTGCGTAGCTGTATTCGATCGCGCCGCAGTGGCAGCTGCCCTCATAGACAGTCCGCTGCAGAACTTTGGTGCTACGCGCTTTCTTGCGGCTGACCGGTCTGGCTGAGGACTTGCGGACTTTGCTCGTCTTGGTCTTCACAGCGTCTCCGCTCAGGGCACGATCACGCAGGCTTGACCCTGTTCTATGAGGGTAGCGCAGCTGCTGCGTGCCTGCGCTTCGCTCATCGGTGCCGATCGCAGCCGGTATAGCTGATCCTTGCTGCCGCTCACGGGAGCGTCAATCGTGACGGACCCGGGCAGCATATGGCCGAACTTCGACCCCAGCAGTTTGCGTTGCTGAAGTGCCCGTTCGCGCGTCGAGAAGGCGCCGAACTGCATGCGGGCGTTACCCGTACCGGGCTTTGATGCAGCAACCGGCTGGCTGACAGCTGTCTTGCTGCGGTCGGGTTCGGATCTGGCAGCGGCTGACCTCGCCTGTGCAGGTCTGGCTGGCACCGTCGGGGTCAGCGCCGCGATCCGCTCACGGGCTTCGGCAGCCTCCGGCGCATCGGGATACTGGAGCAGGAAATTCTCGAAGGCTTCCCGGGTCGCGGTCCGCGAGGCCGTCTGCCAGATAAAGCGGCGTTCCAGGTCCAGCAACTGCTCCAGCGCGGCATCGGCATTCGGCCCCATCGGGTGGGCCTGCAGGTAGGCGCGCAGTGCCTCGGGGCTCTGCGCCTGTTGCGCCTTGTCCCAGTCCTTCTGCTCGCGCAGATCGTCGAGCCGCAGACGTGCTTGCCCGGCCAGTGCGCTATCCGGATGCTGGTTAAGGAACTCACGCCACGCAGCTTCGGTGTTGGCCTGTTCGGCGACGCGGAAATCACTTTCCGGGTTGCTGCAGGCAGCGAGTACAGCTGCAAGCAATATCAGGCTGGCGTAACGTGAATGCGTTCTCACCGGGCGATGTCCTTCTGTCGTGGCATTACGCTGCTCGCTGCCGGGACCGTCAGGCGGGAATGATCTCGCCAGCGGGCCGGACTGTACACACGGGGGCTACATCATGCATCAACCCGGCGCCGGGTTGCGCATGACTTCAGAGGATATAGCGGCTCAGATCCTGGTTTTTCACCAGTTCACCGAGGTGCCGGTTCACGTAGTCGAGATCGACGCTGATCTGCTCGCCATTCCGGTCTGCGGCCTCAAATGAAATCGTTTCAAGCAGGCGCTCCATTACCGTGTGCAGGCGGCGCGCACCGATATTTTCCTGCTCGCTGTTCACGTGGAAGGCGATCTCGGCCAGCCGCTGCACACCGCTGTCCGTAAAGCTGACCTCTACGCCCTCGGTGGCGAGCAGCGCGGTGTACTGCCGCGTGAGCGAGGCATCAGGCTCGGTCAGGATGCGTACAAAATCTCCGCTGGACAGCGCCGACAGCTCGACCCGGATCGGGAAGCGTCCCTGCAACTCCGGAATCAGGTCTGATGGCTTGGAAGCGTGAAATGCCCCCGAAGCGATGAACAGTATGTGATCGGTCTTCACCATGCCGAACTTGGTGCTGACCGTACAGCCCTCGACCAGCGGCAGCAGGTCGCGCTGTACGCCCTCGCGTGAGACATCCACGCCCTGCGACTCGCCGCGCCGCGTGACCTTGTCGAGCTCGTCGATGAAGACGATGCCGTTCTGCTCGACGTTTTGCAGGGCAGCTGTTTTCAGATCCTCTTCGTTGATCAGTTGGCCGGCTTCTTCGTCGATGAGCAACCGGAATGCCTCGCGTACCTTGAGTTTGCGCGACCGGTGCCGGTTGCCGCCGAGGTTCTGGAAGAGCCCCTGCAGCTGGTTGCTCATTTCCTCCATGCCGGGCGGCGCCATGATCTGTACGCCCATCGGAATGGCGGCGACTTCGATCTCGATCTCCTTGTCGTCGAGCTTGCCTTCACGGAGCATCTTGCGGAATTTCTGCCGGGTATCGGAATCGCGGCTCTCGCCCGGGACAAGCTGCCCCGGCGGGCCCGGCGGCAGGAGCGCATCGAGGATCTTTTCCTCGGCGGCATCCTCGGCCCGGTGCCGAACCTTCTGTATCTCCCGCTCACGGGTCAGCTTGACCGCCGCATCCATCAGGTCGCGGATGATGCTGTCCACTTCGCGGCCTACATAGCC
>CAYJPG010000002.1:6961-66491 GCA_964371995.1 uncultured Chromatiaceae bacterium | reverse complement strand
CACGCGCGTCAACCAGATACGCCAGGGCAATCGTGCCCGCGACAGGCCGGTAGGGCCCAGCATGGCAACGGACAGCACGCGGCCAGGCGCAAAAATCGCCAGCCGCATCGCAACCCATGCACCGACACTGACCCCGGCGATATGGCTGCGCTGAATCTCGAGCGCATCAAGGACATCCAGCACCCAGCAGGCGTAGTCATCATTGAGAAACGAAGGGGGATTCGGATCGCTGCGGTCGGGTTGACCCGGAATATCGAGCGCGTAAACACGGAAATGCCGCGAAAGATCACCAATCTGCCGACGCCAGAGTGGCGCACACCCGGCCACCCCGGGAATCAGCAGCACCGGCTCCCCGTCAACAGGACCGGCGACCAGCATGTGCGTGCGGCCAAAACGCGTCTCGACAAAAACACTTTCGACAGGAACCGGGATTTTCGCCTCGGTATCCTCATACCAGCTCATGATGGCATTGAAGCCGGACTCCGACCTGTACATCTTGAGGTTCGGCAGCACTGCAGTCGCAGGCTGTAATGCAGCAACACGGCTCTTTTTCTGGCGCAATCGGGCCGAAAGGCCGGACAACTCGCGGGCACCGGTTGACACACTGACTCTCCGCAAACGCTCCCTAGAAGGGAGCGGTCAGGAGAGGATTCGGAGCCAGGCAGAAGATGGATTCAGGCAGTTGTGCGCCGGTAGCTGCCTGTCGAATCGCTCAGGCGCTGAACAGTGCCACGTGATCCCTGATGAACTGCCTGAGCGAGATGGGCTCGCGGCCGATGAGTTGTTTGAAGGTGTCGGTCGTGTGCTCGAGACCGATGTCGGCAATTTCCTGGAACAGTGCGCAGACGGCGTTCAGGTGCCAGGGCTTGAGGATCCCGGTCATCCGCTCCCGGAACTGGGCCATCGGCATTGGCACATACTCGACCTTCCTGCCGAGCACTTCTGAAAAGCGCTCAGCCACCTGCTTGAAAGTCAGCACTTCCGGGCCGGTGATCTCATAACTCTTGCCGGCATGCCCGTTGCCAGTGAGCACCTCGGCGCACACCGCGCCGATATCGCGGGCATCTGCCATACCGGTAGTCCCGTCACCCATCGGCAGAGAGAACTTGCTCTGCTTCTTGATGGATTTGGCACTGGCAAGCAGGTTCTGCATGAAGAAGTTCGGCTTGACCATGGTCCAGGCAAGACCGGAGGCGCGAATGTATTCCTCTACCGCCCAGTGAGCGCGCGGAATCGCGGTCTGGGCCGTCGCCACGGCTTCCATCGACGACATCTTCACCAGGTGCTTCACGCCGGCAGCCACGCACAGGTCGGTGAACTGCTTTTCGTTCGCCTCCTGCTGTTCACCGTTGGGCAACAACAGGAAGGCTTTTTCAGCACCCTTCAGCGCCTTGCGAACGGTATCGGCATCGGCGATATCGCCGACTACCAGGTCCACACCGGCCGCCTGCAGATCTGCCGCCTTGGCCGGATCGCGGACCAGAGCCCGCAACTTCGCGCCTTTGGCAATCAGTTGTTTCGCTGTCTCGCCACCGATCTTGCCAGTCACGCCCGTCAACAGAATCATCTTCGCACTCCTGGATACCGGATGCAGGCAGCGTCAGGCGGCAGCTGCGAGCCTGATGACGCCCAGATAGAGGCTTTCACTGCCAAGCTCGAAAACCATCGCCGCCCGACCCGATACGCCGGTGATTTCCAGCTGGTATTGCCCGCTGTCCGGTTCGAGCCGGTCGATCCTGAATTCTCCAAAGGTATCGGTCGTCGTCCGGCCAAGCTCGCGGCCATTCTGCTTCAGCACGACCTCGGCGCCTTCGGCGCATTCATCGATGCCCTTGATATCGGCCGCCACCGATCCGCCGACCATGCATTTGGTCATCAGGTGCAGGTTCTTGTAATAGACGCGGGGCTTCGTGCCGAGCTCCGGCTTCAGTACCTCGAGACCCTCCTGCTCCCTGATCCGCTGCATCTCCTCGTCTTCGACCTTGACGGACCTGAATACATCGGTAGGACAGCATTGCTCGGCACGCGTCTGAGTCCAGCCCTGGTCGAGCAGATGTGCATCGAAGATCCACGCCTGTGGAATCTGCTTCTCCTCGTTCCAGGAAATTGCACCGTAGGGACAGGCCTCCATGATCTGCCGCTGCCCTTTGCTTTTTACCGGATCGATGATGACGATACCGTCAGCGCGCTTGGTAACCGCGCCGTTCTTTGCAGCTTTGATGCAGGGCGCATCATCACAGTGATTGCACATCACCGGCATGAAGTGCGCCTCGACGATCGGATAGCTGCCGCGCTCCTTGCGCTCAATATTCAGCCAGTTGGCTCCCATCGCCGGCTGTTCCGCCGCATAGCCCGGAAAATCATTGCCGGTGTGTTCGTCCTTGACTGCCAGGAAGCAGGCGCGGCAGTTATTGCAGCGCTCGACATCGACGATCATGTTCCATTTCTTGGCCATCTCAGGCGACCTCCGCCGGTTTCCAGGTATCCACACCGGTCCATTTCTCGACCTGGATCAGGGTCGTGTTCGGCCGGATACCATGGCTTTTCGGGGTGATGGATTTACTCGAGTTCAGCAGGTTGACGCAGCCGCCCAGGTCGGTGGACTTGCCCGGCTCGCCCATCGGCCGGTATTCGGCCGATGCCGTCGACGCACTGACAACGCCCGGCCGCAACCGGCCGGTAACCTGCGCCGCGCAAACGACCGAGCCGCGATCATTCCACAAGCGGATCAGGTCATCGTCCTTGATGCCGCGCGCCTTCGCATCCTCCGGGCTGATACGCGCCACGAAGTAATAGTGCTCGCCGACCTTGACACGATGCTCGCGGATATCCCTGAGGAAGCAGCCTTCATCATCACCCATGACGTGGAAGGGATAACGCGAATGCGGCGACAACAGCTGCAGCGGATACTTCGCGAGTTCCGGGTTGTTTTCCGGGTTCTCGAAGGTCCGCATGTACCTGTTCATTGGCGGCCGTTCCGGATCATCGAAGCGTTTCAGCGTCGTGGGTACAAACTCGTACTTGCCCGACGGGGTCTGCAGCCCCTCACCGTAGTTGCTCACGAAATCCGAGGGCAGCGGATAGGGCTCCGGCACGTCCTTCTTGCGACCCTCATAAAACCACTTCATGGCCGTAGGCGCACGCGAGCCTTCGGGCTCGGGAGGCACCACGTAGTAACCTTTCTTGAGGAACTGGCGCCAGGAGATGTTCTTCGCCATATCCGATGAATCGAATGCGCGTTTGCACCACTCGAACTCGGAGTTGCCGCCCTCGGAGTAGACCGCACCCAGGTCGAGCCGCTCGGCAATTGCCAGGAAAATATCGTAGTCGGACTTCGACTCACCCAGCGGCTCGATGCACTTGTGCTGCATCGAGATCACGCGGTGGTTGTTCATCGAATACATGTGATGCACGTACGCGGGGCCGACGTTGTACCACTCGCCGATATCCCAGCGCTCGAACACCGTGCAGGCCGGCAGGATGACATCCGAATAGGGCGTCTCGCCTTCCCACCAGACCGACTGGTTCACCACGAACTTGAGGTTTTCATGCTGGTACATGTTGACCCAGCGGTTCGCATTGACCATCGTGCCGAAGGATGCGCTGCCGTACTTGTAGAGCATCTCCACCGGCACGTGCCCTGGCGAGGGATAACCGAAGGGAAAGAACTGTCCCTGCACCGAATCAACGGCAGTCAGGTAACCCATCGCCTTGCCCTTGGTGATCGCCTCGGGCAGCCACATCCGCGGGATCGCCTGCTTCACCGTGCTCATGGTGATGATGTGCGGCATGCGCTGGTAGTTGTTGGTCGAGTTGGCACTGTAGGCCAGATCGCCCGACATGCTGCCCTCGGCATAGCCGGGGAAATAGAAGTTCATGTCCACCGGCGCGCCGAACTGCAGGTTGCCGAAGTTGGAACCCGGACGGCCCATGCCCTGCATGGCCCCGAGGATGGTCATCATCCGGGCCCACTGCGTGCCTGTCGGTCCACGGCAGGCACCGCCTACGCCGCAACCCCAGCCGCCCACACCGAGATAGGTTTTCTTCCTGCCCCACTCGCGTGCCAGGGCCCGCACTTCGCGCGCCGGAATGCCGGTTTCGCCCTCCTGCCACTCGGGTGTCTTGGGGGTGCCGTCGTCCTCACCGAGCACGTGGGCCTTCCATTCCGCAAAACCGGTGGTGCGCTTCTCCACGAACTCCTTGTCGTAGGTGCCCTCGGTAATCCAGACATGACAGAGTGCCTGGGCAAATGCGGCATCAGTACCCGGCTTCGGCGAGAACCACTTGCCGCCGAGATGCGCGGCCGTGTGGTTCATGTACGGGTCGATGTGCACCATCTTGATGCCGAGCTCCTTGGCCCAGCGGCGGCGCTGCGTGCCCTCGAAGCCGTAGCTCGCATCCGGGTCACTGGACCAGAACACCATCATGTCGGCTTCTTTCAGGCAGTCCTCGACCGTGCCATAAGGCTCGGCCGCGCCGAGACGCATGCTGTTGCCCCAGTGATGCATCGCACCCCAGAACCAGCCTTCCCAGCTGTCGGGGTTGTGCACCAGCTTGGTGGTACCGATCAGGTTCCAGAAACGGTTGAATGCACTCAGGTAGTGGCCGAGGTTGCCCCACTGGTGATGCGAACCGTTGGCCACGCAGATGGCGCCCGGACCAACCGCCTTGCAACGCTTGATCTCGCCGGAAACGATATCGAGCGCCTCCTTCCAGCTGATCTCCACGAACTTCGACTTGCCGCGGTTCTGGATATTGCGTTCGCCGTTCGGGTCGAAGTCCACCCGCTTCATCGGCTTGAGAATGCGGTTCTTTGAATAGACCATCGACTTCTGGCACTGGCCGTGTGCCGCGAGCGTCGTCTTGCGCGGTGGCACAAAGGTCTTGCCACGCGCCTTGATCGAGTAAGAACCCGCATCGCTGTCGTCGAGATCCATCGGCGTGGTGCGGAGTATCTTGCCGTCCTTCACATAGACGAAGATCGGTCCGCCATTGGTGCCATTGGTGTAGCGCGTGACACCGTTGCCCATGTCGGTGCCGGCTGTCCAGGTGTAGGACTCCATGCTCGCCACCAGCGCCATGAACCAGTCCACCAGGGTATCCGGACCCTGCATGGTCAGCTTGAAGTTCTTGGCCGCATCGATGCGCTCGAGCTGGTCGAAAGGCGGCGTGAGGAAATTCGCGGCAATCTTTTCATTCTTGAAGAACAGCCTGAAATCCGGATTCTTGTGAATACCGGCGCGACTGGAGATCTTGCCGTTCCTGATCTGTATCCAGCGGCCCTTGGGCTGGTCCTTCAGCTGGAACTGCGCGATGCAATCACGCTCTTTCAGGCGTTCCGCAAATTTCGGGTATACGGCGGCACATGCGCGCATGGACTGCGGGATACCCCACAATATGACCGATAATTTCATGTCACTCTCCTGAAGCAGGCGCGAAAGTCGCTACGTCGCAGCCTTCATGAATCGAACACGCAGCCGAACACTGGAGTTCCAGCCGCTGGTCATGATTCTACGGCGTCCCGAGTCCGGGGCTACTTAGCAATTGTCAATTCGATGCGGTTAGCCAACCCGCGCCGAGCCGGCAGAATTACAGGACCTGGAACAATTCCTGCAGAAACCCGCTCCCCGGGTTGCGGACGATCATCGTCTTGCACCTGCCGCGGCCCGGCTGATCGATTTCCATCGGGCCCGAGTACACTTCCGCACCCACGGCAGCGCAGCCACGAGCTGTCTCGTTCAGGTCGGCAACTTCGAAAGACTGGGCCAGGTAACCGATATTGGGTGGTACGGCGTCGGGTACCAGGCTCGGAATCTCGTAGTTCATCGGCGTGGCCAGCGCGATCTTGCCGTACTCGTGGTCGCCCTGGATGATCACGCTCCGGGTCTGCGCGTGCTCGGGCAGGCTCAGGGCGCGATTGGTTTCCGCACCCTGCAGCACGGACTCGATGAAGAGCGACATGTGCAGCGGGCCGTAATAGAAGGCGAGCGCCTTCTCCATGTCGGACACGGTGGCCGCCGTGGTGACCACCGAGGTAAAACCGGTCGGCGTGCGGCCATATTTTGCAACGAAGCTGACGATGCGCCCGATAACCGTTTTCGGGTCCTCAGTGACCAGCTGGATCAGGTTTATAACCACGCCGTCCGGCCCATCGAAGGAAGCTTCCAGGGTTTCGCCGACGACCGGACCAAAATTGTTGTGCGCCGGCTCACTCCAGAACGTGAATCCCTGCGCTTTCAGTCGTTCGTAATCCTTCCTGATGTCACTGGCGTAGATGTTCAGGTTGAAAAGGCCCGTGGCGCGGCGAATATTCGCCGGCCGCACCAGTTTCCGGTTGGGCGCATCAAACTCCATGAGCTGGATGCGCCCGACGGGATCAGCGCCGTGCTCGAGGAACGCGCAGCGCGCCTTGCTTCCCGCCGGCAGTTTCCAGTAACGCTCGAAGTCAGGCCCCTGCCAGGTCCAGGTCTGCGCAATGTTCAGGCCGAGGGTGCCGGCATAAAACTTCAGCGAGGTATCAAGATTCCCGACACCGATCACCACCACACTGACCGGCGTGCCGGCGACTTTTTCATTGCTGCTCATGCCAGAGATTCCTCCACGGACCATCGACTGATCGTTCGGAGGGATTCTACATAGATTGGGCAGCCCTGGTCCCGTTCACGCGCGCGGATCAACGCTTGTCAAAGCGATCCAGGGTCATCACTTTGGACCAGGCATCGACAAAGTCACGCACGAATTTCTCGCGTGCGTCGTCAGCTGCGTAGACTTCTGCGACTGCGCGGAGCTCGGAGTTGGATCCGAAAACAAGGTCAACCGGGGTAGCCGTCCATTTAAGTTCCCCCGTCCCGCGATCACGACCCTCGTATACACCCTCAGTTGCGGATGACTTCGACCATTGCGTCGACATGTCGAGCAGGTTCACAAAGAAGTCGTTGCTCAACGTTCCGGGCTGACTGGTCAATACACCCGCTGCGGACTGCCCGGCGTTTGCGTTCAGGACCCGCATACCACCGACGAGAACTGTCATTTCCGGAACGCTCAGCGTCAGCATGCTGGCCCGGTCGACGAGCATTTCCGGCGGCGATCGACGGTTACCCTTGGCGAAGTAGTTGCGGAACCCGTCGGCGGTCGGCTCGAGAACCGCGAAGGATTTCACATCGGTCTGGGCCTGTGATGCATCCGTGCGTCCTGGCATGAACGGAACCTGCACGTTGTGCCCGGCGTTTTTCGCAGCCTGCTCGATGGCCGCGGCACCACCCAGAACGACCAGGTCAGCGAGCGATACCTCTTTGCCGCCCGATTGCCCACGGTTGAAGTCCTTCTGGATGCCCTCAAGGCGCTTCAGTACCTTCGACAGCTCACCCGGATTATTGACAGCCCAGTCCTTCTGCGGCGCGAGGCGAATGCGCGCACCGTTGGCCCCACCGCGCATATCGGTGCCGCGGAAGCTTGCCGCCGATGCCCATGCAGTTCTCACGAGCTCCGGTATGGTCAGCCCCGACGCGAGAATCTCCGTCTTCAGCCGTACGATGTCCTCAGCGCCAACGATCTCATAATCGACCGCAGGAAGCGGATCTTGCCAAAGCAGTTCCTCGCTCGGCACGAATTTGCCTGCGTAGCGCGCACGCGGGCCCAGATCACGGTGTGTCAACTTGAACCATGCCTTCGCAAAAGCGAGTTCGAACTCCGCCGGATTTTTCAGAAAGCGCTGCGAAATTTTCCGGTAGGCCGGGTCAAACTTCAGTGCCAGGTCCGTCGTGAACATGATCGGCGCATGGCGTTTGGCCGGATCGAAAGCATCGGGCACCAGATTGGCTGCCGCTCCATCAGCGGGAATCCACTGGATTCCGCCTGCCGGGCTCTTCGTCTGCACCCAGTCAAACGTAAACAGGTTGCTCAGGTATTGCATCGTCCAGACAGTCGGCGTGGATGTCCACGCGCCTTCCAGGCCGCTGGTGATCGTGTCGCCGGCATTGCCGCTACCGCACTTGTTCTTCCAGCCGAGGCCTTGCTGTTCGATGCCTGCTGCCGCCGGCTCCGCACCGACACAATCGGCGGGAGCAGCGGCACCGTGAGACTTGCCGAAGGTGTGGCCGCCGGCGATAAGCGCAGCGGTTTCTTCATCATTCATCGCCATCCGCCCGAAGGTCTCGCGGATATCCCTGGCGGCGGCGAGCGGGTCGGGGTTGCCGTTCGGGCCCTCCGGATTCACATAGATCAGTCCCATCTGGACCGCAGCAAGCGGATTCTCCAGCTGCCGGTCGCCGCTGTAGCGTTTATCGGCGAGGAACTCGTTCTCCGGTCCCCAGTAGACGAGGTCGGGCTCCCAGTCATCCTCACGCCCCCCGGCAAAACCGAAAGTCTTGAAGCCCATGGATTCCATGGCGACAGTGCCCGTGAGGGCCATGAGGTCGGCCCAGGAAATGCTCCGGCCATACTTCTGCTTGATCGGCCAGAGCAACCGTCGCGCCTTGTCGAGGTTTGCGTTGTCCGGCCAACTGTTCAGCGGCTCGAAGCGCTGTTGGCCACCACCCGCACCGCCGCGACCATCAGCTACACGGTAAGTGCCCGCGCTGTGCCATGCCATGCGAATGAAAAACGGCCCGTAGTTGCCGTAGTCTGCCGGCCACCAGTCCTGGGACGTGGTCATCACCGCTTCGATATCCTTCTTCACGGCATCGATATCGAGACTTGCGAAGGCATCGCCGTAGTTGAAGTCCTTGCCCAACGGATCGGACTCGGCCGCGTGCTGGCGAAGAGGTGCGAGATTCAGCTGTTCAGGCCACCAGAACTGGTTGGACTTCGGCTCATCCTGCGCGAGCGCCGGGCCTGAGAAGACGACCGGTGCCATCACAGCCACCAAAGCGGCAAGGAAACGTATCGGTTGAATAAACATTGGAATCAGATCCTCCGGGCAATAAACACAGGAAGCCTGAATGGTGTTCGACTGGGAACACCGTGCAGATTCAAGGCCGCAGTCGGGCTACGAGAAACGCATGGCCAGAGTGCGCTGCCGGGCCGGGCAAAGCAAGGCTGTTGCCACGGCGCACCCGGCGTCCCGATGCTTCAGCGCAGTTAAAATTCCGGCTGGACAAGCACTTGCCATGGAGGCAGTCTCGACGCTCATCTGCAACTATTTCCGGGAGTACTGCTATGGCGATGGTTGATTGGCGGATACAGGGCTATGACTACTCAAGCTGCAATTGCGCCTGGGGCTGCCCCTGCCAGGTGATGGCACCACCTACCGACGGCACTTGCCGGGCGGCGGCCGGCTTCGAGATCAGCCGCGGCCATTTTGGCGACACCCGGCTCGATGGCCTGTGTTTCGGCGGCTTGTTTGCCTGGCCGGGGGCCATTCATGAAGGTAACGGTGAGGCATTGCCACTGATCGATGTGCGGGCCACGCCTGCACAGCGCGAGGCGCTGCTCAAGATCATGTCAGGCCAGGAGACCGAACCGGGCGCGACCTTTTTTCAGGTGTTCTTCTCTACACTCAGCAAGGTGCACGAGCCGCGCTTCGTGCCGATCCGCTTCGCGATCGATCTCGAGCAACGCACTGCGCAGTTCATCGTGGAGGGACTGGTCGAGGCGCGGGCCGAGCCGATCCGCAACCCTGTCACCGGCGCACCCCAGCGTGCGAGGCTGGTCCTGCCCGAGGGATTCGAGTTCTCCGAGGCAGAGCTCGCAAGCAGCACGGTCATGACGCGCAGCGACTCGCCCATCGAACTGGCATGGAAGGGCCGGCATGCGCACCTGACGCATCTCGATATAACCGGTCAGGGAGTGGTGCGCGCTGCCTGAGCAGCCAGCAGCTTCGCAGCCGGCTGGCCCGGGTGGATTACTGATTGCAGGCCTGCGCCGGCAGCGCGCGATCGTCATTGCTGCACTGGCCTTGCTCACCCTGCTCGGCTGGTGGTATCTCCGCGCCGCACCGATGGCGATGCCCGGAGCCGGCGGCGTCTGGGCGCGAGGATATCTGCTCGCCTCGTTCCTGATGTGGTTCATCATGATGGTGGCGATGATGACGCCATCGGTGGCGCCCGTCGTGCTGCTCCATGACCGCGTCATGCACCGTGACCAGCCAGGCTGTCACCGGCGCACCCTCGTCTTCCTGCTCGGCTACTTCATTATCTGGGCAGCCTTCTCTGCAGCGGCAACCGTCGCCCAGTCAGCACTGATTCGCAGCGGCTTCATCGATGCCATGGGCGTGATCAGCGACGGCCGGGTGGCGGCGCTGCTGTTGCTGGCGGTCGCGCTTTACCAGTGGTCTGCCGCAAAAACAGCCTGTCTCGATCGCTGTCACTCGCCGCTGGCCTTTATCGTGCGCCGCCGACGCGGCCCGCTGCGGGATCTGCGTGCGGGTCTTGCCCATGGCAGCTGGTGTGTCGCCTGCTGCGGAGCGCTGATGCTGCTGCTGTTCGTCGGCGGCGTCATGAATCTTGCCTGGGTGGCCGGCATAACGATTGCAGTGACCATCGAAAAGCTCATGCCACGGCCCGGACCGGTCCGCATCGCGATCGGCATCAGTGCGCTGATCGCCGCCGCGTGGATCGGGTGGCGGGCCTAGCCGCTGATGCCACACCAGGAGTTCATGCCGTCGATCGAATGGCCAGAGCCGGGGAATGTTTGCATGAACCGGATGCCATTCATCAGGGTGCGACTGCCGACGGTCCCGGTGTGCCACCAAACAGTGCTCTGAGCCTGGCGAGATCCGAAAATCCGACGCTGCCATTGCCATCGAAATCCGCGTCCGGGTCGCTGGTCCCGAACTTGGTGCGGAATATGGCGAGGTCGGCAAAGTTGACCCGATTGTCATTGTTCAGATCCGCATCGCACCAGTTGCCAAAACCATCGCCATCCGAGTCTCGCTGGTCGGCATTGGCCTGTCCGAGGCAGTTATCCACCGTGTCCGAAACCTTGTCTCCATCACTGTCCAGGATGATCGACACGGCGACCTTGGCGACAGCAATGCGCGCCCCGTCCTCGATGAAATACTCGAAGCTGTCCGGGCCCTGATAGCCGGGACCTGGCGAGTAGTTGGCCATTCCATTGACGATGGCAACCGTCCCGTGCAGCGGGTGGGTGTATATACCAATCATCTTCCCATAGCCGAACCCCAGGTCATTTGCGGCTACGTCAATGCTCACCGGGAGGTCTATGCCGGTAACCACCTCGTCATCGAGCGCCGCATAGTCGACGACCCGGACCGAGACGATGGCGCTGTCAGCTCGTGCCCCATCGGTAATTCGATAGCTGAACGTGTCCGTGTACGGTGCAGGCCGGTTGTATGCGGGGGAATAAGAGATCGATACGCTGTCCCTGGAACCGCTGGACGTGGAAGTGTAGGCAGAGCCGATCTGGGGAGAGGTGACGATGGACAGGGTCAACTGCGCGCCGAATCCCACGTCGTTTCTTGCTACGTAGAGTGATTGCGAACTTCCGTTCAGCACGACATAGCTGTCATTGAAAGCCTTCGCCGCCGCCACGTCGATGCCCACGCGCGCCGTATCACTGTTGCTGCCATCCGAAACTGAATATTCGAAACTGTCGGGGCCCACGTAGCCGGCAGTAGCGGTATACCGCACGCGAATGGCGGCCTTGTCCCCCGGTGAGCCCATGACGGTGGCTGTCCCGTGGAGAGGTGGCGTCACGATTTCCACCGCTGCGGACGCCCCGAAACCCGCATCATTTGCCAGGATGTCGATGGTCGCGGCGTAGCCCTGTGCGACACTGATGTAGTCAGGATGGGCATCGGGCAGGACCGGTCCGCCTTCCGGGGCAAAGTGCCTGAGCATGGCGCTGCCCGGGTCGTAGGCCCAGAAGTCCGTGGCGTTGGCAGCGAGACCGTAGACGGTCACCGGGTATCCCAGCGATCCCGCATAGGCCGCGGTGAAGGCATCGTAGTACGTTCCACCGCTGACGAACGCTTCGTTGCCTGTCGCCGCAATGATGTTGGCCGGAAATACCAGCTGGTTTTGCCGTACATCACTTGCCAGAACCTGAAGCCGGCCGTAGTAGAACCGGCTCCGGTCCGTCGCCAATACCGAAGTACCGCCGTAGGCGTCTGCGGTGCCGTAAGTGCCGGTGCCTTCCGCCGCCACAAAGTTGTTGCCGACGACCGTGTACACCCTTACTTCGTGGGATGACAGGTTGCTGTTGCCATGTATTACCCGGGCACCGACGGGGTCGTATTCGATATCGCCATAGTAGACGGAGGCGTAGAACCCGTTCAGGTTCGAGTTCAAGACGCTGATGCTGGATCCACTTCCCCAACCGCACAACCAGTAGGAAATCCATTGGTCCTGCGAGGCCAGGATGAATCTCTCCGAATCGATGGCCTCGATGCGATAGGGTACGGCCGTGACGGGCTTGCTGTCATAGGTACCCGTCTGCAGATCGATGCGACCGACTCGACCCGCGGAGACACCATAGTCAGCCAATACGACGTACCGCCCGTCCGGCGTCAGGCTCATGTCGGTGAACTGGCTGTTCGGCGTGAATGTGGTTACTGACCCTGTGCCTGTCGTCATGACACGAACGCTGCTGGCCGTCCGCAGCACCAAAGATCCGTAGCCGGGTGAGTAGATGAGTTGGGCAGGACTGCTCGGTGATCCGATGAAGTTGTCCTGCACGTATGTGGCCGGCGCGGCCAGACAGATCCCTTGCAAGCTCAGCCCGCATAGCAGCACCAACCGATTCAGAAGTCCCGCTCTCGTGGCCATAGTCCATCCCCCCGATTGTTCTTGTGGTTTTTTCCCAGCCACGTGGCCAACTGGTCTCGTCGACGTGACGAAAGCAGGCCCCCGTGAGAACGCTACATTGTTGGGCTTGGGCTGTCATCACCTAGAACGGGTGATGGCAGCATTAGGTTAAGCAGCGAGTCTGATACCGCGACGTCGCCTCAAGCGTCGCCTCAAGCGTCACTCATGCCTGATCTCCGGCAATGGGCTACCAGCGGCCGGACTCTGAAAGCGACATTCAAACCCCGGCACCTCCGGATGGAGGTCGGGAATAATCTGACGTTGAAATGGTGGCCAGGGGCGGGGCGGAAATGCGCAAGCAAGTATCCGCCACGCGGGCAATTTCCGGCAGACGGGGGAACCGAACAGCCCCGCGACGGTGCCCCGGAATACTTAGCGGCGGTTTTCGGTTCCCGTTTGCGCAGAATTCAGGCGGTCGCAATCTGCCGCGGTGGCATCCAGCGAAGTCCGGAGTAGCGCTGAAAACAGGAGCGTAGAACTCACCCTGCCTCGCTTGCATCGACATGACGAGTGCATTATCTAAACAGACGCCACCTCACTCCAACCTATCAACTCGGAGGCGTCCATGTCCCAGCAGAACGATTCCCTTCCGCAACTCCGCTTCGACATTCCTGAAGCGACCCGCATTCTCCGCCTGAGCCGCGCCACGCTGTACGAGCGGATCCGCGCGGGCCTCATCAAGACCCAGAAGGACGGGCGGCGGAGTTACATCACTGCCGAAGAACTGCAACGGTACGTCTCGCAGAGCCGCTGACGGTCGCTTAAGTCCTCGCGATGCCGAAGCTCATCGGCGATTCGTGGGCCTGGTGGCGCACGTACCTCAGTCCCAACGGGCCCACGAAACAAATCCGGCAGGTGTTGGACGGCTACATGCGTTGCATGAACCGCAACGGACGTGGCTGTTGGCCGAGCGTGCGGCATGTCGCCGAATTGACCAATTTGAACAAGACCACGGTCAGCAAGTATCGGCGACAGGCACTGGCCCAAGGCTGGCTGGTGAAAGCGCCGCGGGCAGAGGCTCGGCACGGCGGGGAGCTTTGGGCCAGCGTGCCGGATAGTGTCCCAATCGATGATCGCTTTGTCTCAGGCCTTGTCCTGCCAGATGGGACACGGGTTCTACCCCGCTTTCGTGGACGGGTAGTTATCTAAATTCGACCCGCCTCACCTTTTCGACAGGTACACTGCGGCCGACTGCTCCGCCGTGAGCTGCCGGCTTTGCGCCTCGGTCAGCCACTGAAAGGGCTCAAGCAGCTCTGCGGCTTCAACGGCAAGCGCGGAAGCGAGGTTCTTTGGCGAGTGGAACTGATCCCAGTCGCGGTCGGCAGCGAAGCGGCGGAGCTCGTCGCGGAGGGTGATGAGCGCATCGCCAGCAGCGCGGCCCATCGCCGCATCCACCGGATTCACCGTCACCACCCAGGCTCCGCCCTGGTGGCTGGAATCTTCGGAATGCTGCCCCGCCAGTTCTCCGGCCCGATGCCGAGCGACGAGATATCCATGACGTGGGTGTACAGGTTGCTCATGAAGCCGTCGCCGGTCGCGCGGGCGAACAGCATCTTCTGGCCATCCGGGGAGATGGAGTCCAGGCCGTCGAACTTGGCGTTGTAGGTGATGCGCTCCGGCGGCGCGTTGGGGCGCTCCATGTCGTACAGGAAAATTTCCCAGTTGTTGTTCTCGATCACCCGCACGCCGATGAAGTGCCGGCCATCCGGGGCCGGGTAGCTGCTCCAGTTCATGCCGGTGTCGGGCGGGGTGCGCGGGATGAGTTCCGTGCCGTCGTGCCGGATGGTAAAGACCGTCATCGGCGTCGGCCGGATCTTGCCGTAATCCTCGTACTTCCAGGCCCGGAACATGACCGTCTGGCTGTCCGGCAGGTACATGGGCCGGCCCTCGTCCCACTCCTTCGTGAAGGTGATCTGCTGCTCGCCGGTGCCATCCGCGCGCATGCGCCAGAGATCCATGTTGCCGTTGGTCTGGCGACCGAACACGATCCACTGGCCATCTGGCGAGACCGAGATCTCCGCGTCGTAGAACTCGTTGTTGGTCAGGCGCTGCAGGTTGCTGCCGTCGATGCGCGCCTTGTACAGCTCGCCGCCCTGGGGGTAGTCCCGGGGGTCCGACCAGTTGCCGATGGGCTTGTCGGGCTGGTCCCGGATGGACGTGTAGACCACATGCTGCATGTCCGGGAAAAAGTAGGAGCACGCATCCTGGCCGATGCCGTTGATGCGCTTGAGGTCGGTCCCCTGGTCGGTGAAGGTCCAGGTGAGCGCGCCGCTATCGGTGGGCTTCTTGCGCACGGCGTCCGGGTCCTGCACCTGGGCAATGATGTGCAGGTTGTCCGATGCGTAGTAGGCCTCGGCCGCCTTCGGCACGTTCGGGATCTTGTAGTAGCGCAGCTTGCGCGGCCCTTCCTCGGCAACCTGTACGCCGGGGGGCAGGCTGAAGCTGGGCGGCCGCGTGGCCCGGACGTCCGGGACATTGGGGTTCGATGAGCAGGCGGACAGGGCCAGGACGGCGGCTGCGCCGAGGATCACTCGCTGCATGGAATCTCTCCTCCCGGAGTGTTCTCAACGCGGGAGACTAGGTACGCCCGCGTTTCCCTGTCAAGCGAACAGGATGTTTAACGGTAGCCATATAGCCAAAGCATGGCGCATCAGTGAAGGTTTTGGCTAATGTGGCGGCAAGGGCAGCAGATACCCAAGCTTTGGCTGATGGCAGGGCACACCTCATGACTGATGGAACAAACGACACCGACGAACTGGTTGATTTCGACCGGCTGCTGGATGCGTCGGTGGCTGCTGCACTCCGCAGCCAACAGTGGCCTGAATTCCTTGACTGGATGCGGAACCATGTACAGCAATTCGCGTCCCCGGACTCGCAGCTTTGTCGCGATTCGGGCCTGCGGGCCGCGTTTGTCTTCGCATTTTCCCGGGCCCTCTGGAACATCACGCCACTGCCGAGAAACGGCTTTCGCCCCGAGCCCATTCCGGAACCGGGACGCAACGAACCCTGCCCCTGCGGCTCGGGCCTGAAGTTCAAGCAGTGCTGCCAGCGCGCGCCGGCCATGGGCGGGATCACTGCAGAGATGCTCTGGCCGCTCGTGCTCGAAACACTCGACACACAGACCCGCAGCGCGGCCCTGGCCAGTCGGCATCTGCCCAGGGAGGCGTTGCTGCAATTTGCGGCCAGTGAACTCGATGCCGGCCACTCAAAGATGGTCGCCGAGCTGCTCGAACCGCAATTCACCGACCCCCTGCGGGCCGAGGACGACATCGCCGCTGCCCTGCTCAACATGCTCTGCAACGCACTCGAGCAGGGACGCGGCGGCAAGCGCCGGAAGCTGGCGCTGCTCGAGCGCATTGCAAAGCTGCCAAAGCGCTCGCCGCTGCGCTCGGAAGCGTGGCAGCGCCTGGCCTGCATTCGCATGGACGAGAATCAGCGGGGGATGGCCTGGCAGGCTTTTCAGCATGCCCAGCGCGATGACCCCGGCAACGAAATGCTCGGCATGCTTGAAGTTCAGTTGCTGGTGGGAGACGGCCGCCTCGTCGAGGCGCGCGAGCGGGCGCGCTTTCATGCCGCTGCCCTGCGCCGGCGTGGCGGGAGGGTGGATCCGGAACTGGCCGAATTCTATGCACAACTGTCCCGGGATCCGATCCGGGCGATGGCCGATGTCAGTCTCCGGAATGAAGACGCGCCGGGCAAGCGCCTGGCCGCCTGCATCGATCGGCTCAAAGGCCGGCCGCTGCCGCGCTACCGGCTGGTTGCGGAATCAGCCAGCGAAGCCGAGGCCACCAGCACGCTTGCGGACCGACTGCGGCAGATGGGGATCGCCGAGGATCAGATCAATAGAAGCGTGCGTGAGCTGGAAAAGCAGATTGCCGGTTTGGCTGACTCGCCGCAGCCGCAGGAACCACCACTCGACAGTCATATACTCAAACCACCGGCGCAGATCGCCACGCTCTCCGGCGCCTGGCGCAAGGTTTTCCCGCTGGACAAACCCTTCTCCGTGCAACCGCTGCCCTTCGATGATGCCGGCATCTGGCAGCCCGGGATTGAGGCCCGTTGGAGCGCGTTCCTGGAAACCCGTCCGGAAGCCTTCGACAGTCTCGACGTGCTCGATGACCTCACCGCCGCCGTCGCCCTGCACCCCCAGGCCGACCAGCTCGGCGTGCCGGAACGTCTGGCCGCACCGCTGCTGGAACGAGCGGCAGCCATCATTGACCAGGCACTGGCAGATGCGCCCGAGGCCCGATTGCTCTGGGTTTTCACGGGCAATCGCCCGGCCTTGCGGTCACTGGTGCGCTTGCTGGGCCTTGCATACGTGCGCGGCGACCTGAAAAAGGCACTGGCGCTGGGCGAGCAGGTATTGAGCCTCAACCCCCCGGACAATCACGGCATGCGCCACACCTTGGCAGAGGACTACCTGAGCAGCGGTGACGACGATGCCTGCCTGCGCATTGCTGTTGCATTCCCCGACGACCCCTCGCCCGAGTTGCGCTTCAACGAAGCGCTGGCGCTGTTCCGCCTGGGTCGCGCGCGAGCAGCAATAGATGCGCTGAAACGAGCCGACGAGATGTCGCCGAGGGTTGCCGCATTTCTGCTGCCCGGTCGGGTACGGAAACCGCAGTTGAGCGACATGGGCGTGAGCCTCGACGGCGATGACCGGGCATGGCTCTACCGGGAAGCCATGCGCGACGTGTGGAAACAGACGCCCGGTGCGCTTGAGTGGGCGAAGAAGGTGTTGGGTGGCGGGGGGAAGTGAGTCGTCACAAACTGCCGTTCTCTCAAATAGTCAGGTGGTACGAAAGTCGCCTGGCGGGTCACAGGAGTGCGGGCAGGTCAGTGACGGGTGCTGATTTATCAATAAACTCGAAACTGATAAATAACTGATAGATCCCCACTTCGGGCGTCCCAAGGCTGGTGGGTCGACGCCGTCGACATATGAGACGCATATGTCGATGTTTCGGCATTTCATCGACATGAGACGTTTTGAATGGTGGCCAGGGGCGGAATTGAACCACCGACACGCGGATTTTCAGTCCGCTGCTCTACCAACTGAGCTACCTGGCCATCTGGGCTGGATCTTGGGAGTCGCGGGAGCGGCATCGCGGGATCACGAGATCGCGGCTGAAGCCGCTCCTACGGGAAGCGGGGGCATTTTACGCGGTCGGCCGGGCTTGCCGTCAAGGAATCTCGGTGCCGGCTGCAAAAAACCCTATTTGGGCTTGAAGTCGGGCGGGGGGGCTGCGCCGCCGCCGAAGAAGAATTTCTCCATTTCCGCTTCCAGCATCTTGCGGGCCTTTGGCTCGAAGGGGGTCAGGCGGTATTCGTTGATCAGCATGGTCTGGTGGGCAAGCCACTGCTGCCAGGCTTGTTTGGAGACATTCTCGTAGACGCGCTTGCCGAGCTCGCCGGGATAGGGAACGTAGTCGAGACCATCGGTTTCGATTTTCAATAGTACGCAGCGGACTTGGCGGGACATTGAGGGCCTTTCTGTTGTCAGGTGGGATCGCGGCTGAAGCCGCTCCTACGGGAGAGCGTTGAGCAGCTTCGTGACCGGCGCCGCAAGACCAACCTGTGCCGGCGCGGTCCTGTTATACCAGAGCCACCGGTCGCTCTCCATCGCGCGCAGCGGCACGCTGGCCAGGCGACATTCGACCGGCGTGATGTCGAGGTCGAAGTGCGTGAAGCCGTGGCGAAAGACCTTGCGCACATGCGTCGCATCGGGCGCGGCACCAAACTGCGCGCTGCACCACTCGCCCGCCGCATCGACCGAGCTGATTTCGGGCAGGCCCCAGAGTCCACCCCAGATGCCGGTATCGGCCCGCCGTTCGAGCAGTACCGCACCATCGGCACGGGCGCACAAGAGCAGCACGCAGTTGCGCAGCGGTCGCGCCCTGGCCGGCTTGCTCGCCGGCAGTTGTCCGGTGAGCCCTTGCGCATATGCGAGACAGCCTTCGCGCAAGGGACACCGTTCGCATGCCGGTTTGCGCCGCGCGCAGACCGATGCGCCGAGATCCATGATCGCCTGGGTGTAGTGCGCGACGCGCTGCGCGGGCGTGCAGCGCTCGGCCAGCGCCCAGAGTTCACGCTGCACGGCTGCTTCAGATGGCGGCCCCTCGATGCGGAACACGCGGGCGAGCACACGCTTGACGTTGCCGTCGAGGATCGCGTGGCGCCGACCGGCAGACAGCGCAAGGATCGCGGCAGCCGTCGAGCGGCCGATACCGGGCAGCGCCGACAAGGCATCGAAATCCGCCGGCACCACGCCCTCATGCTGGTCGCGGACCTGTTGCGCGGCGCGATGCAGATTGCGGGCGCGGGCGTAGTAGCCGAGACCCGACCAGCGATGCAGCACGGCGTCGGCCGATGCATCGGCCAGCGCCTGCACATCGGGGAAGGCCGCCATGAAGATGTCGTAGTAACGCGCGACGGTCGCCACCTGGGTCTGCTGGAGCATGATTTCCGACACCCAGACGCGGTACGGCGTGGGCTCTTGCTGCCAGGGCAGATCCCTGCGGCCGTGCTGGTCCCACCAGGCGAGGAGCAAAGGCGCCAGCTTTTCAGCGAAGTCGGCTTTCATGACGGCAGAGCCTAACAAGTTGCCTGCCGGGAGTGAGCGATTGCAGCCGACCGGGGACTTGCCCGCTACCAGCGGGCGGCGCAGACTCCGCCACCGTCGCCCCCCGGGGGGCTGCACGATTACATTGAAGATGTCGCCATCCCGCCTCAAAGCTCCAGCCATCATTGGCGCCATCGGGGTTGTTTACGGAGACATTGGCACCAGCCCTCTCTACGCCTTCGGTGCAGCGATAAAAGCATCCCGGCCAGCACCCGTCGGGCTGGCGATATTCGGCTCGCTATCGCTGATCTTCTGGAGCCTGGTGCTGGTCGTCAGCCTCAAGTACCTCGTCGTCGTGGTACGGGCAGACAATGAAGGCGAAGGCGGCATTCTCGCGCTGCTGGCCAGGCTCGAACAGCATTTCTTCCGCTGGAGTTACTGGTCGCGGAAGCTGCTGCTGGCCGGTGCGCTCGGTGCAGCGCTCTTTTATTGCGATGCCGTCATCACGCCCGCGATCTCGGTGCTCAGCGCGGTTGAAGGCCTGGAACTGCTGGACCCCGGCCTTTCCGGGGCCATCCTGCCACTGGCCTGCGGCATTCTGCTCGGGCTGTTCCTGCTCCAGCGCAACGGCACTGCCAGCATCAGTCGCTACTTCGGTCCCGTCATGCTGTTGTGGTTCGGCGCACTGGGCGTGCTCGGCGTGATTTCCATCGCCCGTACACCGCAGATCCTGCTGGCTCTGAACCCGATGTTCGCACTCGCACTGCTGTCACATGAAACGGGGATTGGCATGGCGATCATCGGCGCGGTCTTTCTCACCGTGACCGGCGGCGAGGCCCTGTATGCCGACATGGGGCATTTCGGGCGATCGGCGGTGCGGGTGACGTGGTTCGGATTTGTCTGGCCTGCGCTGGTGCTGAACTATTTCGGCCAGGGCGCACTCGCGCTGCGTGACGTCGGCTCGCTGGACAGCCCGTTCTTCCGTCTCGCACCGGAACCGCTGCTTGCGGCCCTGATCATCCTTGCCACGGCTGCCACCATCATTGCCTCCCAGGCAACGATTACCGGTGCGTTCTCCATCACCAAGCAGGCCGTACAACTCGACCTCATGCCGCGTGTGCGGATTATCCAGACTTCAGCACAGGAACGCGGCCAGATCTACGTGCCGGTTGCCAACTGGGTGATGCTGGTACTGGTCATCAGCGTGACGCTCGGCTTTGGCAGTTCTGGCGCGCTGTCGGCGGCATACGGGGCAGCAGTCGCGGGTACGATGTGGATTACCACGATACTTGCCGCCGTGCTGGCGCGGATCGAATGGAAATGGTCATGGCCCCTGCTGGCTGTGGTTTTCGGCAGCTTCCTCGTCATCGACACGACGTTTGTAATTGGCAACCTGACCAAGATCGACGACGGCGCGTGGGTACCGGTACTCATGGCAGCGCTGCTGTTCCTGGTGTTTGTGGTCTGGCATGACGGCCGGGAGCAATTGAGCCGCAGACTCGATGCGACCGCCGTGAGGCCACGAGAGCTGGAATCCCTGTTGACCGGTACTCAGCAGGTCAGCGGCACAGCGATATTTCTCGCCAGCCGGCCCGACTCCATACCCGGCGCGTTCCTGCGCAACATCGAGCACAACCATGTGGTCCACGAGAACGTGGTGTTCCTGCACCTCAACTTTCTCCGGGTGCCGAAAGCCGATGCTGCAACACGCCTGACCATCGAACGGTTGCACGACTCGATCTACACGGTTCAGGCGCGTTTCGGCTTCATGGAAACCCCGGATGTGGCCGCCGTCATCCAGCAATGCGTGCGTCAGGGTCTGCGCATCGCATCCCGCGACTACACGCTGTTCCTCGGTCAACACGTCGTGGTCCCGATCCGGCAGCGACGTGCCCGGCTCTGGCAGCGGGAGCTGTTTGCCTGGCTGCAGCGTCGCTCGACAGGCGCTGCCGAGTTCTTCGGCATGCCCCTCCGGCGCGTCGTGATTGTCAGCACGGTGATTGAAATTTAAGTCGCTGCAATCTTGCGCCATTTGAACCTGAACTGTGCACTCGCGCAGACTGACCGGTCCGTGGATGTGAACCGGGTCTCATCGATTTGTCATAGTCGGGCTTTAGGCTACGTCCACATATATCCGTGGGGACGAACTGGCCGGCCGGGCATGCCCGGTTGCCCGGACAGATCGCACAGCAATGAAGTTACTGCTGGTTGAAGACAATCCGGCTGACGTTGAGTTTCTAGCCGCCTCGCTGCGCCGTCAGCGCGCCAGTGACGTAGAGATGGTCAACGTACAGTCACTGGGCGGCGCAACGGAGCGCCTCGCCAGCGAGAAGTTCGATATCGTGCTCCTGGACCTGCACCTGCCGGATGCTTCCGGCCTCGAATGCATAGACGCGATCCAGGCTGTCGACAACGAAATCCCCATCGTCGTACTGAGCGGCCAGGACGACGAAGAATTTGCCGTCAGTATTCTCAACAAGGGCGCCCAGGACTACCTCGTCAAGTGGGAGGGCCAGGGGCGTACCATCCTGCGCTCGGTGCGCTATGCGATCGAGCGCAAGCGCTCGGAGTTGCGGCTCAACTATATGGCGCAGTTCGATGCGCTTACCGGCATCCCGAACCGCCAGTTCTTCAACGACCAGCTGACTCGCGCCACGGCGAGAGCGCGCCGCGACGGCCGCAAGGTGGGCTTGCTGTTTCTCGATCTTGATGAATTCAAGGTCGTGAACGACACGCTGGGCCACGATGCCGGCGACTGCCTGCTGAAGGAAGTGGCGAGCCGCATTCAGCGCTCGGTGCGCACAGGCGATGTGGTGGCCCGGCTCGGCGGCGACGAGTTCGCGGTGCTGCTGGAAGGACTGAACGGCCCGCTGGAAGTCGAGACCATGGCGAATGGTCTGCTTGAACTGGTCTCGCAGCCTTACCACATCGTTGACCGCCAGCTCGATATCACCACCAGCATCGGCATCACGATGTACCCGAACGACAGCGCCGATACGCAGATGATGCTGAAGAACGCCGACATCGCCATGTACCAGGCCAAGGAAAACGGCCGCAATAACGTCACTTTCTTCACCGAGCGCATGCACGCCGAGTTGATCGAATATCACGAGCTTGAACGTGATATCCGCGAAGCATTGCGGCTCAACGAATTTCACGTCGTGTATCAGCCCAAGGTCAACGCGAACAGCCGCCGCCTGCAAGGCCTCGAAGCGCTGCTGCGCTGGACCAGCCCGACGCGAGGCAAGGTTAGCCCCGGCACCTTCATTCCAGTGGCCGAAGAAAGCGGACACATCATCCCGCTCGGTTACTGGGTCCTCGATCAGGTCTGCCAGACGCTGAAGGCCTGGGAACAGCGGGAGCTGCCGCGCGTGCCCGTATCGGTGAACGTCTCGGCACGGCAGTTCCAGCAGCCGGACTTTCACAAGCGCGTGGCGCAGATACTCGCCGCCCACGACATCGACCCAGGGCTAATCGAGATTGAGCTGACGGAAGGACTGGTCATGGAAGACAGCGAGGCCGCACAGACGGAGCTGCTGCGCCTCAAGCGGATCGGGCTGCGTATCTCCATCGACGATTTCGGTACCGGTTACTCCTGCCTGAGCTATCTGCGCCGCTTTCCGATTGACGTGTTGAAGATCGACCGCTCCTTCATCATGGAAATTGGCGTCAGCCAGGATGGCGAGAGCATCATCGACGCGATCATCTCGCTGGCACGCAGCCTGCGACTGGAAACGGTCGCTGAAGGCGTGGAGACCACGGAACAGCTCAACTTCCTGCTTGAGCGCGGCTGTTACATCGTGCAGGGCTATCTGTTCGGCGTGCCGATGGAGCAGGCGCTCATCGAACCGCTATTGGCCGAACTCGATAACGGCGTGGACTCCACCGCAACCCGCCGCGCCCTGGCCGCGGCGAACGGTCACCGATAGCGGCGCAGCGGACACGCCAGCATGCACTCGCTGACCGCTGCTGCCACTGATATCAGCCCTGCGCTGCAGGCGACACTGACGGCAAGCGGCATTGGCCTCTACTCCTTCGACCCGGAAACTGGTGCGTTTGTGGTCGATGAAACTTGCCGGAAACTGTTCGACATCGAGCCCGGCATCCCCCTGTCACCGGATGTCATGTTGTCGCGAATTCACCCCGACGACGTACCACGCTACTGGGCGGCGGCGGCCGAGAGCATGCAGACCGGCAGCTTTGCCTGCGATTACCGCGTGGTCCACCGCGACGGTTCGGTGCACCTTGTCAGCGGACGCGGCAATGTCCACGGATCAAGCCGGCGGCTTCTGGGCGTCTGTGTGGATGTCACGGCACGCCATGCCCTGGAGGCGGAACTGCAAGCCACCCAGGCGCGCATGCAGCATCTGGCCGACGGGGTGCCGGGCCTGTTTGCCTACGTGGACCGCAACTACATCATCCGCTTTCTGAGCAGCGAGTATGACCAGTGGTACGGCTACTCGCGAACCCGGCATCTGAACGAAGCGATTACCGCGGTAATCAGTCCTGAAACCTGGCTGAAACGCCAACCACTTTACGACCGCTGCCTGGCTGGCGAAATCATCCAGTACGAAGAGACGCGCACCATGGCCAGTGGTGAGCAGCGCTTTTATGCCGTGACCTATCAGCCGGACCACAATGCGGCGGGCGATATCGTCGGCATCCTTTCGCTGGCGATGGACATCACGGATCGACGGGCGATAGAGCGCGCGCTGCAAAGCAAGTCCGAGGAACTCGAGCGCTCCAACCAGGATCTTGAACAGTTTGCCTATGTCGCCTCACACGATCTGAAAGCACCCCTGCGGGCCATCGACATCCTGGTCGACTGGCTGCGGGAAGATCTGAGCACATTTGACGGCGGCGAAGTCCAGCAGAACCTTGGCCTGCTGAAACAACGCACCGGACGCCTGCACCGTTTGCTCGACGACCTGATGGCCTACTCGCGCGCCGGTCGGAAGCCGGGCGAAATCACCGAGGTGGACACCCGGCTGCTGGCCACCGACCTGTTCACGCTGCTGGCGCCGCCGGCCACGATGCGCATGGAGGCCAGCAGTTCCCTGCCACTGATCCGCGCCCATCAGGCGCCGCTGGAGCAGGTGCTACGCAACCTGATCAATAACGCGATCAAGCACCACCCGACGAAACAGGGCCATGTCCGGGTTTATGCACAGGACAAGGGCGACGAACTGCTGTTTGCCGTCGAGGACGACGGAACCGGCATCCCGCAGGAATATTCGGAAAAAATATTCCAGATGTTTCAGACCCTGCAGCCGCGTGACGAAATGGAAGGCAGCGGCATGGGACTCGCGATCGTCAAACGCATCGTCGAGTGGCAGGGCGGCCGTATCTGGTTTCACGGCGGGCCTGGCGGCAGCGGCACCGTATTCAAATTCACATGGAAAAAACTGCCCGGACAGGTACCCGGCGCAATCAGCAATGAGGTGAGCGATGAGCGATCCGGAACGAACCGTCAATATCTTGCTGGCTGAAGACGATCAGATCGACCAGAAGGCATTTCTGCGCGCCTTCGCCAGGTTGCTCATCAGGAACCCGGTCACCGTCGCCAAGGATGGCCTGGAAGCATGGGAGATACTGAAGGGTCTCAACGGCAAGCCGCCGCTGGCGCGGCCAAACCTGCTGATTCTGGACATCAACATGCCGCGCATGAACGGACTCGAGCTGCTCGAGCGGATCCGTGAAGATGCCGAACTCCATGACTCGATCGTGTTCATGCTGACCACCTCGAACGACGAGGAGGACAAGATCGAGGCCTTCAACCTCAATGTTGCCGGTTACATGCTGAAGTCGGACATCGGCCAGAGCTTCGTCAAAGCCGTCGAACTGGTGGACAACTACTGGCGGGTGATGGAATTTCCGTGCAAGTCCTCTGGCGGCGCGCCAGCCAGACCGGTCAGGGCAGGTGCTGTGGTCAGTGCAGACAGCCGCGGCATGCTCTGAAGCAGGACCGGCACTGCCTACGGACAGGCGTCTTCGCCTTCGATGATGAGCGCGCTCATCTCCGAAGAAATCTCGTCGCGGCGCTTGTCGGATGCATTGCTCTTGTCGAGCTGATCGTCGGCCTTCTTTGCCGTTGCGCTGTCATCTGAATTGGAGGCCACCAGCAGCAGTCCGAGCTTGAGATCGGCGGCCGGAAGCTTGCGCTTGAGGAAGTCCCAGACACATTGGCACTGCCGGGCATCGAGACCATCGACCTTGCAGATTTCTGCATCGAAGACCGGCCGTTGCGCAGCGTCGCCCGCGTCCTCGGCAAGTACCGGCCCGGCCGCGAGCCAGGCCACCAGTGACAGGGCCGCGGTCAGCACGCCCGTCCGGCTGAAGCATCCAAACTGGAAACGATTGCTCATGACTGATCTCCCTGTCCCGGAGTAAAGATTCTGGCCAAGCGCAGCCCGGCGCGCAACTCAGGATGCTGCACGAGCATCCGGGGCCAGCATCCCGCGCTGCTCAAGCCATGACCGCGCCTCATCGGCATCGGTCTCGAACCAGCGCTGCGCCGAACCAAGCCGGAAGGTATAACCCCAGGCATCCATATCGGCGAAGAGCCGCAGCCGGTTGAAACGGATGGAATCAGTCAAGGCGGCGATCCGGTCGATCAGCAACACCTGCAGGTAACACACCGCATCTTCCTCGGCATAGTCGCCGCCTGCATCGCGATCCAGCACCTCCCGGCGCTCCGGATCCATACACAGGTAGTGCGCGGCCTCATGCAGTGCGGAGTGCACGGGCGTATCCAGCCGGACGAAAAGTCGATGCCGGATCAGGCCGGCTTCCGACTCGCCCCAGTAGCTGCCGGGGATCGGTGCACCCGCTGCGACCAGAACCACGCCGAGTCCGCTTTCGGCAAACAGCCGGGCAAGCAGATCGACGCCGATTTCCGCTACTGTCATCATCGCTGCTGAAACGCTGGATGGTTTTGCATTTACAGGAGGCAGTCTAGACGATGGCGAAGAGCAATCCCGCCCCTGGCTGGCCGTCATTTCCGGCCGGTGACAAGACAAGCCTGCGCGCCCAGCTGGGCGGGCTCAAGGTGTCGCAGTGGTGGCCGGCGGCGGATCTGCGCGCGGCACAGCAGGCACAGCTCGCCTGGCTGGTCGGCTGGGCAGCAGGAAAGGTGCCCTACTATCAGCGGGAAAAGTGGCCGGCGCAGTTTGCCACCCGGCTCGCACAGAACCCCGGGCAGTTCTGGGACATCTGGCGGGAAATACCGACGCTGGCCAAGCCGGAATTGCGCGCGCTCGGCCCCAGGCTCTATGCGCGGTCTGTACCTTCTGCGCAGTTGCCTTTCGGCTCAATTACTACGTCGGGTTCCACCGGCATCTCGGTAGAACTTCGGACCACCGCCACCACCCGCCGGCTCTGGGAGGCACTGACCCTCCGCGAACACCTCTGGTCACAGCGCGACTTCAGCAAGCGGCTCGGGATCATCCGGTCGCGCAAGGAATCGCGCGATGCCGTCGACCAGATCCAGCCCAACTGGGGGGCGCCGGTTGCGCACCTGTTCCCGAGCGGGTCCTCGTCGGCAATACGCATCGGGCGACCCGTCGCTGAACTGGCCGCGTGGCTCAAGGACTTCGATCCGCATTACCTGCTGGCCTATCCGAGCATCATGCCCTGGCTCATGGACTGCATGGCCGATACCGGCGACCGTCCGCAATCCCTGCGCGAGATCCGCTTTATCTCCGAGCCGCTGGACAAGTCGCTGGAAACGCGTCTGGCCGAGGAGTGGCAGGTCCGGAGTACCGACATCTACTCGGCCAACGAGGTCGGTTACATCGCCTTCCGCTGTCTTGAACACGGCGCGCTGCATGTGCAGTCCGAATCGCTGCTGGTGGAGATCATCAATGATCAGGGACAACCCTGCGTGCCCGGAGAGTCCGGGCGCGTGGTCGTAACCTCCCTGCACAATCTGGCGACTCCCGTGCTGCGCTATGACCTCGGTGACTACGCCACAGTCGGCGAGCCCTGCCCCTGCGGCCGCGGACTGCCGGTCATCAGCCAGATCCTTGGCCGCACCCGCAATGCCGCACTTTCACCGGACGGGCAACGCTACTGGCCAACCAGGCTGAACAGAATGCCCACGGTGACACCGATCAAGCAGGCGCAGTACGTACAGACCGCCATCGACACCATTGAGATTCGCGCCGTGCTGTCGCGGCCGCTCAGGGAACAGGAACGGCTCGACGCGATACGGGGCACCATCGCGGCGCTTGGCTATCCCTACAAGGTCGTGGTGGTGCCGGTCAGCGAAATCAGCCGTGGTGCCGGCGGCAAGTTCGAGGAGTTCCTGTCGCTGCTGCCGGAACTGCAGGGCTGAGCAGATGGAGCGGGTGATGGGAATCGAACCCACGTTAGCAGCTTGGGAAGCTGCAGTTCTACCATTGAACTACACCCGCCTGGTCAGGCCTCGAACAGTGTACCTGCCGCCCTTGCCGAACCCAATACTGCCGGCCGTGGAATGGTTTCCGGGAACGATCCGGATGGATTGGAGCCGGATCGAACATATAGTGTACGACCGGATCCAAGGCAGCTTTAATCGACATGAATCACGACAACAAGAGCGCGCAAACGGTGCTGATCGTCGGCGCGACGGGTTACATCGGCAAGGCCGTCGTTGCGGAATCGGTGCGGCAAGGTTACGACGTCATTGCGGTAACCCGGTCCCCGAAAAAAGACAACGCATTTGACGGCGCTGAAGTCGTCGTGGCCGATGTAGCCGACCCTGCATCGATCGCGAAACTGTTTGAGCGAAAAGTTGATGTGGTCATTTCATGCCTGGCCACCCGGTCGGGTCTGCCCAAGGACTTCGATGATATCGACTACAAGGCGACGCTCAATGTTCTCAATGCCGCGCAGAAGAGTGGCACAGGAAAGTTCATTCTCCTGTCAGCGATCTGTGTGCGGAAGCCAGACCTGCCACTTCAGCTTGCCAAGCTGAAAATGGAAGACGCGCTGATGCGGTCGGGCATCGACTACACGATCGTAAGGCCAACCGCGTATTTTTGGGTATTCGACTCCCAAACCAGGCGGATCGCGCAAGGAAAACCGGGTTTCGTGATCGGCACGGGTGATCAGGCACGCCACAACCCCATCGCCAAGGAAGACCTGGCCGGCTTCATGGTTGACAGCATAGGCAACAGCGAACGCAAGAACCGGATCTTCATCATTGGCGGGCCGGAAGTCCCCGACAATATCGTTACCCACAGGGAATCGCTCTTGATGATCTTCGAAGCACTGGGCAAAGAACCGCGCATCATCAGTGTCCCCGACTGGATGTTCACGGCACTGATCCGTATCACCCGGTTTATCGGGCTATTCACCAGGCGGGTCGCGGTTTTTTCAGCATTCCTGAACGTTGTGTATTACTACATGGTCAACGACATGCGGGCCCCGGGCTATGGCTCTGTCACACTCAGGCAATACCTGACAGACGCGAACAAGAAAGTACAGACATAGCCGCCGTTTTCCCTGCCTGGCAACCATGGACAGCAATGATTTGCCTGCAAATCCGGAATCACGGCATCGGGAGATTCGCAGCTACGTGCTGCGCGCCGGGCGGCTGACGCGCGCCCAGGAACGCGCACTGAATGAACTCTGGCCACGTTATGGCATTCCTGCAGCGGAAGCCGGAGCCGGGCTGCTTGATCTGGATATCGTGTTCGGTCGAAAGGCGCCGCGTATCCTGGAGATCGGTATCGGCAACGGTGCTGCGCTGCTCAGCATGGCCGCGCATGACCCCGGCCGCGATTATCTGGGCGCCGAGGTCCATGCGCCGGGCATCGGCCATTGCCTTCTGGAGATCGAGCGCCTCGGGCTCGGCAATGTCCGGCTGTTCATGGAAGATGCCGTCGGGATGCTGCGCGACAGATTGCCCGACGCAAGCCTTGCCGGGCTGCACCTGTTCTTTCCCGATCCCTGGCACAAGAAGCGCCACCACAAGCGACGGCTGGTGCAAGCGCCGTTTGTGGCGCTGCTTTCACGCAAGCTGGCCGCGGACGGCTACTTCCATGTCGCGACGGACTGGCCACCCTATGCCGAACATATCGCTGCGGTGCTGGCGGCGAGCGGCGACTTTGGCGAGGGCGTTGATCCGGCCAGCGGCAGTTCGCGCCCGCTGACCCGCTTCGAAGCGCGGGGCCAGCGGCTGGGCCATCCCATCTGGGAACGCATCTACCCGCACCGCATGGATTAAGCCCGGGTGTACCCAATCGGCGCCAATTACGCTATATAAATCCCGTGGCAAGGACCTTCTTTGCAGTCAACAAGCGGATACCGGGAAAATGACCACCGGCATTGGATTCCCTGAGGTAGGCGACTGGTTTCGGCGCGTCGACGGCAGCACCTTCGAGATCGTTGCCGTCGATGAGGGTGATCGCACCATCGAACTCCAGCATTTCGACGGCACGCTCGAGGAAATCGAGCTCGCGGCCTGGCTGGAACTCGCAGCAGAAGCGATCGATCCACCGGAAGACTGGTCCGGCTCGATGGACGTGGACGAGGCCGACCTGCCGCCCGGCGAGGAGCCGCATCGCGAATTCAGCGATCCACTCGATTTCGTTGACGACTACGAGGGCAGTTAGCCAGGCGAACCCCGTTCAGGCCACGCCTCTACTGGCGTGACGCCGGCGGCGGAGACCATGCGCGCCCGATCGTAGCGCCTGCCGCCGCCCGCCCCGCCAGCAAATTGCGCAGATAGGCGGGCGCAATCAGATGACAGTAATGAACGCCGCGGACACGCGCGTCGAAGCGCGCAAAACGCGGATCGAGCCAGTCCACCCGAAAGCCCTTGCTGTGAATCGTCAACGCGCCGGAGTCGTCCTCTGTCGTGAGCTGGAAAGGCGCGAGCCAGTCCGGTCCGGTCGCAGCCGGCTGCTTTTCATTGAAAACGTTCTCGCTCGGGTCGAGCACGACCTGCCGGTTGGCAGCGACGGGCAATGAGGCGCGTACCTGGCGCAGCGTCTCGCGGTTCATGTCCTGGCAAAGTCCGTCAGGCCCGGCAGTGCCAGGACCGAAGGCCGCGTTCAGGTGATCAGCACTCTTCATCTTGCAGGAGATCGCGACAGCCTGGTCCGGATCATCCGCTGCGGACCAGACATAAACGTGCAGGGTGAGCGGATCGATATTGGTTTTGGATTTGACGAAGCCATCGAAATCCGGATGCACCACGAATTCACCCAACTTGTCGGTGCGGCTGACGATACGTTGCGCCTCGGCACAGAACTCCGCCGGGCTTGCGGTGAGCAGCCCCGTATCAGTAGCCGATACAGCCGGAGGGCTCGCCGCACACCCGGCGAGGCAGGCTACCGCTGCAGTCACGAGTATCGACGCCCACAATTCTTTCATCGTAATGGTCTCCACTGAATCAGGCTGAAGCCGGTGCGCGCACCAGCACATCTCCGCCCTCTGCCCAGCACTCCAGGCTGCTGAGGGAGCGCCCCGCACAGGGGCCATAAATGCACAGGCCGCTCTCCGGCTCAAAAAGCGCGCCGTGTGACGCGCAGCGCAGCAGGCGCAGCTTTGGTATCAGGAAGGCGTCGTCATCCATATTCAGCGGATGGCGTTTGTGCGGGCAGACGTTGGTATAGGCACGCAGCTGGCCGCCCATCTGCACCACAAAGCCCCGGAACGGCCAGTCGCCCTCCCCGGAAAAGAACTCACGGGCACCGGGATCACCCAGCGCACTGAGGCTGCAAACGCGCACGACATGAAGCCCGGTCATTCTGCACTCATCCCGACTTCTGCTGGCGGCGTACGACAACCATGGCAAGCAGAATCGCCGGAATGCCCGCCGCAGTCGTATAGATGAAGAAATTCACCCATCCCGACATTTCCACGACCTGACCCGAGAAGCCACTAAGCAACCGCCCCGGCAGCGACATCAGCGAAGTAAACAACGCGTACTGGGTCGCGGTATAGGCCACGTTGGTCAGGCTCGACAGGTAAGCGATGAAGATGGTGCCGACAAAACCAGCCGCCAGGTTGTCTGCACAGATCGCGGCGATCAGCCAGCCCAGATCCGGGCCAGCCTGCGCCAGACCGATAAACACCAGGTTCGAGGCCGCCAGCAGTACCGCGCCGGCAACCAGTGGACGCGCAGCACCGTAGCGTGCCACCGCCACACCGCCGAGCGCAGCACCGACCAGCGTGATGCCAAAACCAAAAACCTTGGTCACGGTCGCGATCTCGGACAGGCTGAAACCGGTGTCGATGTAGAAAGGATTGGCCATCACACCGAGCACCATGTCGCTGATCCGGTAGCTGCCGATGAACAGCAACAGCACGAAACCGAAGCCGCCGACACGCTGAAAGAATTCCCTGAAAGGCCCGACTACCGCCGTGCTGAACCAGTCGGTAAGCGAGTTCACTCCGGCCGGGCTGATCGCCACGGCCGGTTCGGCGACCAGCAGGGCTGCCAGCACGCCCGGCAGCATAAGGGCCGCCATGACCTGATAGGCCAGTCCCCATGAGCCGAGGTCGGCGATATACAGTGCACCGGCGCCTGCTACCAGCACGGCCGTGCGATAGCCGACCTGATAGGCAGCGGCCATCGCACCCTGCAGGCGCTCGGCCACCGCTTCGATACGCCAGGCATCGACGACGATGTCCTGCGTCGCGGAACAGACCGCCAGCACCACCGTAAGCAGGGCAATCTGCACGAGTCGTGTGGCGGGGTCGGTAACAGACATCAGCAACAGCACTGCGATGACACCGCACTGGCTCAGCAGCATCCAGCTGCGGCGCCGACCAAACCAGGCCGTCAGACCGGGGATCCCCAGCCGATCGACCAGCGGTGCCCAGGCGAATTTCACCGAATAGGCGATGCCGGCCCAGGCAAACATGCCGATCTGGCTTTTGCTGACACCGGTGGTGGTGAGCCACGCGGTGAGCGTGGTGAACACCAGCGGAAAAGGCAGTCCCGAAGCAAAGCCGAGCACGAGCATGGCCAGCACGCGTGGCTGGGTATAGATAGCCAGCACCGGGGCTGGCGTTTTTTCAGCCGAGTGCATAGTCCATCGACAGCGGTGCGTGGTCCGAGAAACGTTCGTCCTTGTAGATTTCAGCGCTGCGCGCCGTGCCGCCCAGTCCGGCGCTGCCGATCTGGTAGTCGATGCGCCCACCGACATTCTTCGCCCAGGCCTGGCCGCGGTTGGACCACCAGGTGTACTGGTCCGGCTCCGCATTGACCTGCCGGAAGCAATCGATGAAACCACGCGGACCAAACAGCTCGTCGAGCCAGGCCCGCTCTTCGGGCAAAAAGCCGGAGTTCTTCTGGTTGGCGCGCCAGTTGCGCAGATCGATCGGCTGATGGGCGATGTTCCAGTCACCGCACAGCAGATAGTTGCGATCGTCCTGCCGGAGCCGGTCGAGGTGGCGGCTGAACTCATCCAGAAAGCGGAATTTTGCCTGCTGACGTTCAGGACTCGCCGAGCCTGACGGCAAATAGACCGAGATGACGCTGAGATCACCGAAACGGGCCTCGAGATAGCGCCCTTCGGCATCGAACTCGGCCGAACCGAAGCCACGCAGCAGCTCGTCCGGCTTGCACCGGGAGTAGAGCGCTACGCCGCTATAGCCCTTGCGCTGGGCCGATTCGTAGTAGCAATGAAAGCCGGAGGGATGATAGAGCTCATCCGCAATCTGCTCCGGCTGCGCGCGGACTTCCTGCAGACAGATCACATCAGCGTCCTGCTGCGGGAGCCAGTCAAAAAGGCCCTTGCGCGCAGCTGAGCGGATGCCGTTGACGTTGAGGGTAACGATGCGCATTCGCGGTGTACGATACCGCAAAAGGGAAACGCCCAGCGGTAGAGAATCATGCGCGCTTATCAGCAACAGTTCATCGAACTCGCCGTAGAGGTCGGGGTGCTGAAATTCGGCCAGTTCAAACTCAAGTCCGGACGCATCAGTCCCTATTTCTTCAACTCGGGACTGTTCAACACCGGCTATGCCGCTGCAAAACTGGGCCGCAGCTATGCGGCGGCGGTGGATGCCGCCGATATAGCCTTCGACATGTTGTTCGGCCCGGCCTACAAGGGCATTCCGCTGGTATCGCTGGCCGCCGCCGCTCTGGCCGAACACTACGGTGTGGACGCGCCGTTCTGCTTCAACCGCAAAGAGGTCAAGGATCACGGTGAAGGTGGTGCGATCGTCGGTGCACCGGTCCATGGCCGCGTGCTGATCCTCGATGATGTGATCACCGCGGGGACAGCAATCCGCGAAACCATTACCCTGCTGCGACAGGCCGGCGGCACGCCGGCCGGCGTGGTGCTCGCGCTGGACCGGCAGGAGCGCGGCAGCGGCGAATTGTCGGCGACCCAGGAGGTCGAAAAGAACTACGGCATCCGGGTGACCAGCATCATCCGGCTCGACGATCTGGTGGAACACCTGGAAGGCAGCAGCGTACACAGCCAGTTCCTGCCGCTGATTCAGGACTACCGGGAGCGGTACGGGGTAAGCTGAAGCTGCGCAGCAGGTCACTGTTTTTGGTCAGGGTCTAACAGGATAATCTGGCGGTGGATGGCCTTGTATCGGGCCAGACCCGTGGATTCAGGGCAGTGGGATCAGACATGCAGGCTCGGGGCTTTGCTTTCGGCGGCCAGGAAGCTGCGCATATGCGCGGCCGTGACTCTATGCGGCTGACAACCCTGCTCATGACCGGCATCCTGGTTCTGCTCTCCGCCTTGCCTGGACCGGTGGAGGCGGCAAAGAAAAAGTCCTCAAGCGGCAACACGAGCAGCACCAAAGTCTATCGCTGGGTGGATGCCGATGGCGTCGTTCACTACAGCGACCAGATCCCGCCGGAACAGGCACCGGCCGACCGGCAAATCCTTAATCAGTACGGCGTGCCCATCAAGGCTGAGCAGGGTGCGATGTCGCAGGCTGACCTCGACGCCGCGAAACGCGCCAGTGACGAACGGGAAGCCGCGCGTGCGGCTGCCGAGCGCGATGCGGTTCTGCTCAGCACCTATCTCTCGGTTGACGAAATCGAGGCGCTGCGGAACCGGCGCGTGGACCTCATCCAGGGGCAGATCTCGCTGACCGAAAACTACCTGCAGAACCTTCGCGAGAAGCTGGAGAAATTGCAGAAGGAGGCGAGCGCCTTCAAACCCTACAGCCAGGAGCCCGAGGCAGAACCGATCGACGCCGCACTGGCCCAGGAACTGTCAGACACGCTGGACTCGATCTCGCTGTATGAGAAAACCCTGCTGGATACGCGCACACGGCAAACGCGCCTGGTCAGCGAGTTCGATGCGGCAATCGCCCGCTTCAAGGAACTCAAAGGGCTGTAAGCAGGCCGGCTACTGCTGGCCGGTGTGGCCAAAGCCGCCGGCACCACGCGACGATGAGCTGAACTCCTCCACCACGTCGAACTGCACCTGCACGACAGGCACGAATACCATCTGTGCCAGGCGGGCGCCGGGTTCGATTTCAAAAGCTTCGCTGCTGCGGTTCCAGCAGGAAACCATGATCTGGCCCTGATAATCCGAGTCGATCAGGCCAACCAGATTGCCGAGCACGATACCGTGCTTGTGGCCCAGTCCGGAGCGCGGCAGGATCACCGCAGCGAGCTTCGGATCGGCTATGTGCATGGCCATGCCGGTCGGCACCAGGACAGTCTGGCCGGGCGCCACCCGTAGCGGCGCATCCACACAGGCGCGCAAATCGACGCCGGCAGAACCTGCAGTTGCGTAGTCAGGCAGGGGAAAGTCACGGCCCAGCCGCGGATCGAGTATGCGCAGTCTGATTTGCATGGAAAATCTCAGTTGCCGGCCGGGCGGCGCAACGGCGTCACGCTGCCGGCCCGTGATGCCGTGTACCGCGCGGCGACGATCCGGATGATCTGCCGCGCCAGCTCAAGCTTGGACATGCGCGACAGCTCTTCGCCGCCATCGCGCCACAGCACCAGCGCGCTGTTGTCGTCTTCATCGAAGCCGAGGTGTGCACCGACCAGATTGGCGACGATCATGTCGAGGCGCTTGCCGTCGAGTTTTTGCCGGGCATATTCCTCGAGCCGTTCGGTCTCGGCGGCAAAGCCGACCGTGAATGGCGGCTTCGGCAAGGCGGCGATCGTCGCGAGCAGATCCTGCGACTTGCCCATTTCCAGCACCAGACGGTCGCTGCGCTTCTTGATCTTCTGCGGCGCGGCCTCGGGCCGATAGTCGGAAATCGCCGCCGCACCGATATAGATATCTGCACCGGCGACACTGTCGAGCGCCGCAGCGCACATCTGCTACGCCGTCTCCACATCGGTGGGCCCGCCACCCGGCGGCGCGGGCAGGTTCACCGGCCCGGCGATCAACGTGACCTTTGCGCCCGCTTCAACAGCCGCCTGTGCCACTGCAAAGCCCATCTTTCCGGAACTCCGGTTGCTGATGAAACGCACCGGATCGATCGGTTCGCGCGTCGGGCCAGCCGTGACGAGCACGCTCAGTCCGGCGAGCAACCCGCTGACTGCGGTTCGCCCCTCGCGCCGCGCCGCTGCAGCGATACATGCCCCGACGAGTTCCGCCGGTTCCACCATCCGGCCAGGACCAACATCGCCGCAGGCCTGACTGCCGACGGCAGGACCAATACAGCGCACACCGCGCGACTCGAGCGTCGCCCGGTTGGCCTGGGTAGCGGGATGACGCCACATCACCTGGTTCATGGCCGGCGCGAGCAGTATTGGCGCCTCGGTTGCCAGACACAGCGTACTCAGCAGATTGCCGGCGGCGCCGGCCGCAAGCTGCGACATGAAATGAGCCGTTGCGGGAGCCACCAGGACGTAATCGGCCCAGCGCGCGAGTTCAATATGTCCCATCGCCGCTTCGGCCTCCGCATCCCAGAGATCGACGCGGACCGGATGAGCGGAGACCGCCTGAAAAACCGTCGGCGTGATCAGTCGTGCCGCACTTGCGGTCATCACGACCCGCACTTCGGCGCCGGCATCCTGCAGACGCCGCACGATATCCGGGCTCTTGTAGGCAGCGATGCCGCCTGTGATACCCAGCAGAATGCGTTTTTTGTGCAATTGGCCCAAACGGGTCCGCCTGACGCGGGAGGACAGGCGCAAAGATTACCGTAAAGCGGCAGCAGTCGCGGCGTTTTGTCCATCAGACCATCAGTTTCGGCGCTTGGTCAGATCTGACTGAAAGCCGAAAATGGGCTGCTCATGCATCACTCCATAAAAGACTGGCCAGCAATGGAACGGCCGCGCGAACGCCTGGCGCATGCGGGCCCCGCTCACCTTTCCGATGCCGAGTTGCTGGCGGTCATGCTGGGCCGCGGTACGGCAGGTGTTTCGGCGCTCGACCTGGCCCGCCAGCTGCTCACGCAGTTTGGCGGAATGCGCGGCGTGCTCAATGCGCGGGCCAGCGAGCTGGAGGCCCTGCGCGGCGTCGGGCCAGGCAAATCCGCACTCCTGACCGCCGCGCGCGAGTGCTGTTGCCGCTATATGGGCGAAAAGCTGGCCCCCGGCCGGGCCATTGCCGCACCGACGGACAGCCAGGATTTCCTGCTTGCCCGCCTGCGTGACCGCAGCTACGAGGTGTTCTGCTGCATCTTTCTGGATAACCGCCACCGGGTACTGGCCTTCGAGGAGCTGTTCCGCGGCACGATCGACAACACCACGGTCTATCCGCGTGAAGTCGTCCGCCAGGCCCTGCACCGGAATGCCGCAGCCGTGATCCTCGCCCACAATCACCCCTCGGGGATCCCGGAACCCAGCGATGCTGACCGGCTGATCACCCGCCGGGTCCGCGATGCACTCGAACTGATCGACGTGCGGCTGCTCGATCACCTCGTGATCGGGGACGGCAGCTGCGTGTCGCTGGCCAGCCGCGGGATGCTCTGAGCTGCGCCCTGCCCTTGCCACGGGCCCCGTCCCGCTGGTATAAAGCGTGCCCTTCCGCCGTACGGCGGCTCTACCAAGCCGTTGACTTAATAGAGGTTTGCCATGTCCCGCGTCTGTCAGGTAACCGGAAAGCGCCCGGTCTACGGGAATACCGTGTCCCACGCCAACAACAAGAAGCGACGCCGGTTCCTGCCCAACCTGCATACCCATCGTTTCTGGCTGGAAGGCGAAAAGCGTTTCATCAGCCTGCGCGTTTCGAACAACGGCCTGCGCACGATCGACAAGCTCGGCATTGAAACAGTTCTGGAGCAGATGCGCGCCAAGGGCGAGCAGGTCTGAGGTAAGCAGCCATGGCCAAATCAATTCGCGACAAGATCAAACTGGTGTCCACCGCAGATACCGGCCACTACTACACCACCACGAAGAACAAGCGTACGCATCCGGAAAAACTGGAAACCAACAAGTACGATCCGGTTGTCCGCAAGCACGTGGCCTACAAAGAAGCCAAGATCAAGTAACGGCTGAAGTCGCTACCCTGCGGGCAGCCTCATGCCCGAATTACCCGAGGTAGAAACCACCCGGCGCGGTATCGCGCCCTGGCTCGAAGGCCAGCGTATCGCGCGGCTCGTGACCAGGGTTCGCGCATTGCGCTGGCCCATTCCCGCTGTCCTGCCCGAACGTCTTGCCGGCGCCGAAGTGCTGGCCGTGCAGCGACGAGCCAAATACCTGCTTCTCTGTACTGACCGCGGCACTGCGCTCCTGCATCTGGGTATGTCAGGCAGTCTGCGCGTGCTGCACGATCCGCCGCCCCCGGGCCGGCATGACCACTTCGACCTGATCACTGCTGCCGGCACCGTCATCCGTTTCAATGATCCACGCCGCTTCGGCGCACTGCTCTGGACTGAATCAGATCCGGCGTGTCACCCCCTGCTCGCGTCGCTGGGCCCCGAACCGCTCGGTGCCGGATTCGATACGGCCTGGCTGCGCGCGCATTGCCAGCGACGCAAGATCGCCATCAAGCCGCACATCATGAATGCACAGATCGTGGTCGGGGTCGGCAACATCTACGCCAGCGAAGCGCTGTTCCGCGCAGGGATTCATCCGGCCCGCGCAGCCGGGCGCCTCGCTGAGAAACGTCTGGGGCTGCTCGTCACGGCGATCCGGGACGTGCTGTCGGATGCGATCCGCGCAGGCGGCACGACACTGCGCGATTTCCAGCAGGGCGACGGGCAGCCTGGCTACTTCACGCAGGATCTGCGCGTCTATGGTCGCGCCGGCCGGCCCTGCGTGGCCTGTACGACGCCTGTGAAGCAGTTGGTACTGGCCCAGCGATCGAGTTACTACTGTCCGCTCTGCCAGCGCTGAGGCGCGCGCCTCTCAATAGACGGTCACTTCACCGCCGCCGCGCGGATCAGAAGCGGCATCGACCCGACCGGTCTCACGATCCCAGGTAACCACCTGCATATTGCCGAAGCTGCGCTGGCTGAGTTCAAGCTTGTGGCCCCGTGCTTCGAGCCCGGCCTTTTCGTCAGCCGTGAACGCGCCTTCTTCGTAGACCACCACATCCGGGTAGTACTGGTGGTGATAGCGCTTCAGACTGACCATCTGTTTCGCATCGGCACCGTCCATCCAGGCCAGGGTCGAGAGCAGCACCATGCTGATGATGCGGCTGCCGCCCGGTGTACCGAGTATCGCAACACCACGTGGCGACTCGATAAAGGTCGGCGACATGCTCGACAGCATGCGCTTGCCGGGGACGATGGCATTGGCCTCGGTTCCGAGCAGCTCGAAGCCGTTCGGCGTGCCGGTCTTGATCGAGAAATCATCCATTTCGTTGTTCAGGATCACGCCGGTGCCGGGCGGGATAAACGCCGCACCAAACCAGGTGTTGATGCTGAGCGTTCCGGCAACGCGATTGCCCGCCTTGTCGAGTACCGAGAAATGCGTGGTATTCGTGCCGCCACCGGTATCGGGCGCAACGCCGGGCAAGTTGTCGCTCGGTGTGGCGCGATCCAGTCTGATCGAGGTCCGTTGACCGTCCGCATAGTAAGGGCTTAGCAGACGCTCGATCGGCATCGAAACGAAGGCCGGATCACCCAGATACATGGCGCGATCACGATAGGCGCGGCGCAGGGCTTCGATCGTCAGGTGCTTGCGCTCGACCGACTGCAGGCTGGCCAGATCGTAAGCACGCAGGATATTCAGCGTATCGCCGAGCACCACACCACCGGAGGACGGCGGCGGCACCATCACCAGGGTCGCGCCCCGATACTGAACCCGTATCGGCTCACGCTCGATGACTTTGTAGGCGGCCAGATCATCGCACGTCCAGATACCGCCGGCAGCCTGCACGCCGGCGACCAGGCGTCGCGCCACATCGCCACGATAAAAACCGTCGTGGCCATCTGCCGCAAGTCTTCGCAGCGTACGGGCCAGGTCACGAAAACGTACCGTGGCTCCGGCCTGTCGCGGCTCGCCGCCGGGCAGATACAAGGCGGCAAATGCCGATGACTTGCGCGCTGCTTCTGCCCGGAACTTGAGGCCCATGCCGATGCCGCGGGAAATCTCGATGCCCTGGTCCGCGTAGCGGATCGCCGGGGCAAGGCTGGTGGAGAGCGGCAGGCGGCCGTAGCGTTTGGCCAGATGAACGAGCGCCGCCGGCTCGCCGGGAATCCCTGCAGCCAGCGGGCCATCCATCGTGACGCCAGGGCGCGGATTGCCCTGTGCGTCGAGATACATGTCACGAGTGGCAGCCGCCGGTGCAACCTCGCGCCCGTCGATGACGATCTGCCGACCCGAGTCCGCTTCATGCAGCAGCCAGAATCCCCCGCCGCCAAGGCCCGAAGCATAGGGCTCGACCACAGCGAGCGCCGCACTGATCGCTACCGCGGCATCGAAGGCATTGCCACCCGCGGCGAGGATCTCTTCGCCGGCCCTGGTCGCCAGCGGATGTGCTGTAGCGACAGCGGATTTCGCCGGCGCTGACTGCGCGCCGGCGGGCAGTATCCATATCGAAACGCAGACCAGTAGCGCGAACGCCCTGAGCTGCACGGATCGTGTGCCTGGCCGTATGTCTGGCCGTATGCCGCGTCGTACGAAGGTGCCGTTCAGAAGGTTGCTCATTGCCGCGCCAACTCGGCCCGCTTGCGCGCGAGTGCTGCGGCCACGACCTCCGGCACGAAAGCCGCAATATCGCCGCCGAGTATGCCGATCTCGCGCACGAAGGTTGAGGAGACGAAGGTGTATTCCTCCGCCGGAGTCAGAAAGATGCTTTCGATCTCAGGCTGCAGGTGCCGGTTCATGGTCGCCAGCTGAAACTCGAACTCGAAATCGGACACGGCACGCAGCCCGCGGATGATCACGCGCAGACCGTGCTGCCGCACATAATCGACTGTCAGGCCGGTATAGCCGTCGACGGTGATATTCGGCGCATCGGCAAGTGCGGCGCGCGCCATGCCAATCCGCTCGTCAAGCGAAAACATCGGTGTCTTGTTCGGGCTTGCCGCAACGGCAACCACCACACGATCGAACAGCTTCGCGGCCCGGCGCACCAGGTTGAGGTGGCCGTTGGTCACCGGATCGAAGGTTCCGGGATACATCGCGCCGACTGACATCGTTTTGTGCTCCTCTGATTTGAACGCGCTGGTCCGCTAAACGAGCCTGGCCAGGGCATAACGCACCTCGCCGGCCTCGCGCTCCCGGTGCACTTGCCAGCCTTCAGGCAGTTCCGGCAGCGCGTTTTTGCGGCTCGTCTCGAGATAGACCCACGCATGTGGGGCAAGCCAGCCACGCGCGAGGAGTGTACACAAGTTGCCCAGCTCGTCCTCTGCGTAGGGTGGATCAAGGAATACCAGATCGAATTTGCGCGGCACGGGTTCGGCCAGCCAGCGGCGGGCATCAGCGCGAATCACACGGCCCTTGTCCCGATCCTGACCGCCTAAGCGGATCAGCGCGGCCTCCAGCGCCCTGGCAACTTCCACGTCCTGCTCGACGAACCAGCACCCGGCCGCACCGCGCGACAGTCCTTCGAGACCAAGCACGCCAGTGCCGGCATAGAGATCGAGGCAGTGCATCCCGGGCAGGACTGGCGCAAGCCAGTTGAAAAGCGTTTCCCGTACCCGATCGGGCGTCGGGCGGATATCTGCACCCGCCACGACGTCTATGCGCCGGCCCCGCCACTCGCCGGCGATGATCCGTACGTTGCCGGGCGCCCTGCCCGTTTGCCGCTTCTGCATATCGCGCCTGCTCTCTTGCCTGTACCCCGGCCGTCAACGGCACCGGTCACCGCCGGCAGATTCCACCGCCGATCTGCCCGCAGCGACAACTGCAGTTTTCCTGATCACCGGGAATCATTAACATGCCGGCATGCCATCTGACAGCACTTCCGGGACTACGTCCCGTCCGGGCTTTTTCGCCCGCCTCAAGGATCGCCTCAATATCGGCAAGGATTCTCCCGCCAAAAGCACTGGCAGCAAGCTCGGTGGTGCCCTGGACTGGCTCGTCGGCCACAAGCTCGACGACGCGATGATCGAAGAGCTCGAGACCAGTCTGCTCGCAGCCGATGTGGGCGTTGATGCGGCGGAGGACATCATCCGTCGTATCCGCAAAAAAGCCAGCGGTCGCAGCATCACCTCGGTCGAGGACGCGCGCGCGATCCTGTGCGAATCGATCCGCGAAATCCTCGAACCACGCGCCCGGCCGCTGGTGATTCCGGACTCACCCCGCCCCTTCCTGATCCTGATGGTGGGCGTGAACGGCTCAGGCAAGACCACCACCATCGGCAAGCTCGCACGACGCCTGCGCGAGCAGGGCATGAAAGTCATGCTGGCTGCTGGCGATACCTACCGCGCGGCAGCCATCGAACAGCTGCAGGTCTGGGGCGAACGCAATGACGTACCGGTGATCACGCAGCAGGCCGGCGCAGACCCGGCAGCCGTCATCTACGACGCCTTTGAAGCGGCGCGCGCACGCGGCATCGATGTGTTGCTGGCGGACACGGCCGGCAGACTGCAGAACAAGGCTCATCTGATGCAGGAATTGCAGAAGGTAGTCCGCATCGCCCGGCGGCTAGACCCGACAGCCCCGCACGAAATCATGATTGTTCTTGACGCGAGTCTCGGCCAGAACGCGGTCGCACAGGCGCTGCAGTTTCACGCCGCGATCGGCCTGACCGGCATCACCATGACCAAGCTGGATGCCGGCGGCAAGGGTGGCGTGCTGATCGCGCTGGCGGAAAAGCTGGATGTGCCGGTGCGCTTCATCGGCGTCGGCGAACAGGCCGGCGACATGGATGTGTTCAATGCTGGCGAGTTCGCCGCTGCGCTGGTCGGATCGGCGACCCAGTCGGCGGAAAGCCGATGATCCGGTTCGAAAACGTCACCAAACGCTACGACGGCGGGCACGAGGCGCTGTCCGGTGTCTCCATCGAAGTCGCGGCCGGCGAACTCGCATTTCTGACCGGCCGCTCCGGTGCCGGCAAGAGCACGGTATTGAAGCTGGTTGCGCTGATTGAGCGCCCCACCCGCGGTCAGGTCATCGTGGGCGGCAGGCAGCTGAACAAGCTGGCGTATCGCGAAGTTCCCGCCTATCGCCAGCAGATCGGCATGGTGTTTCAGGACAACCGGCTGCTTAACGATCGCAGCGCCTACGAGAACGTGGCCCTGCCGCTCATCATCAGCGGCACTGGCCAGCGCGAAATCGGCCGGCGGGTCCGGGCTGCTCTCGACCAGGTTGGTCTGCTGGACCGCGAGAAATACCCGCCGAGGGCACTGTCTGCCGGTGAGCAGCAGCGGCTCAGCATTGCGCGTGCGGTAGTGAGCCGCCCCGCGGTACTGATTGCCGACGAGCCCACCGGCAACCTCGACCCGGAGCTGTCGCTGGAAATCATGACCCTGTTTCGACGGCTGAACGAGATAGGGGTGACGATGCTCATCGCCAGCCACGACCTGCCGCTGGTCGAGCGTTTCGGCAGCCGGCGCATCGTGCTGAGCGGCGGCCATGTCAGCAGCGGTGAAGCCATCGACCGGCCCGCCGGAGCGGCCACATGAAGACGGGTATCTGGCTGGCGCGACATGCGCAAAACCTGCTGGGCGCTCTGGGCGCGGTGAGCCGGAATCCGCTCGGTACCTTTCTGACCGTGTCAGTGATCGGTATCGCCCTCGCCCTGCCAGCCGCACTGAACGTCCTCGTGCAGACGGGTAAATCCGCAGCCGGAAACTGGACGGATGTGCGCGACTTCTCCGTCTACATGCAGCCAGCAACGCCCATGGCGCGGGCTGAAGCGCTGGCGCGCGAGCTGCGCAAACGGGACGGCATCGACTCTGTGCAGCTGATCACGGCCGATGCGGCGGTTGCCGAACTCGGCAAGGACCCGGTCTTTGCCAATGCGCTTGCGGCCCTGGAGAGCAACCCCTTGCCGCACACACTGGTGGTGCGCCCGGCCGCGGACATGGGCAGCGAGCAACTCGGCAAGCTGAGCACAGAGCTGCAGAAAACGCCCGACGTAGACCTGGTGAAGCTGGACCTGCAATGGGTGCAGAGACTCAATGCCGGTCTCGATTTCCTCGCGCGGCTGGGCTGGATCGCTGCCGTGCTGCTGGGTGGCGCGGTGCTCATCATCGTCGGCAATACGATCCGGCTCGACATACAGACCCGGACCGAGGAAATCGAGGTGGCCAAACTGCTGGGCGCCACCGACACCTTCGTACGCCGTCCCTTTCTGTATCTGGGGCTCTGGTATGGCCTGTTCGGCGGTCTGGTTGCGGTACTGATCCTGGCCGTCAGCCTGTGGCTGCTCGGCGGCCCGGTCGCCAGCCTCGCGGGCCTGTACGGCAGCAGCCTGGCACTGGAAGGACTCGGCCTCACAACCCTCAGCGCGGTACTCGGCGGAGGACTTCTGGCGGGCTGGAGCGGTGCCTGGCTGGCCGTGACCCGGCACCTGTCCGGACTACGCCCAAAGCACTGAGCAATCAGCCAAGCTATTGTTTATATTAGCTTACTGACCGCAGCACCGGGAACTCGACTGTGCTTTAGCACTCTAAGCCTGCGAGTGCTAAGATCGTTCCAGAGGAGGTTTCTGCATGAGTACTTCGACAATGCTGGTCAGCGGACACAAGGATCTCGCCTTTGCGGGACCTTTGGGCAGTCTTGATGCCTATATCAGCAAGGTTGTCCAGGTTCCGGTCCTCAGCCAGGCCGAAGAACTTGCACTCGCCAGGCGGTTTCGCGATGACGACGATCTGGATGCGGCACGCCAGCTGGTACTTTCCCAGCTCCGTTTTGTCGTCCACATCGCGCGCGGCTACACCGGTTATGGCCTGCCACTCGGCGACCTGATCCAGGAAGGCAATATCGGCCTCATGAAGGCCGTGAAGCGATTCGACCCGGAGATGGGCGTACGGCTTGTCTCCTTCGCTGTGCACTGGATCCGTGCGGAGATCCACGAATACGTCCTGCGCAACTGGCGTCTCGTAAAAATCGCGACGACCAAGGCGCAGCGCAAGCTGTTCTTCAACCTGCGCCGGGCAAAGAAACATCTGGGCTGGCTGTCAGCCTCGGAACGCGAAGTCATCGCCAAAGACCTGGGTGTCACCGCCCGCGAGGTTGGCGAAATGGAAGAGCGTCTTTCCGGTCAGGATGTGAGCTTCGATCCGGGTCCTGAGACCGACGATGAAACCCCGTACGCACCCGCGCTCTATATTGCGAGCGAGTCGGGTGATCCGGCCCAGGCGCTGGAAAACGATGACTGGCGCGAACAGGGTGCCGACCGTCTGCATGACGCACTCGACAGTCTGGACGCCCGCAGCCGGGAAATCCTCGAAGCGCGCTGGCTCAGCGAAAAGAAGGCCACACTGCAGACGCTGGCCGCCCGTTACGGCATCTCTGCCGAACGCGTCCGGCAGATCGAACAGACGGCGATTCGCAGCCTGCGCACCGCCGTCTGAGCGATACCGGCGGCGCTACTGCGTCACCGGCAACAGGGTGATTTCCACGCGACGGTTCTGTGCACGGCCTTCCTTCGTATCGTTGCTGGCGATCGGTCGGGTCTCACCATAGCCAACCGCAATCAACCGCTGGGCGTTGATGCCCTGGGCGGAAAGATAGCTGCTTACGCTGCCGGCACGCCGCTGTGACAGATCGAGGTTCTTGTCGTCCGGGCCCGTGCTGTCCGCATGACCCGCGATATCCACCACGGTCTTGTCGAACTCCTTCAGCACCAGCGCAACCGAGTTCAGCACCTGGTAGAACGAGCCGTTGATGTCCGCACTGTTGGTCATGAAAGTCACGTTGCCAGGCATGTTCAGGATGATGTTGTCACCGTTGCGGGTCACACTCACGCCGGTCCCCTGCAGCTGCTCACGCAGCCTGGCTTCCTGGCGATCCATGTAATTGCCGACCGCACCGCCCGCGAGGCCTCCGGCTCCGGCGAGAATCAGGGCGCGTCTCTTGCGCTCGGATGAGCTGTCGCCGGTAATCAGGCCGATGGCTGCACCGACACCTGCACCGATGGCCGCACCCTTGGTGGTATTGCTGGTCTTCTGCTCACCGGTATAGGGGTCGACGGACTGGCAGCCAGCAAGCGCCAGACTGATACCGAACACCAGCGTGGTCAGTTTGATTGTTCCGTGTGTATGCATAGTCCTGAACTCCTTAAAATTCCCGTGCCGGCATTTGGGCCAGCGGTAGTGGCTGAAGCTGTGCAAGACTTGCTGTCCGGGGTTTAACCACGTATGAACAACGACGCTGCCTGCTCGTTTACCCTAGCACAGCGTGACTTGCTGCCTGGTCGGCAGCGCCTTCTGTAAAATCAGCAATCCCCGGACGACGGGTGGAGTACCGATGGCAAGCAAAGCGAAAAGCAGATCCGCATCAGCCCGGCGGCCACTGGTCGGCGTCGTGATGGGCTCGGACTCGGACTGGCCCACACTCAGGGCAGCGGTCGAGATCCTGCAGAAATTCGGCGTGGCCTGCGAGAAACGCGTGGTCTCGGCGCATCGTACCCCGGACCTCATGTTCGAGTACGCCGCCGCTGCACGCGGCCGTGGCCTCAAGCTGATTATTGCCGGTGCAGGCGGTGCCGCTCATCTGCCCGGCATGGTTGCCGCCAAGACCACGCTGCCGGTACTGGGTGTTCCGGTCCTGTCGAAAGCGCTCTCCGGTCAGGACTCCCTGCTTTCTATCGTGCAGATGCCCAAAGGCATACCCGTCGCGACCTTTGCTATCGGTGAAGCAGGTGCTGCCAACGCCGCGCTGTTTGCAGTCGCCGTACTCGCCGGCGACGACCCCGTGCTCGCGAAAAAACTCGCTGCTTTTCGCCAGCGACTGGCCAGAACGGTGATGGCCATGAAGCTTCACGACTGAATGACAGCGATTCTCCCGCCTGCCAATCTGGGTCTTCTGGGCGGCGGCCAGCTCGGCCGCTTCTTCGTGCAGGCAGCCCGGAAGCTGGGCTACCGGGTGTGGGTGCTCGATCCGGATCCGGACAGCCCGGCCGGACACATTGCTGACCGGCATCTGGCTGTTGCATACGACGATCGGCCTGCGCTGGATGCGCTGGCCGCGCACTGTGCGGCGATTACGACCGAATTCGAGAACGTGCCGGCACCCAGCCTGGAATACCTGGCGCGTACCGTTTGCGTTGCGCCTGCCGCTGCCGCCGTTGCAGTCTGTCAGGACCGCATTGCCGAAAAAGATTTCCTGCGCCGACATGGCCTGCCACAGGGACCCTGGGCCGCGATCCACAGCGCAGCCGACATCCAGGCCGCTGACAGCACGCTCTTTCCGGGCATCATCAAGGTCGCGCGCTTTGGCTATGACGGCAAGGGCCAGTCGCGCGTCGATACGCATGATGAAGCGCTCGCCGCCTTTCACCGTAACGCCGACAAGGCCTGCGTACTCGAGGCATTGCTGCCGCTCGACTCCGAAGTATCGGTCGTGCTCGCGCGCAGCAAAGACGGGCAGACCAAATGCTTCCCGGTCGCAGAGAACAGCCACCGCCGCGGCATCCTTGATGTCTCGATCGTACCTGCACGCATTCCCGCGGCACTGGCCGAAAACGCCCGGCAGTGTGCGCTGCAGATTGCAACAGCGCTGGACTATGTCGGCACCCTGGCTGTGGAATTCTTCATCAGCCGCGACAAGCTCTGCGTCAACGAGATGGCCCCCCGCCCGCACAACAGCGGCCACTACACGCTGGATGCCTGCCAGACCAGCCAGTACGAGCAGCAGGTGCGGGCGCTCTGCGGTTTGCCACTCGGCGAACCCTCGGCCAGCAGCGTTGCCGTGATGGTCAATTTACTCGGCGACCTGTGGTTCGATGCCGGCGAACCGCGCGAACCTGACTGGCCCGTACTGCTCGCGATTCCGGAACTCAGGCTGCATCTCTATGGCAAGAGCGAGGCCCGGCCTGGCCGCAAGATGGGGCACTTCACGGTATTGGGCAGCGATCTGCCCTCGGTGCTCGCAACGGCGATGCAGGCACGTCAGCTGATCGGCATCCGGGACGACAGCGGCCCTGGAGTGGCCTAATATCGGTCAAAGCACTCATCAACACGGATTGATGCACACATGAAATCAATACTGCTTGCCGGACTGATCTTCAGCGCAACGGTATCTGCCGCCGAAAACCCGAACCTGCGGGTGATTGCCACCAATGTCCAGAGCGACAAGGGTCAGGTCATCGTCCGCGTGTATGACAACGCGGATGACTGGCTCAGCGACCGCTATCGCACCTTCAAGAGCGTGAAGGTCGCCGGCAACCGGGTGGGCGACAGCGTGACTCTCGAGCTGCTGCTGCCACCTGGCCAGTATGCGCTCTCAGTATTCCAGGATGTGGACGACGACACGAAGCTGAAGAGCAACTTCATCGGCATTCCGAAAGAGCCGGCCGCGCTATCCAACAACATCCGGCCCAGGTTCGGACCGCCGAAATACAAGGACGCCGTCTTCACGATCGGCAGCGAGCCGGTCGAACAGAAACTCAGTCTGCAGTAGCTGCGCCTCAGTCCGTTTATACTCCGGACGATGAGCGACCCAGACATCCGCCGCCTACTCGACTTCTGGTTCAGTGACGGCGCCATGGATCAGCCGACCATCGACAGCCGCCTGGACCGCTGGTTCAGCGCAGACCCCGATTTCGACGCGCTGATCCGCCAGGAATTCGGGCCACTTGTGGATCGCGCATCCAGAGGCGCACTGAACAGCTGGGCAGAGGAGCCGGAGGGCCGGCTCGCGCTGATCCTCCTGCACGACCAGTTTCGCCGGAACATCTATCGCGGGACGCCAAAAGCATTCGCCCGGGACGCCCAGGCGGTAAAGCTGTGCGTGGAAGGCGCAGCGACCGGCGCATACAAGACGCTCACGCCACTGCAACAGGTTTTCTACTTCATGCCTTTGCAGCACGCGGAGTCGCTGCGAATCCAGCAGCGCTCAGTCAAAATTTACGAAGGCCTGCTGGCCGGCGTCTCGGAAACCCTCAAGGCGACTTTTGCCACCTTTGCGCAGTTCGCCGAACTGCACCACGACATTATCGCGGCCCACGGCCGGTTTCCTCATCGCAACCGGATTCTTGGCCGGCCCGACACGCCAGAAGAAGCCGCATACCTCGAATCTGCCGGCCCGACTTTCGGTCAGTAACAGGAGACCTGAAACCATGCACTATCAGGCGCCGCGCCGTGTCGCGATCATCAACAGCAGGCGGATACCGTTCTGCCGCGCCAATACGGCCTATATGCACCAGTCCAACCAGGACATGATGACCGCGACCTTGCAGAGCCTGGTCGATGCCTGCGGACTCGGCGGCCAGCACCTCGGCGATGTGGCGCTCGGCGCGGTGATGAAACATTCGCGTGACTGGAACCTGGCACGGGAATCCGTACTCGGCACGACGCTGGCGCCTGAAACGCCGGCATATGACCTGACACGCGCCTGCGGCACCAGCCTTGAAGCGGCAATCCAGCTCGGCAACAAGATCGCACTCGGCCAGATCGACAGCGGCATCGCTGCCGGCACGGACTCGATCAGCGATATTCCGGTCGTCTATCCGGACGAATACCGCGAGCTTCTGTTCAGCAGCGCCCGCGGCCGCTCGGTCGGCGAGAAGCTGCGGCCATGGCTGGGACTCCGGCCACGGATGTTCAAGCCGGAAACGCCCGGTGTCGTCGAACCGCGCACGGGTCTCAGCATGGGCCAGAGTACCGAACTCACCGCAAAACAGTGGAGCATCTCGCGCAGCGACCAGGACCAGCTCGCGCTGGAGAGTCACCAGAAGGCCGCGCACGCTTACGATGAAGGCTTCTATAAGGAGCTGGTCACGCCCTGGCAGGGGGTCAGCGAGGACAACAACATCCGTCGTGATTCAACGCTGGAGCGCCTGGGCAAACTGAAACCCGCTTTCGATCGCGGGCCGGGCGGCACGATGACCGCCGGCAACAGCACCCCGCTGACCGATGGCGCGGCCGCCGTGCTGCTGGCATCGGAGGACTGGGCCAATGCGCACGGATTGCCTGTCCAGGCCTGGCTGCGCTATGGCAAGGTGGCTGCCGTCGACTTCGTCAGGAAGGAAGGACTGCTGCTCGCGCCCGCCTATGCGGTGTCGGCGATGCTGGCTGATGCGGATCTGGGCCTCGGCGATTTCGATCTCTACGAGATCCACGAGGCCTTCGCCGCGCAGACCCTGGCAACGCTCAAGGCCTGGGAGTCCAGGGAGTTTTGCCACGACAAGCTGGGCCGCAGCCAGCCGCTGGGGTCGATCGACCGCGCGCGGCTGAACACCCGCGGTGGCAGCATTGCCATCGGCCATCCCTTTGCGGCAACCGGCGCACGCATTCTGGGGGCGCTGGCCCGACAGCTTGAACTGCGCGGCAGCGGCCGCGGCCTTATTTCCATCTGTACCGCTGGCGGTATGGGCGTCACAGCAATCATAGAGCGATGAATTGAACAGTTTTAACAGCTTCCTCGAAACCGCCAATTCTTTCCTCTGGCACAACGCAGTCCTGTTTCTCGTGCTCGGCACGGGGATCACTTTCACGCTCTGGACGCGCTTCAGCCAGTTCCGTTCGCTGACGCACGGCCTGCATGTACTGCGCGGCCGCTACGATAATCCGGCTGACCCCGGCGCCATAAATCACTTCCAGGCACTGTCGGCAGCGCTGTCGGCTACGGTCGGCCTCGGCAATATCGGTGGTGTGGCGCTCGCTATCAGTCTGGGCGGACCGGGAGCCGTGTTCTGGATGTGGGTGGTCGGCTTCTTCGGCATGGCGCTCAAGACCACCGAAGTCACGCTGGCAATGCTCTACCGGAATACCAGCGACCCCGACAACCCTCACGGCGGAGCGATGTGGGTCATCAGCAAGGCACTGGCGGATGGCCCGCCCTGGCGACAGCGGCTCGGCAAGCTGATCGGCGGCCTGTTCTGCATCACGCTGCTGGTCACGACCGTCACCGGCGGCAACATGTTCCAGGCCTGGAACGTCGGCAACATGACCGAGCTTTATTTTGACGTACCAGGCATCGTCGCTGGCATTGCCCTGGCGATCATCGTCGGCCTGGTGATCCTCGGCGGCATTCACCGCATTGGGCGAGTGGCGGCTGCGCTCGTGCCATTCATGATCACCATCTATTTCGCTGCCGCGATCTATGTGCTCGTAATGGACGCCGGCGAAATTCCGGCCATGTTCGGGCTCATCTTCCGCTCGGCATTCTCACCTACAGAAGCAAGCGGCGCATTCATCGGCGGGACCATGGGTTACGCCTTCCTGTACGGCATGAAGCGGGCGATTTTTTCCAACGAGGCTGGCCAGGGCACCTCGCCGATCGCGCATTCAGCTGCCAAGACCAGCGAGCCAGTGCGTGAATCCGTCGTTGCCGGGCTTGAACCTTTCATCGATACCATCGTGACCTGCACAGTAACTGCGCTTGTCATCATCGTAACCGGCACCTGGAACCGCCCCGCGGAAGCGACCCTGCCTGACAACGTGCAGCCGATTGCTGTTGCAGCCGGCGAATGGACGCTGCCGCAGGCCGATGCGCCTGCCCGTGTCGGCAGCGCCTGGTCAGGCGGTGAGCGCGTCTTCACCGTCCTGCGCAGCGCGCCAAACGAACAGACCGGCAATGACCTGCACCGACTGGCCGGTACAGTGGTTGCTGGCGATTCCGGCACCCCGGTAATTCACTGGAACACTCTGCAGAGCGCAGAGGCCCCGCAGATGGCTGATCACGGTATCTATGTAAGTTACGTCGGTGCTGCGCTGACTGCTGTCGCATTCGATTCAGTGTTGCCGGGCCTCGGCCGATGGGTGGTGACGCTTGCCGTCTGGCTGTTTGCGCTTTCGACGATGATTTCCTACAGCTACTACGCCGAGCAGGCCATCGTGTACCTGGCTGGCGAGCGATGGGTCACGCCGTTCAAGTATGCATATTGCAGCCTCGCCATCATCGCTACGCTCGGTTTCGTGAAATCCGACGCACAGCTCGACAACCTGAGCGGCCTTGGCACCGGGCTCATGCTGTTCGTCAATATTCCGATCATGTGGTTCATGGGTCACCGTGCAATGCGCGCCTATCGCGACTACATGGCGCGGCTTGATTCCGGGCAGATGGGTGCGGGTCACGTGCCGCCGGCCCTCCGCGATGTGATCAGCGGGCACGATGTAGACAAGTAGCTGTCATTGCCTGATCAGCGCACTGACTTGTTCCGCTATCGCCAGTGAGGCGGTGAGTCCCGGCGAATCGATGCCGTAGAGATTGACCAGTCCCGGCACACCGTGGGCTTCCTCACCCTGTACGACAAAGTCCGCTGCAGCTTCACCCGGCCCGGCAAGTTTCGGCCGGATACCCGTATGGCCCGGCTGCAGGCGTGCTTCATCGAGATCGGGGTAGTAGCGGCGGATGGCTGCGGCGAAAGCGGCTCGCCGGTCCGGATCGAAACTGTAGTCGATTGAACTGATCCACTGGAGGTCAGGTCCGAAACGCGCCGCACCGCCGAGATCCAGCGTGACGTGTATACCCAGATCGGCGGGACCGGCGACCGGATACACAAGGTGGCTGAAGGGTGATTTGCCAGCCAGCCGGTAATAGTGACCGCGAGCCAGATGCAGTGACGGAATCGTTTCCTGCGGCAGCACATCGATATTGCGGGCAAGCTTCTGCGCATGCAGCCCGGCGGCATTGATCAGGTTGGCGCAGCGCATCACCGTTGCGCCCTCCACCTGGATCTCGAAGAGCTGTTCCCGGCGAACGACCCGACTCACCCGTGTATCAAGCACTACGGTGCCCTGATTCGCCTCCAGGTCTCCCTGCAGCGCGAGCAGATAGTCCCGGCTGTCGAGGATGCCGGTCGATGGCGAATACAGCGCCTGCACGCAATGCACAGCGGGTTCGACATCGCTGACCTCAGCGGGACCGAGGCGAACGAGATCGTTGACACCGTTGGCACGGGCCTGCGCGAGGTAACTGTCGAGGACGGGAATCTCGGTATCCCGCGTCGCCACGATCAGCTTGCCCGTCCGGGAGTGGGCGATACCCTTCATCTCGCAGTAGTCGTAGAGAGCCTGACGGCCACTGACGCACAAGCGCGCCTTGAGCGTACCGAACGGGTAGTAGATACCCGCATGGATGACTTCTGAATTGCGGCTGCTGGTCTCCGTGCCTGTGGCGCCGGCTGCCTCAACGACGACGACCTCCAGACCACGCAGGGACAGCGCGCGCCCCGTTGCGAGGCCGATTACACCCGCGCCGACGATGACGCAGTCAACCGTGTCGTTGTGCATGTCTCAGGCGGAGCGCACCTTCACAAAAGACCCCGGCGCATCCTCGATCACTGCCAGCTTGCCATCGCCCGGCTTGCGCGCGGGAACCATCTCACCCGACTGCGACGCGAGCCATGCTTCCCAGTCAGGCCACCAGGATCCCGCATGCTCGGTGGCGCCTTCCAGCCACGCGTCTATCTCCCATGGCTCGGCATCATTGCGCCAGTATTGATACTTGTTTGCATCCGGCGGATTGATGACGCCGGCGATATGACCGGAGCCGGCGAGCAGAAAGCGCACCGGGCCGGAAAAGTTATGACGCGCCTTGAACACGGAACGGAAGGGCGCGATGTGATCCTCGCGGCAGGCCTCGAGGTATACCGGCACCGTCACCTTGGTCAGATCGATGGGCACGCCGGCGAGTTCGATGGCGCCCGGCTTGACGAGATTGTTGTGCAGGTACATCTGCCGCAGGTAGAACAGATGCATCTTGCGCGGCATGCGCGTGGCATCGGCATTCCAGTGCAGCAGATCGAAGGGTTTCGATTCCTTGCCGAGCAGGTAGTTGTTGACGAAGAACGACCAGATCAGGTCGTTGGCGCGCAGCATGTTGAAGGTGGTAAACATCGCCTGGCCTTCGAGATAGCCCTTCCCCCCCATCATCTGGTCGAGGTTATCGAGCTGCTTCTCGTCGATGAAGACCGAGAGATCACCGGGCTCCGAGAAATCCACCTGGGCGGTCAGCATGGTCGCTGCCTTGATGCGCTGATCATCGATGCCGGCGAGATAGCCAAGCGCAACGCCCAGCATCGTACCGCCGATGCAATAGCCGACCGCGCTGACTTCGTGCTCACCGGTCGCGGCCTCGATCGCATCAAGCGCCGCTACGACGCCTTCGGTCAGGTAGTCGTCAAAGGTCTTGTGCGCCAGTGACTCGTCCGGGTTCACCCACGATACGGCAAAAACCGTATAGCCCTGCCCGAGGGCCCAGCGGATGAAAGACTTTTTCTCGTTGAGATCGAGAATGTAGTACTTGTTGATCCACGCCGGAATCATGACGATCGGCGTGCGGTGCACCTGTTCCGTGGTCGGCTCAAACTGGATCAACTGGATCAGGTCGTTCTGGAAGACCACCTTGCCGGGGGTCGTGGCCAGATTGACGCCGAGTTCAAAGGCATCCGGATCGCTCATCGTGACACGCAGTTCGCCCTTGCCGCGCTCCATGTCGCGCTTGAAGTTCTCAATGCCCCGGGCGAGATTCTTGCCCTGGCTCTCCCAGGTGGCACGCAGAACCTCGGGGTTGGTCCACACGAAGTTGCTTGGCGCAAAGGCATCGGCAAACTGTCGCGTATAGAAATTCACTTTCTTCGCGGTCTGCGCATCGAGCCCTTCCAGACCCGACATTGTGTCAACGAGCCAGCGCGAAGTGATCAGGTACGACTGCTTGATGTAGTCGAACAGGGCATTTTCCTGCCAGTCCGGATGACGGAAGCGACGGTCGCCAGGTTCCGGTTCTGCGACCGGCGGAAAAGCCGGGACCGCCGGCTGATCACCGCCCTGGGCCTTGGTGGCCATCGACGCAGCCATCTGTTGCCAGAGCAGCATGTGCTGTTGCCAGAGCTGCAGGTTGGCCTGCATCAGACGCGCCGGGCTCATCGACAACTGGCTGGCTGCCTCCTGCATCGCCGGAGCCACATTGAGCGGATCGAGTCCGCGTCCGGCACCGGCAGTGGGTACCTTCATGATCTCGGCAAACATTGTTTGCGCTGCCTGTGTGTACTCGGCGAGCTGGCGGGAGAATTCGGCAGGATCGTACGATGGAAAGCTTGGTTCTGCGGGCATACTGCGGGCTGACTGCCGCCCGGCATTCAATCCGGCGGCAGGGCGTCTACTCCTTGTGATCGGTGGACTTGTCCTTGCTTTTCTCTGCTGCGGGACGCGGCATCATCATGTCGAGAAAGGTTTTCTGCATCTGGGTCCAGGCTTCGATGTTCTTCGCCGCCATATCCTGCATTGAGCCGAGCGGCGACAGATGCGGCGGTGTCATGCCCAGCGGCAAGGCACCCATCGATTTCTGGATCTGGTCCTGCAGGCCTTTCTGCTGCTTCATGAATACGTCGAGACTGCGCTCGAGATAACCACCCATCAGTTCCTGCAGAGGATTGCCGTAGAAACGGATGATGTGCCGGAGCATCTCTGCCGACAGTATCGGCCGGCCGCCCTGCTCCTGCTCGGAGATCACCTGCAGCAGAATGCTGCGCGTAATGTCCTCGCCGGTCGTGTCGTCGATCACCACGACGTCTTCACCGCCGGCAACCAGCTGCCTGATGCCGTCCAGCGTGACGTGACGACTGGCCTCGGTGTCGTAGAGGCGGCGATTCGCGTACTTCTTTACTGTCCTCGGCATGGGTCCGTTACCTGATCATCGGGGTGTGCCTGTCTCTCAGGTTTTGATTCTAACCCGGTATTCCGGAGCCGGTATGTGCAGCGCGACACGAGTTACAGCGGCACTTCCGGCCGGTCGCAGAAAAGAAAAGGGGCGCTCACCTCAGCGGCGAGCGCCCCTTCAGATCGGCAAAGTCTTTGTTCAGGCAGCCTTGGTCTGGTTGGCGGCAGCCGTGGCCTGAGCCTTGGCCTGGACGCTGCCGGCGATTTCCACGTACTCCTGGGTACGACGGACCAGCTGTTCACCGAAAGCGCGGGTGAACTCCATCTGACGGGTCAGGAACTCGCCGTAGTTGGCGACGTTGGTCGGCAGACGGGCCTGTTCGACGGCGAAATTGATGCAATCACCCAGAACCGCATAGTTCTGCTGGGAAAGGCGCTCGAATGCTTCAACGGCGACGCCATTGAAAGCGCGCAGGGGCTCAAGAGCCTCTTTCTGGAAACCGGGGATATTCGGGAACTGGTTCAGAGTGGTCATGGTCAGGACTCCTTAGAAAGCGGGTTGCACTGGACAAGACGCATTCTAGGGTAGTTTGTTGTGCAGCGCAAGAGAACCTGCGTATTTATCTAAGATACTGTTTTCTAATGACTAGTTTGCAGATTGAACGACGTATATAAATGGTTATAGTGCGCTGCACACGAAACGGCTCCGTCAAAAAAATGTAATCCCGCTGTGATCAGGCTGCAAACAGCGGCACGAATACTGCACACCGTGGACAACGTCCGGATTCCCCGGTCGGACCCACTGACGGAGACACCATGAACCAGCACAGCCTGGGCAGTGCATTACCGGCCTGGCCTGAAGCCTTGCGCCGGGCCGCTGCCCTCATGCAACCCGCCCTCAGCCCGGCGCGCTCCTGGGCCGGCGGCAATATGGAGATCAAAACACGTGGACAAAGATCTGCTCTGTTATCTGATGGCGGCATTTCCAGACGAGAGCGAAGCGGTGCGCGGCAAGTTCTCAGGGCGTGACTTCGATGATGGTCTGACCAAAGGTGATATCGCCATCGCTGTGGCTGATCAGCCCCAGGTGCAGCCCCGGCGACAGGCCCTGCCAGCTCAAGCCAACACTGGCCGGGCCACCGGTGCTGAGACTGCCCGGTGCAGTGAGCGTTGCATTGGCCCGATCGGCGCCCACCGTCCACACCAGCAGATTGAAAGTCGCACTGCCGCCGTCGGTATCGAAGCCATGCACGTCGACGTAGTACTCGCCCGGGGTGACATAGCTCTGACCTTCCGCAGGAATCAGGTTGATGGCCTCCTCCGAGTCGGCATTCTGGCTGGGCGTGGCCTCCTCAATGCACTCACCAAAGCCAGGACAGGAATACAGATAGAGATCCAGATCTGCATTCCCGTTGCGCGCCTCGTTGAACAGGGCAACGCGCAGGTAACGCGTGCCCTCCGGAACGATGATTGGAATGCGGCGCACGCTGGCTGACAATGAACCGCTGCCGGGCTGGATGAAACTGTAGCCATCGCCCGGATCCTCAGCGACAGTGGCATCGGTAAGCGCCCCGCGCAGTTCGTCCGGCTGACTCTGATTGGCGGCTTCCAGCCCGCTCAGCGTGGCGCGATAAGTGCCCGTGTAGCCGCTCTGCAGGACCACATCGAGGCTGCCTTCTGCGCCACTGCCGGAAACGACGATGGGCGCAGCGAAGCGCAGTGCCCTGATCGCCAGCGGTGAGCGCACGGTCGTTGCACCCGCCGTCCAGGTCAGCGCGCCAAACTGCCAGGCATCAAAGGTCGTGTACTGCGTCGAGAGCCGGATCTCGAAATCTGCACTCGCGCCAGTTCCCAGTGACAACAGCGAGGGACTGATCTCCGCGTTGATCGTGGACGGCATCTCGACGCTGGCGACAAACTGCGCTGCTTCGCCGACATTGGTCACCCGCCGCCGGATGATTTGCTCACTGACCAGATCATCGGTGGCGATCGTCGGCAGATTGAGGTCACTGCCATCGGTCGCGTAACCGTCGGCCTCCAGGCGCGCACAATCGACCGAACTGTCCCTCGGCTGATCACGGCCGCAGAGGAAGGCATCGTAGTCGTCTGCACCGGCGTCATAGACGAGTCCCGGCGCAAACGCTGCATTGGGCACCACATGACCGGCCCCGAAGTCGAAGGGATCCGCCGGCGTTTCGCCGTCCTGGTTCAGCACATCCTGACGCGCCGTGGTGATCAGCGCGGAGCGCAGCGCCGCCGGACTCCAGTCCGGGTGCGCTTCCTTGAGCAGCGCCGCGACGCCGGCCACATGCGGCACTGCCATCGAGGTTCCCGACAGGTACTGGAAAGGCTCACCGCGCAGGTTGTTGGCCCCATCCGGCGTTTGCGCACCGAGGATCTCCACGCCCGGTGCGGTGAGGTCGGGCTTGAGTACATCCGTCTGCCAGTGGTTTGGACCCCGTGAGGAGAACGCCTCCATCAGGTTTCCGGAATCAGCAACCCGCAGGAACAGGCCTTTCTGCAGGGTCACGCCGACGGCGTCACCGGCGACCAACCGTGCGCGCAGCAGTTCGCCGTCGTCGTGGCCGATCATCAGCGCCGGAATCGTGATATCGCCGCGCGAACCGGTCATGATGATTGCTTCACCCTGATCGCTGAATATCAGCGCGGCTTTGGCGCCGGCATCCTCGACATTCCGCACCTTGACATCAAAATTGCAGCCGCCGCGCTGTACCAGCGCGATCTTGCCGCTCAGTTCAGTGGTATTGCGCACCGTCTCGCAGGCATCAAAGGTGGTACCGATCGTGGTGTCGAAAAAGCCGTAGATGCCATCGTCAACCAGCACGAGGTCCAGCGTCAGCGGACCTTTATCCCTGAGCAGGGGCGTGAAGTCTGCTTCAACTGCCACATAGTCGTTCTGCACGCTGGCCGGACTGTTGACGCGGATCGCATCATAAAAACGTCCACCGCGCCGGCTCGAAGCACCCACCGCCAGCACCCAGGGCGCCGCTGCCGGCGAGTCTACGGTTTCTGGTGCCGGTCCCTCGTTCCCCGCCGCCGCAACTACCAGAACACCGGCGTTCACGGCCGCCAGGAGCGCAAGATCATCTGCATCGACAATGTCGTCGTTAGTGCCCACCGAGTAATTGATGATGTCCACGCCATCGGCAACGGCGTCTTCGATAGCCTGGGTCAGATCCGCCGTACTGCATGAGCCGCGCGCTGCGCCCGGCTCCAGCCAGCAGGCCTTGTACACGGCGATGTGCGCCCGCTGCGCCATGCCGCTGATCTTGTCGACGAACTCACCGCCCAGCGTTGCATTGACGCGATTCCCGGCGGCAATCGAAGCGATGTGGGTGCCGTGACCGTCGGCGTCTTTCGGTGAGATGAACTCATTCTGGTTCAACGCGTACTGCTCGAGGAATCCATCGATGTAGTAGCGGGCGCCAATCAGCTTGTTGTTGCAGTCGGTGCTTGAGAAGCCCTCGCCAGCCTCGCACACGCCCTGCCAGCCGGCAGGCCGCGTAAAGACCAGCTGGTCGGGACGCGACTTGAAGCGCTTGCAGAGCCACAAGCCAAGCAGCGAGTTTTCAGCCCAGGTCGAACGACAGAGGCGGGGGCGCTTTGCCGGAATGGTGTCTTTGAAGCTGATGTGGCCGGGCGCGATGCCACTGTCGATCACGCCGATCACCACCCCTTCGCCGCTGAGCTTCTGATCCTTCCAGAGACCACCGGCTGTGGCGGTCAGGCCCAGGAAGTCCGGACTGTCGCTGGTCCTGATCTGCTGCTTGCGGTCTTCCCAGACATTGAGCACGCCCTTCCGTGCCTTGAGCTTGTGCGCCTGCGCTGGCGTCAGGCGTGCGGAAAAGCCGTTCAGCGCATAGCGATAACTGTAGAGCTTGGCATGGCGCGCCCCGATTGCGTCGAGCGTCGCATCGTGCCGGGCGACGAGACGGTCCGTGTAACGCCGTACCGCTGGCGACTGCATCTCCAGACGGGCACGAACGCCCTTCCGGCGCTCGGGGCGCAGACCGGGCTCGGCAACGGCAGGGGGCGCTGCGAGCTGGACGATGTATATGTGTTCTTCGTCGTCGGCAGCTGCGATCGCTTTCAGGCGCGTACCCGCGGCAGGAGCCGGAGCCGCTCCCAGCGAATGCACAAATAATGCTGCCGCAGCACCAATGGCGTATGTCAGATGCTTTTTCATGCGTGACCGGCCGGGATC
>CAYJPG010000002.1:0-6951 GCA_964371995.1 uncultured Chromatiaceae bacterium | reverse complement strand
GGATCTTGCTTTTCTGGTGCCCCGGCAAAGGGTTGGCACTTATTGTTAAGTGGTCAGCCTAACACAGCTTTCTTTTTCGCCGCCTTCTTCTTTGCGCCCGCCTTTTTGCGGACACCGGTCTTCTTCTTTGCGGCAGCAGGCGGCGCAGAGCCATCCGCCGCAGCCTTCTTCGGTGCCTTCTTCCTGGCTGCCTTTTTTGCCGCCTTCTTGACGGCTTTCTTGCCCCAGCGGCGCTTGCGCACGGGCGCATCCGCGAGCAGCTTTCGCGCCTCTTCAAGCGTGATGGACTCGGGTTCCCGGTCCTTTGGTAGCCGGGCATTACGTTCGGCGTCTGCCAGATACGGCCCCCAACGACCGTTCAATATACGTATGCCGTCCACGCCGAAGTCCTTGACCAGCTTCTTGGCATCCGCTTCCTGTTTCGCCCTGATCACCTCGATGGCTTCCTCGAGCGTGACTTTCAGTGGATCGATCTCCTGCAGGGAAGCGTATTTCTTGACGACCTCGCCGGTCTCCTTGTCGACCGTCTCGTACTGCACATAGGGGCCGAACATCCCGGTATTTGCACTGACCGGTTCACCGCCCGGCAAGGTGCCAAGCTTCCTCGGCAACTTGAACAGTTCGAGCGCGTCGGGCAGTTCAATATTGAACATGCTCTGGCCGGGCTGGAGGCCCTTCCACTTCGGCTTCTCTTCATCGTCGCGGGTACCAATCTGGATGAAGGCGCCATAGCGGCCGAAACGCGCCGACACCGGCCGGCCCGATGCCGGATCCTTGCCGAGGGCGCGGGCCTGCACCGCCTCATCGCGACTGACAGACTTGTCCTTTTCCTTGAGCAGAACTGCAAAGGGCTGCCAGAACTCTTCCAGTACTGGCACCCAGGCACATTCGCCGCGCGAGATCTGGTCGAGTTCGTCTTCCATGTGCGCGGTGAAGTCGTAATCGACATAGCGGGTGAAATGACTGGTCAGGAATCCGCTCACCACACGCCCGCCGTCGGTGGGCTTGAGCGCCCGGCCCTTCATCTCCGCGTACTTGCGATTCAGCAGCGTCGAGATGATCGAAGCGTAGGTCGAAGGACGACCGATACCGCGTTCTTCGAGCGCCTTGACGAGACTGGCTTCCGTAAAGCGCGGGGGTGGCTCGGTGAAATGCTGGTCCGGACGTACAGCCTCCAGCGACAGGATATCGCCTTCCTGCACAGCCGGCAGCTTCACCTCGGTATTGTCGTCACCGTCGTCATCACGCCCTTCGAGATAGACGGCGATAAAGCCGGGGCTCACCAGCGTCGAGCCCGAGGCCCGGAAGCGGCCAGCCTCTGCGCGTTGCGCTGGCACCAGGTCGACCGCGAGCTGATCGTACACAGCAGGCTCCATCTGCGAAGCGATGGTGCGTTTCCAGATCAGGCTGTAGAGCTTGTACTGCTCGTCACTCAAAAAACGCTGCAGTGATTCGGGTGTGCGGCGAATGCTGGTCGGCCGGATACCTTCGTGAGCTTCCTGCGCATTCTTCGCCGTGGTCTTGTAGACGTTCGGCTGCGCCGGCAGGCTGGCCTTGCCATAGCGCTCGACGATGAAGCCGCGGATATCCTCGATGGCTTCCTTTGCCAGTCCCACCGAATCGGTACGCATGTACGTGATCAGGCCGACCGTACCCTCTTCAATAGCCACGCCTTCGTAAAGCTTCTGCGCAACCTGCATGGTATTGCGGGCGCGGAAACCGAGCTTGCGTGAGGCTTCCTGCTGCAGCGTCGAGGTCGTGAACGGCGGCGCAGGACGGCGGCGGCGCTGACTGCGCTCCACACCCTTGACGCGAAGTTTGCCTCCGGCAGCGGCTTCAAGCGTGCTGCGGGCTTCGTCCGCCTGGACCTTGTTCTGAAAACTGAAGACCTCGGGCTTTTCGCGATTGAAGCTGTCGATAACCTTGCGGCCCGCATACTCGACCAGGCGTGCCGCAAAGAACTGCGGTGCGGTTCCGGTCAGGGCATCGATGGACCAGTATTCCTGGCTGCGGAAGGCCTCGATGGCTTCCTCACGCTCGACCAGCATGCGCAGCGCCGGACTCTGCACGCGCCCGGCCGAGAGCTTCGGGCTGATCTTCCGCCACAGCAGTGGTGACAGCTTGAAGCCGAGCAGATGGTCCAGCGCACGCCGGGCACGGTAGGCGTTGACGAGATCCATGGAAACCTGGCGCGGCTGTTCGATAGCCTCGCGGACCGCGCGCTCGGTGATCTCATAGAAAACGACCCGATGTACGGCACGGTCCTTCAGCAGCCCACGCTCACCGAGCACTTCCTGCAAATGCCACGATATCGCCTCACCCTCCCGGTCAGGGTCCGTGGCCAGATAGAGGACATCGGCCTTCTTGAGCGCATTGGCAATGGCGGTGATGTGACGTTCCTTGTCCTCCGCCACCGCGTACTTCATTTCGTAGCCGTGCTCGGGATCGACTGCGCCGTCTTTCTCCAGCAGGTCACGCACATGCCCATAGGAGGCAAACACCTTGAAGTCCTTGCCGAGGTACTTCTCGATGGTCTTTGCCTTTGCCGGCGACTCCACGACGACGATACTGGTCATGCGCTCCCAAACCCGGGCTGAAGATCTGCAGAAACCGCGGACTCTACAGACGACGAAGCCGCGACTCTAGCGCGGCTTGACTGCTGAAACACAAATAAACGCTCAATGCATGGCGTCGGCGCTCTCCTCGAAGACCAGATCTTCCATGCGCGAAAAGGCAGTTTCCTGGCCTGGCTGGGCAAACAGGACCATCAATACCACCCACTTCAGCTGCTCTTTATCGACCGTATCCGAGCCCAGTGCCATCAACCGGTCAATTACCACTTCGCGCTGCGCGGCCGAGAGAATCCCCACCTGCTCCAGATAGAGCAGATAACCGCGGCAGTCGAGATCCAGCCGGCGTATCTCCACTTCGTTGTAGACACGGACCGAGCGCTCGCCCGGAATCCCCGCGTAAGGGGCGCTGGTTTCGTTCAGACCGTCGAGCCAGTCCAGCGCGCTGTCGACTTCAGGCTCACCGAAACCGGCTCGCAGAAGTTCGTCGCGCAGCACATCCTGGTCTGCTGCCTCAGGCTCCTGCTCCGTGTAGGTCTCGAAGAGGTACAGGAGAACGTCGAGAACGGTATCGCTCATTATTCGACGCTCCGGTTGATCCTCTGATAGCGGCCGCCAGCCAGCGAACGCACCAATCCCTGCAATTCGAGGATCAGAAGCATGGAGGAAAGCTCCCCGATCGTCAATCCGCAGCGCGACGAGAGTACCTCGACAGCAACAGGGTTACAGCCCATCGCGGCCAGCAGATCAGTGTGTTCTGTATCGGATACAGAAGTGGGAATCACGGCTCGCGCTGCAGTCTCATAACGATTTGCGGATTGCTGCTCCTGCTCGCCAGACTGCAAACCGGCCAGCAAACCGCCCAGCTCATCGACGATATCCGCTGCTGTCTCCACCAGACGAGCACCATCGCGTATCAATCGATGACAGCCGCGCGCAACAGGATTATGTATCGAGCCCGGAATGGCAAACACCTCGCGACCCTGCTCCATCGCATGCCGCGCGGTAATCAGCGCACCGCTCCGGACGCTGGCCTCGACCACCAGCACACCGACGCAAAGGCCACTGATGATCCGGTTGCGGCGTGGAAAGTTGCTGCGCGAGACTGGCGTGCCCGGTGCGAACTCCGAAACGATCGCTCCGCCAGCCGCGACGATCTGCCCGGCGAGCGCGGTATGCCGACGCGGATACACACTGTCCGGGCCCGTACCGCAGACCGCGATGGTCCGGCCGCCCGGCGCATGTAATGCGCCCAGATGGGCGGCGGCGTCGATGCCTTCAGCAAGTCCGCTGGTGATGCAGAAACCGGCAGCGGCGAGATGCGCAGCGAAACTGCGTGCCGTATCTGCGCCCTCAGCCGTCGCATTACGGCTGCCGACGATGGCGAGCTGCGGCAGGGTAAGTAGATCCGGATTGCCGGCCACGAACAGCGCGGAAGGCGGACGTGAGATCTCCCTGAGCAAAGGCGGATAGTGCGGATCATCAGGCCGCAGCAGATGATGGTCCGGTGCCGAAAGCCAGGCCTCAAGGGCCACGGCCAGCCTTGCTTCAGTGGTCAATACGCTCCTTGCAACGGGTCAGGCACCGCGCGCCCTTGCGGAAGCAGGGATGCGGCTCAGTCCGGGTTACGCACCTTGTCGAGTGTATGAATGGCGCTCTCGGCACTCATGACCAGGCCATAGCTGATCCGGTCATAGGTCTTGAACACCATTAGAAGCCCGGCGCGCTCATCCGGCAACTGCACTTTACGGTTGAAGATGCCGGTTTTGACCCGGTCGTGCACCTTGCCGCCAGCTTGCCAGACGCTCAGCACATGGCCGGACTCGAGACCATCGCGAGTCCCGCGGTTGATGATCACGACCTGGTACTGGCCGATCTGCGTGACGCCATCAACGACATGGATGATGCGACCTTCGACCTGCTTGTCTGGCGCCCGCGGGACAAAGTGCATGGGCAGCGGCGCTGGCATCTGGGGCAGCAAACGGTCACCCACCAGCGCTTCTCGCGTTGAGCCATTGAGCCGCATCGTCGCCGGGTCGCCGGCACGGCTTGGATTCGCCTCGGCGACAAAAATACCTTCGTAACCAACGACATCGCCGTCATCCGGATCTACGATCTTGTCACCCGGATGGATCAGGTTATAGACCTTGTCCGGATCGATGGCGTCGCCACGGACATAGGCGTCGTTACCGGTTGCGCCCACCAGGTGACTGTCACGCAGTGCGACAATGTAGGGCAGCTTCTCGAGTTCGTTCTTCTCCAGCACCATGCCTTTGCTGAGAAACGGCGCGACGGCGCCATATGGCAGGGTGCGGATGGCCGAGTCCAGCGATTCTTCACGAACCCGTGGCGACAGCTTTTCGGTATTGGCAACGGCACCCCGCTCCAGGCGAAGCTGGGGTTTGCCATCGACATACACGAGCGTAAGTACATCGCCAGGATAGATAAGGTGCGGGTTCGCCACCTGCGGGTTGACGTACCAGATCTCCGGCCAGTACCAGGGATCGCGCAGGAATCTGGCGGAGATGTCCCACAGGGTATCGCCAGGCTTCACAACATAAGTATCCGGATGCGAGGGGTTCAGCTGAACGCCGCCACCCTGCTGTGCATTCAGGCCGCTCGCAAAGCTGGCTAGCGCCACCAGCAATACACCGGCCAGAAGGCCACGAAAACCACGCTGCTGGACTGGCCCGGACTGGGAGATTTTCATGGGGACTCCATCCCTGCTTGGAAGGCCTGCCGACGACGAATGGCCCCACGGTATAATCATGGCGCTCGCGCGGCTGACCAGATGCGACAACAACCCCGGGGAAACCCGACCCCGGCTGACCATTACCAGATGTATCATAATTTTGAGCAAGTTACATAGCACTTGGCGCCAAACTGTGAAGGAAGCGACATGGCGGTGCTGAAAATCATCGAGTATCCGGATCCCCGGCTGCGGATAAAGGCGCAGCCGGTCACAGCAGTTACCGCTGAGCACCGCCTGCTGGCCGACAATATGTTGGAAACTATGTATGCGGCGCCGGGCATAGGCCTCGCCGCCACACAGGTCGACCGGCATATTCGCCTGCTGGTCCTGGATGTGTCCGAAACCCGCGACCAGCCCTGGTGCTTCATAAACCCGGAGATCCTGAGCCGTGAGGGCAGCGATATCTGCGAAGAGGGCTGCTTGTCGGTACCCGGCGTCAACGAACCGGTCGAACGCGCAGCACGTATCCGCGTCCGGGCCCTGGACCGCGACGGCAAAATTTTCGAACTTGATGCCGAAGGCCTGCTGGCCGTCTGCGTCCAGCACGAGATGGATCACCTCGAAGGCAAGCTGTTTGTCGACTACCTCTCTGAACTGAAGCGCAGCCGGCTGAAAAAGCGCGCGGCCAAGGCCCGGCGCAAAGACAGCGTGGAATCTTCCCGCCATCAGCCCGAAGCAGTGCGCTGAGCGCCACCCGGCCGCGCGCCTCCGAAGTCATGACCGACAAGTTGAAAGACGCGCGGATCATCTTTGCCGGTTCACCGGCCTTTGCAACGCCGACGCTGCAGATGCTTTGTGACCAGGGCTATCAACCGGTCGCCGTGCTGACCCAACCCGATCGCCCGGCAGGGCGCGGCCGCCACCTGAGCGCGAGTCCGGTGAAACAGCTTGCCCTCGAACTCGATATTCCCGTACTGCAGCCGGCGACGTTGAAGACTGAAGCGACACAGGCTGAACTGCTCGCGCTCGCACCCGATCTGCTCGTGGTAGTGGCCTACGGGCTGCTGTTGCCGCCGGCAGTACTCGATATTCCAACGCATGGCTGCGTGAACGTACATGCCTCGATCCTGCCACGCTGGCGCGGTGCTTCACCGATCCAGGCCGCGATTCTTGCCGGCGACCACGAGACCGGTGTCTGCATCATGGCGATGGAAGCCGGGCTGGATACGGGGCCGGTCTACAGCTGCGCCCGGCTTGCCATAGATGCCCGGGAAACTGCCGGCGAACTTGAGCAGCGACTGGCGACACTTGGCGCAGACGCGCTGTCGGCGGTGCTCGATGGTCTGCTGGCCGGCAGTCTGCAGTCCCGGCTCCAACCGGACGCCGGCGTCAGCTATGCCGGCCGTATCAGCAAAGCCGACGGCCGCATCGACTGGCAACTGCCTGCCGCACAGCTTGCCCGGCAAATACGCGCCTACAACCCGTGGCCAGTAGCCGAAACCACACTCGCCGGACAGCAGCTGCGCTGTTTTGCCGCCAGTGTGCCCAGCGCCGGCAACCCGACCATCTCGCACCTGAGTTCGCCGGACTGGATCGCGCTGGAAACGATCATCGACGAGAGCGTGGTGCGGGAGATCATCCCGCAGCTCAAGTCCCTCGGAGCCGAGGGCATCGTCGAATATCCGCTGA
>CAYJPG010000001.1:72533-97138 GCA_964371995.1 uncultured Chromatiaceae bacterium | reverse complement strand
ATGCCGAGGCGCCGACGGATCAGAACCCGACCGTGATGGCAGCTGCTGCAGACCTCGCAAGATTGCAGGTGGACCTCGGTCATAGCGTGGTACTGGCGCCGCAGTCCGGCGTTGTCAGTCACCTGCCGAAGGTTGGCGATCGGGTGCTGACCGGTGTCGATGTCTTCGCAATCGTTGTGGACCAGACGCTTTGGGTAGAGGCAAACTTCAAGGAGACTGATCTTGAGTTTGTGCGTCCAGATGAGCCGGTAGAGGTGCAGGTCGACACCTACGGCAGTCGTACCTGGCACGGTCGTGTTCAGAGTATTGCCCAGGCCACCGGTTCTGAATTTTCATTGCTGCCGCCGCAGAATGCTTCTGGTAACTGGGTGAAGGTAGTGCAGCGTATCCCGGTCCGGATCGAGCTGACTACAGGTCCTGATGGCCCGACGCTTCGCGATGGAATGAGTGCTGACGTAGTGATTGATACTGGCCCTCATTCCAGATTTTCCCGGTGGTTCGGATCGTCCGGCTGATTGACCATGGATGGTTCGCAGCCAGCGAATACGGGAGGTACAAATCGTGTCCTGCTCAGTATCGCAGCGGTTCTGGCCACTCTGCTGTATACGATCGATACCACGATCGCGACCGTGGCATTGCCCCATATGCGGGGCAGCCTGCAGGCAACCCAGGACCAGATCGCCTGGGTAATCACGTCGTACATCGTCGTCAGTGCTATCTCGACCCCACTGTCTGGCTGGCTCGGTTCCCGCTACGGGCTCCGTCGGGTACTAACTGTCAGCGTAGCGGGCTTTACCATTGCATCGATGCTCTGCGGGTTGGCGGAAAACCTGACCGTGATGGTCCTGTTTCGTGGCCTGCAGGGGGCTTTCGGTGCGGCGCTGGTGCCTTTGTCCCAGGTCGTCTTGCTCGAAGCGTTCCCAAAAGAAGCACATGGGCGAGCTACCGGCCTGTGGGGTATGGGAGTGATGGTGGGGCCAATTATTGGTCCGACACTCGGCGGTTATCTGACCGACACGCTGAACTGGCGCTGGGCGTTCTACATCAATGTACCGGTGGGCATCGTCGCCTGTCTTGGCATCCTTCTGGCGCTCCCTAAAAATCGCCCTGAGTCCGCCAGGCGTTTTGATCTCACCGGCTTCATCCTGCTGTCACTCAGCATCGGTCTGTTTCAACTCTGTCTGGATCGCGGCCAGACACTGGACTGGTTTGGTTCGACTGAAATCGTCACTGAAGCGTTTCTCAGTGGCCTGTTTTGCTACATGTTCGTGGTCCACACCTGGACGCGGCGGCATCCCTTCGTGGATCCGGTTCTGCTTCGTGATCGTAATTTCCTCGTCGCCATCGCCATGATGTTTGCGATCGGTCTGGCAGTGATCAGCCCCAGCGTGCTGTTACCCAATTTTCTGCAACAGCTACAGGGATATACACCCACGCAGGCCGGCGAGCTGATGGCGGTCCGCGGCGTCACGTCGGTGTTCGGCATGCTGGTCGCCGGTCGCCTGATCGGACGGGTCAGTTCCCGCGCGCTGATCGGCACGGGTATCGGATTGACGGCAGTCTCGCTCTGGATCATGGCTCAGTTCAGCCTCGACACGCCCTGGCAATGGATAGTCTGGTCCGGTGCTGTCCAGGGTTTCGGTGTGCCGCTGGCTTTCGTCCCGCTGTCCGTGGTCGCCTATGCGACCTTGATGAACGAACAGCGCGCCGAGGCCGGCGCATTGCTAACATTGATGCGCAACATCGGATCCTCGGTGGGTATCTCCACAGTCATCGCGCTGCTGGCGCGATCGACACAGACGAACCAGAGTTATCTCACCGAGCATTTCACCGCCTTTGATACCAGTCGCTGGCAGATTCTGGGCGGCTTGCCCGGCACCAATGAATCCACCGCAGCCTTCATGGCTGAAATAGGTCGCCAGGCCGCGGCGATCGGTTACAGCAACAGCTTCTTTCTGCTCACCATCGTGGCAGTGATGGCCCTGCCCTTGGTCATGCTCCTGAAGACCAACCCCGCGCCTACCTTGCCACCGTAGTTCCCGGTATGAGCTTCACCGACGCCGGCAGAATCACGCCTGAAGGCGCGCCTGCACGGTGCTCCTGCGACTAGCTGCCGCGCTTCCAGCCACGCAGATATTCTTCCCAGCGCGCGTCCACCAGCTTCTTCGCCTCGGGCGCCAGCTCGTTCAGCAGGTCACGGTTGCGCTCCGGGTAGGCTTTCGGGCCACCCTCTTCCGGCCACTGGCGGGTCGCATCGATGACGATCTTGCTGCTCATGGGCCGGTTCGGTGCGCTCGGGTCGAGCGGCATACCGCGCGCTTCCTTGATGATTTCAGCAGCCGGATACGGCTGCCAGCGTGCGCCGACCGCCTGCATGACTTCGGTACGGTTGAGGATATCGACATCCTTGTCGACGACGATCAGTGCCTTGGTGATCGGTACGAGGGTTGCCAGCTTCTTGCCGAGTTCCAGCGCCTGCCGCGGCGCGGTCTTGTCGATGCTGAGAAAGCCGATCCCGGTCCACTCGACCGGTGAGTGAAAGGCCACCGCATTCGGAATCAGCTTCTTCAGCCGGTAAAAGGAGAAGGCTTCCAGTGGCGCCGTGCAGAAGCCCCGGGTTGCGCCGGTAAACTGGTTGAGGATCCACGGGTTCTTCCTTGCGGTCACGCAAGTAACGTTCATGACGAAGTTCTTTTCTTTCTTGAGGCCGAGATAGCCGTACATTTCGCCGAACGGACCTTCAGGCGCCATCTGGTCGAGCAGCACCTCGCCTTCGATCACCATTTCCGCATTGGCGGGAATCAGCATGTCGTTGGTCTCGGACTTGATGACATCGACGGCGCGACCACGCAGACCACCGGCGATGGCCAGTTCGTCGGCACCGCCCTTGGAGATCAGCGAAGAACTGAAGAACCATGCGATCGGGTCCTGGCCAACGACGATCGAGACCGGGCAGGTCTTTTCCCCGCGCTCGATCTTCTTCATGAACATCTTCCAGCCGGTTTGTCCGGGCTCCGAATTGAGGCCGATGCGTCGTGGTCCCTGTATTTCGCAACGATAGGTGCCGAAGTTCATGCCGAGATCGGCGTCCTCGGTGAACACCGAACCGGTATTGACGTAACGGGCGGAATCACCCGGATTGGATTTGATGAAGGCAAAGTCGAGCAGATTGACCTCATCGCCACGAAGCACGATCTCCTTGACGGGCGCGTTTGCGAGCGGCACGACGTTGGTCGGGATCTGCGGGAGCCTGCCGTTGCCGCTCTCGATAATGCCGTAGAGAAAATTGAATATCTGACGGTAGGTGGCCGGGCCGTCGCCAGCCACCGGTTCCTTCCCCCAGATGATCGCTTCGGTGTCCCAGTGGCCCTGGTGGTTGGTGAGCACGGGGCCCTTCATCCAGCGGCCATCCTGCTTGATTTCCTCGACCAGCACCGCCGGCGCGCCGTACCAGCCAAACTCGTCGATCAGACGATAGGTGAGGGCGGCGAGTTCGTACTGGTCCTCGTCGAGGCGCTGCACACGCAACAGCAGTCCGTGTTCGTCCAGCGCCCTGATGTAGTCGCGGAAACTGTCGAAGGGGCCGGTGAGCTGGCCGCGTTTGGGCTTTGGGGCGGCCAACGCCGGCGAGAGCGCAGTGCTGCTGATGCCGAGCGCGGCGGCCAGGCTCGCGGCGGCCGAGAGCACCTGGCGGCGGTCCAGGCTGGACGCAGATTTGGGCTTTAACGGGTCAGACATGGGAGATCTCCGTTCCGGGTTGCTGTTCAGCCCAGGTGGCGGCTGAAGAATTCGAGTGTGCGCTGTAACGCCAGTTCCGCACTGGGTGCATGAAACTCATGCCGGTCGTTGCAGTTAAAGCCATGACCGGCGTCGGCGTAAATGTGTACTGCCTGACCGGGCCGCCCAGCGGTAATCTGTGCAACGAGTTCCGGGGGAATCAGCGAGTCCAGTGCGCCGAAATGATAGAGCACCGGGCAGCGCGGCTTCTCGTTCAGCCAGCCGACAGTGGCGCGGCCGTAATACGAGACCGCTGCGTTGATATCGGCACGGCATGCCGCGAGGTCGGCAATCGAGCCACCCCAGCAGTAACCGACCGCGCCGACCTTGCTGCCAGCCCCGGGCGTTTCAGCCAGCTCGCGTCGCAGGCTTGCCACAGTGGCGTTCAGGTCCTGCACCACGTCGTCGAGCTTCAGCTTCTGCATCAGCTTGAGGCCGGTCTCGAAATCTGAATATTCCAGTTCGATACCCGATTCCAGGCGGTCAAAAAGGGCGGGAGCAAGCGCCAGATAGCCCTGTTTGGCAAAGCCGTCCGTCACCCGGCGGATGTGCCCGGTGACGCCAAAAATCTCCTGCAGGACGATGATGCCGGCTTTGGGCGCCCCTTCAGGCCGGGCCAGGTAGCCACCCATCTTGTGGCCGTCCAAAGCATTGATTACTATGGGTTTCTTCTTCATGTGTTGGAGCTTTCCATATTGTCACTGATTTGTCACTGAGCTGGCCGCACACAACATGCGGGCCGACAGAACGCTCTGGTTAGCATACCGGAGCGCCGGCCGCGCGAGCCCGCGCACTTGTTACAGTGCGTAGTCACTTCCCCTCACGGCCCAGCCGCCGAGCACCGAGGTACATCCATGCAGTTTCAGCAGCAGGACGGCACCAGCCTTTGGCCCACCGCCGTCGCGGCCCTGTTGTTGCTCGGCGGCTGCACGATGGGCGTCCCGCATTCCACCCAGGCGATCGTTCCTGGTGCGCTCGTGGACCCGCAGCTCGAGCCATTACGCAGCTGCGCGGCGCTGACCGGTGAATGGGCAAATCACGGCTACGAAATCAAAGAGAGCCGGACCAAAACCGCCATTCTCAGCGGTGCACTGGGTCTGGCCGAGGAACTGCCGGACGCGGTATTTGCAGACCGCGTGCGATTCGAGTGGCAGGACGATGGTTCGCTGCTGCTGACGGCTGTGGAGACACGTTCTGCGCTCGGTTCGATCAGCGTCCCCGCCAGCGATATCCGTTGCGACGCGACGGATGTCCGCCTGACTGCGCCCGCGCATGTGGAGCTGGCGGTCGATACGCAGGGCGCGCTGTGGATCAAGCGGCGGCGCGGCCTGCTGGCCATTCCCTACAGCTACCGTTTCATGCCGGCAGGCGACCGGACCCCGGATTGCGCGAAGCAACTCCCGAATTGCCGCCCCGGAATGGCGCGCATGCCGACACCCTCCGGTATGGCTGTCGTGGCAACCGGTGCCGGCGATCTACATGCGTCGATCCGCAAGGTCGATGACCGCCTTGAAATGATGATGGTGCAGGGCGGGGGCATGCCCGCGTGGGCGCAGGCGGCTTACCTGCTGCCAGGCCCACACAGCTTTGAGGTGCTGGTCTGGACTCCGGGCAATTACTGGATCAGCCGGCCGCATACCACGCTAAGCACGCCCGCGACGCTGGAGGCGTGCCATGTCTATCTGCCGGTCGGCTTGCTCGATGAGGGCGGTGCGGGCTGGGCGACACTGATCGACCTGGGCAAGGGTTTTGATGTCGAGTGCGTTGGTATCCCGACCATGCCACGCTCCGACATCAGGATCAGCGCCGATCAGCGCAAGCTGCTGGTGGCGGAGCGTTGCTATGCCACCTGGGGTGAGTCAGCCGGAGTCGATGCGCCGCCGAGGGAGTTCCCGCTCCCACAGCCACCGCTGCCGCCATAAGCATCAGGACTGGTCGCAGCCGTCGTTTGCCGGTTTGAATCTGGCCCAGAATTCTTCGTTGATGTTTACCGGGATCGCCAGCATGACGGTGCCGGCGTTACGTCGCAGCTTGCGTGCGCGCAAGCTGCCATCCGTCCCTTTCCAGAACAGGCTGTGTGCATCGCTCCAGCCAACGCCGATAATCGGCAACATGGGCGGACCCACGCCGCCCCACATCTGTCCCTCATTCTCCAGCAGCAGGGTATCGGTGCCGCAGCGGAATTCGCTGGCGTCGAGCGTCACGCTATACACCGGTTGCCCGACCGTAAACAGGGCGATGTGCAGCTGGCCGTCGTGGCCGCCGAGCAGATCGACGCGATCCGCGGCCAGGATGTTTCGGGCAAGCTCCGTATCCGGATCACGCGCCGGCAGAAACCAGGGGAGCGAAACGGATGAAACCTGACTCGCCCCGCGCTCGTACATGCGTCCGATTGCGCAGTAGCTGCCGCTGAGGTCCGGGCAGCGCACGTCAGCAGGATGGCTTGGGCTACCGGATCACGGGCAGCACAAGCGCTCAGCAGGGCTGTCGCCAGTACTGTCGCCAGTGTGTGCTGCGTTCCTGCGCTGAAGTAAACCATCGCGCGCTGAATCCTCTCACGAACGGTGCGCCACCTTCGGCTAGCATACCGCCCCAATGTACAGCCAGCTGATCCCGATCCTTGCCCCGGTATTCATCGTCGCCCTGCTCGGCTATGGCTGGGCGCGACTCTCTTTGCCCTTCGACCGCGAGTTCGTGACCGGCATCGTGATGAACGTCGGTGTGCCCTGCCTGATCCTGCAGGGCACTGCCGGACTCGGTGCCGACGTGCCGCTGTTCATGTCGATGATTGGCTACGCGGTGCTGGCGCTGCTCATCTGTGCCGGTGTGGGCGCCGTCGTTTTGCGCGCGCTGGGCCAGCCCTTACGCAGTTTTCTGCCGCCCGTGGCTTTCGGCAATGCCGGCAACCTGGGTCTGCCGCTGTGTCTGTTTGCTTTTGGCCACCGGGGGCTGGGTCTTGCGATCGGTTTCTACCTGGTCGGATCGGTCTCGCAGTTTCTGGTCGGGCCGCTGTTCCAGGGGCGGCGGCCAGTCTGGCGCACCTTGCTGACGACGCCGGTGAACTATGCCGCGGTGCTCGGCATTGCGCTGCTGGCCACGGAGACGACGCTGCCTGCGTGGCTGGGCAATACCGTGCAGTTGCTTGCCGGAATGGCTATCCCGCTGATGCTGGTAGCGCTCGGTTATGCACTCGGCAGTTTTGCAGTGAAACGCCTGCCGGTCGCTGCCGCGCTGGCGCTCGCGCGCCTGGGTCTCGGCCTGGCTGTGGGACTGGGCCTCGTGTGGTTCTTCGGGCTTGAGGGGACTGAGCGAGGTATCGTGCTGATCGAAAGCGCCATGCCGGTTGCAGTCTTCAACTATCTGCTGGCAGCCCGTTATGACCGGCACCCTGACGAGATCGCCGGCGCCATCGTGATTTCGACGCTGGTCTCCTTTGCCACGTTACCCCTGCTGCTGCTCGTGGCCCTGCCGTCCTGAACCGGCTGCGCAAAAACGCGACGGTGTTCATGCTATTGAAGTACCTCTCTGCTCATACTTGCAGCGGGGTTTGGTACACAGAGCGACTTGCATGACAGTCAATTCGAGGGCATTCGAGTTTGTCCAGCAACTGGCGGTGAATCTGCGCCCGGAACTCGACCTGCCGGCATTTCCGGATGTCGTGCGCCGTCTGCAGGTTGCGCTGATCAGCGACCGGACCACCATCAAGGACATCGTCAACATCATCGGCTCCGAGCCGGTACTGAGTGCCCGGCTCATGCAGATGGCAAACTCTGCGGCGATGAATCCCGCCGGCGCCCCGGTTGCAAGCCTGAACAACGCGGTCAACCGGCTCGGCTTCAATCACGTACGTACGGTTTCAACCGCCTTTGCCTTGCGCCAGCTCAGCCGCAACGAGGCGCTCGGTCCAATTCGCCCGGACCTCGAACAGATCTGGGCCACCAGCAACAATGTCGCATCGATTTGCTATGCGGTTTCCAAGCAGGCTTTCGGCCGCCAGCCCGATGAAGCCATGCTGGCCGGCCTGCTGCACTCGATCGGCCGTCTCTACATCGTCATGCATGCGTACCAGAAAGACCCGACGATGCGCACGGATCCCGAGTTCAGCGAGATCCTCGAGACCTGGCAACCGGTGATCGGTAAAGCAATACTCGAAGCCTGGGGTTTGCCGGTACGCATCTGTGCGGCGGTGGAAAACCAGGACTACCTGCTTAACGGCGGCTCAGCTGAACTCGAACCGCTGACCCGGCTCCTGTCCGCTGCGAAACTGAAACATCGTCTTGGTGCCGAACCGGAGTTGCTGACCCGACACCCCGACGCGGAATTCATGCTCGGCAGCGTCAATCTCGGCAAGGGCTTCTTCACGGACCTGATGCTCAGCAGTCAGCAGGACATAGAGACCATGCAGCAGGCGCTGGCTACCTGATCACCTGACGCACCAGCAAGCTATGGCGTGACTTTCAGCAAGGCCTCGGCGTCTGTAGCCCAGTTGACGATGGCTTTGCGCTCGGCATCGGACATGGTCGAGCCTTTCTGCTTCTCGTACTTCGGCGGCGGCATATCGTCATCGGCCGTTGCCTTGCGGATCTCGGTCATGAGTTTCGGCAGGTCCCACTTGCTCGGGAAAGGAAAGCCGTCATCCATGCTCCACTTCTTGTGGGCCTTCCTGCTCTTCTTGCCGGCGGTTGAACGGGCCGGGTCCTGAAGTCCGGCGGGGATACTGCCGTGGCAGTCTGCGCAGTGCGCCTGGAAAGCCTGTTCGACGCTTCCCCGGTACTTCGCACCGATGGCCTGGATTGTCGCCGGAGGAATATCGACAGCTGCCAGCAGGAGAACAAGGCTTGAGCCAGCCAATGCAATCATTTCAGTGACTCCCCGATTTGTTTGCCGACCTGAACATTCTGGCACACGCGAGATAGCCGCACAGGGCAAGGGCTGAAAACACCGCGCCGGCTAGGAAGGTCGCTGCAGCACCGAAGCCGTCCCACAGTCCACCCGCAACGACACTGGCGACCAGCATCAGGATGCCGGTTATCAGGTTGAAGAAGCCGAATGCCGTGCCACGCTGATCGGCCGGGATGGTGTCGGCAATCAGTGCGGCGATCAGGCCCTGGGTCAGACCCATGTGCAGGCCCCAGAGCGCGGTACCGAGAAATACGAGGCCAGGGGAAGTCGCCAGGGCGAGGACCAGATCCGCGACCAGCAGCATCGCGACCCCGATCCCGAGCAGCGTGCGCCGCGACCAACGGCTGGCGGCCAGACCCGCCGGATAGGATGAAGCGGCGTAGACCACGTTCATCACCACCAGCACGGCGGGTATCCAGGCGAGCGTCACGCCGAGGTCCTGGGCGCGCAATACCAGAAATGCTTCACTGAACCTCGCCAGCGTCAGTACGCCGCCGAAAAGCACGATCAACCAGTAACGTGTCCCGAGGCGGCGCAGTTCGCCCGGTGTCAGCGGACTGCGGCCTGGCCGTCCATGCGCCTTTGCGCCTGGCGCTGTCCTGTCAGGCTCCCGCACACCAGCCATGAGCAGTACGACCGCGACTACCGCCGGCACCACCGCGACCCACAACACGGCACGGATATCGTCCTGCCAGAGCAGCATCAGGCTCACGGCAAGCAGCGGGCCGATGAAGGCGCCCACGGAGTCCATCGACTGTCGCAAGCCATAGGCGGCGTTGCGGAGTTCTGGCGGTGTGATATCGGCAACCAGCGCATCCCGGGGTGCACCCCGGATGCCTTTGCCGATACGGTCCAGGAAACGGGCACCGAGGACTGCGGCCAGAGACTCCGCCAACGGGAATATCGGCTTGGTCAATGCCGCAAGACTGTAACCGAGAACCACCAGGCCCTTGCGCCGCTGCCAGCGATCGCTCAATACCCCGGAAAATACCTTGGTGATGGCAGCGGTGGCTTCGGCAATGCCTTCGATGATGCCGATGCTCAACAGGCTTGCGCCGAGCACCGACGACATGAATATGGGCAACAGGCTGTGCACCAGTTCGGAAGAGGCGTCCATGCACAGCGACACCAGGCCCAGCGCGATGACACCGCCAGGCAGTCGACGGCGAGCCTGTGCGATGAGCTTCGGATCAGGTGCTATCGGCACTGCGTATGCCGAAAACAGCTGAGCAGATGGTCGTTGATGAGTCCGGTCGCCTGCAGGTGTGCATAGAGAATCGTGCTGCCGACGAAGCGGAAGCCGCGTTTCTTCATGTCCTTGCTGAGTGCGTCCGAGATCGGGCTGGTTGCCGGCACCTCGGACTGATCGCGCCAGCGGTTGACGACCGGCCTGCCATCCACGAAACCCCAGATGTAGCGATCGAAGCTGCCGAACTCATCCTGCAGTTCCAGAAATGCCCGTGCATTGCTCACCGCAGCCGTGACCTTGAGCCGGTTGCGGATGATGCCGGGATCCAGCAGCAGCTTTTCGATGCGTGCCGGGGTGAAGCGCGCGACCTTGTGTGGATCGAAATCGGCGAAGGCGCGCCGGTAGCCGGCCCGGCGGTGCAGCACGGTTGACCAGGACAGTCCGGCCTGTGCCCCTTCGAGAATCAGGAACTCAAATTGCTTGCGGTCATCGTGTACCGGCACGCCCCATTCAGTGTCGTGGTAGTCACGATAGGCGGGGCTGACCCCTTCGGACCAGGGGCAACGCAGTTTGTGCGGTGCTGAATCTGCGGCGCGCTTCACGGCGCTCCCGTACTGTCGGCTTTGGTTTCGGGGACGACCGTGAGTCCGCGCCACAGGCCGATAAAAAAGTGCCTGGCATTCACGCCGAGCGTGCGCGTGTTGTAGCCGCCTTCCTGAACGATCAGGGTCGATAGCCCAAGCGCCCCGATCATCGCGCCATTCTGATCAAAGTCCTTTGCACCCAGAGACCAGGAACCGGTGGGATCGTTGCGGGCGGTATCGAGACCAAGCGATACCACCAGCATGCCGGGCTTGAAGCGGCTGATGCGCGAGAGCGCCTGCGCCAGCGCTTGCCGGTAACGCTCGCCGCCGATCTTCTCGGGCAGCGGAATATTCAGATTGAATCCCTCACCGTCACCGCTCCCGGTCTCGTCTTCAAAACCGGAAAAGTAGGGATAGGTGTCCCGGGGATGGCCGTGTATTGAGACGGTCAGGACATCGCTGCGCTTGTAGAAGATGTCCTGCGAACCGTTGCCGTGGTGGTAGTCCACATCGAGCAGCGCGACCTTGCCATAACGACTCAGGTAGTTGACAGCGATCGCGGCCGAATTGAAGTAGCAGAATCCGCCAAAGGCCTCGCGTTCAGCGTGGTGGCCGGGCGGCCGCACCAGCGCATAGCCCGCCGTATGCCCGTCCAGTACGGCATCAGCCGCAGTCAGGGTGCAGTCGACCGCGCGGCGCGCTGCCCGGTAGGCGTTCTCGTTGATCGGCGTGAAGGTATCCATGCAGTAGTAGCCGGCGCGCAGCGGATACTCCCGCGGCGGGCGAGCCTTGTTCCGCAAAGGGAATACATAGGGGTAAACGGACTGGCCCGGCTTGACCGCGGCACTGGCCCGCTTGATGAAATCCACCAGGCCCGGATCGTGTACAGCAGTAATCCAGACTTCGCTGTAGCGGCGCGGCCGCAGATCGTCAAACAGATCGACCTTGGCCAGCTCGCGGCGAATAACCCGTACCCTGGCTGGTGCTTCTACATAACCGCTTTCGCGGATGTGATGGATCTGGTGGCGGTCGTTGATTACCACGGCGATGCGTCGCTGACGTGGTGCAGCGCGCGGTCCCGCCTGGCGTTTCGGTGTCTTGACGTAGCGGGGTTCGCGCAGGCGCACCGGATTGTCGCGGATCGAGGCGACCACATCCTTGATGTATGCCGGCGGACAATAGTCACCATATTTGCGTTCAAGAATGGCGCGAACGACTCGCCGCGCATCGCGTCTCGCCAGCGGTTCGTTCTGGCCGAGGTTGTCGAATACGAGGTAGGGTGGATCAGTGTCGTCGGCTTTCAGCGGAGTTTCATAGCGGGTATTGAGTATCGGGGTCGCGCCATAGCGCTCGTAGAATTTCAGGCGGGCGGCATTCGCGGTGCGGATGACCGGATCAGGGCTCAGGGCCGGATCATCCGGCAGGCATTCCAGGAAAATGCCGCGTGCCTTGAGGCGCAGCGCCTCTTCGCGTACCCGCTCATACAGCGCACCGCCGAGCCCCTGGCCCATCTCATCGGTTCCGGTAGCGATGAAGTCCAGATAGCAAAAACGCAGGTCGGGAGCGTGCAGCAGCAAAGCGAAGCCCACCACCTGTTCACGGCGCTCGGCCACGAACAGAATGGCGCGGAAGCGGTGCTTGAGGGGGTCGCGCAACTGCTCCGCCAGCTTGCTGATCTCGGCTTCGCTGAGCAGGTGAAACTGCTTGCGCAGGATATCCTGCGCCTGGGCCAGCAGGCGACGACTGGTTTCAGTGGTGTCGTCGAAGACGCGCCGGATGATGAACATATGCGCCTTAGTATGCACTCATGAACGACAATGGCGTGACCGTAACAAGAGTACTGCCCATGCGTGTGATCGCCCTGCTGGTGATGGCCTCTGCCCTGTTCGCTTCGATCCAGGTTCACGGCCAGAGCGTCGCTGCCCCTCCAGCATCAACTGCCTGGGGGCCCCTGCAGCTTCTCGATCGCGAGATTCCGCCGGGCCAGAAGCGCAAGTTTCGCTACCAGCTCACACAGACTTTTGAAGGTTCGTTCCTCGATACGGTGGTATTCGTTGCGCGTGGCGCGCGTCCCGGCCCGACACTGTGCCTGACCGCGCTGATTCATGGCGATGAACGAAACGGGTTTGAAATCGCCCGTGAGAGCTTTGCTCGCCTTGATCCGGCTCACCTGTCCGGTACGCTCATCGCGGTACCGGCCGCCAATGCGAATGGCTTTCGTACCGGCAGTCGCTACATGCCCGATCGTCGTGACCTTAACCGCGCATTCCCGGGCAAAGCCGGCAGCGACAACACGGCGCTCATCGCCGGCATCCTGTACAGCGCGCTCAGCGAGCACTGTGATGCGCTCATCGATCTGCATACCGGATCCTTCGATCGGGCCAACTTGCCGCAGGTGCGCGTGGATCTCGCCAATCCGAAGGCACTCGAACTGGCGCGGCGCTTTGGTGCCACCGTCGTGCTGGGTGGTGCGGGTCCGAAGGGCAGCCTGCGCCGGGAAATCATGGACGCGGGCATTCCCGCGATCATCTACGAGGCCGGCTTGCCGCTGCGCTTTGAACCGATGGAAATCGAGCATGGCGTACAGGGGGTGCGCAACGTCATGATCGGGCTGGGCATGAGCAGCGGTCAGGCAACGGCCCCGACGCCTGACGCGCGCATTTTCAGCAGGGCGAACTGGGTGCGTGTGCCGCTCGGCAATGGCGGGGTGTTCTACCCGGTGCGCAAACTCGGTGACAGTGTGCGCAAGGGAGATTTCATCGCCCGCATTTTTGATCCCTTCACCGATGAACGCTTCGATCTGCCCTCACCGCTGGAGGGTCAGATCATCGGCATGGCAGTTCCACAGATCGTGTTCTCGGGCTACGCGCTGGTGCATGTTGCATCCGCTCCGGCCAGCGAAGCCAAAGCGTTGCGGCCTGAATGACCGGCTGGGTCAGGTCAGTCTCTCCCGCCGCCGACCGTTGCAATAAAAATGATTCCAGTTGCGGAATGCCCACGTTCACAGCGGGCGTGGGCGGGAAAGTTTTGCAAGCGCTCACCGTGTACTCACGGTAGCAGCAAAACTTTCCGGACCGCGACCGCGGCACTACGGAGTGCGTTTGAGAACCAGGGTCTCGTGGGGCAAGCTATTCCCGAGCGGAGGGCACGGTATGGCGGATCGGACATTTCTGAAATGGTGCAGCACGACCCTGTCAGGGCACCTGGTCTTGTTTGCGTTACCGGGTTGGATTGTTATGAGCATAACGTTCTTGATCCTGAACTATCTGGGTGGCACTTTGACTTTTTCCCGGGCGATCAACATCGTTCTAATATGCCTTGTGTGTGGAGTCGTTGGCGCTGTGTTTGTCTGGTTCACATTGACGTCGCCTCTGATAAGGTCGACCAGGCAAAGACAGAAACAACGGGATCTGGGTGGCTGATTAGTGTCGCATCCGCTCCCGCGGTACCGATTTCCAGAACGGGGATGCCGCAACGCTGTACCGTACGATCACGCTAAGCCCGCAGGGCTGAGCGGGTAATAGCGTCAGTTCCGCAGTGCCGGTACGACCCGTTCGCCCAGAACCCTGATCGTTTCGGCCGGATTCGCATAGATCCGCAGTGCGATCTCGGTAAGGCCCGCCGCCTTAAACTGGCGCAGGCGGTCAATTTCCTGGTCCAGATCCCTGAGCGAGCAGGCTGACGTGCAGCGCTGCGTGAGCTTGTGGATGATCGAGTCCGGCACGCCTTCGATGACATCGCTCTTCTTGTTGTAGGCGCGGATGAAGTTGTTGATGTTCCGGTTGACGATGGCCGCCTCGTCCGGGGCCAGCACTTCGTCGATATGCGGCGGATAGAGCGTGCCGCGTACGGTGAGCCAGATGCGCGCTTCACGTTCTGCTTCTTCCTGGCTTTCCTTCACGTGCCAGGCCCAGAAATTGTTCATCGGGAAAGTGCTGGTATCGCGGCCCGCCTCGGTGAGTGAGGCATCGATGATCGTCCGCGCCTTGCGCACCTGTTCGACCACGAAATCGCTGACCATGATGCCGTCTGCATAGCGTGCCGCGGCGCGCAGCATCTGCGGGCCACCGGCGCCCACATATATGGCAGGCGGCGGACTGTGTAGCCAGGCCGGGTTGTACCACTTGATCTCGTAGATCTCCCCCTGGTACCTGACCGGCTTGCCGGTGGCAGCCGCCTTGAGGATCTCCACGCATTCCCGCACGGCGCGCACCACCCGCAGCGGTTTTACGCCCATGGCCGTCGCGGTACCGCCGCCGGCACCCACCACGATCTGCGCGCGGCCCTTTGCCACCTCGTTGAGCGTCAACAGTGAACTGGCCATCTTCAGCGGATGCAGTTCAAAGGGGCTGACGGCGATGGGGCCGAGGCGAATACGCTCTGTCTGCATCGCCAGCGGTACGAAGTTGATGAAGGGATCACGGGCGTCATTCATGTTTGACACCCAGACACCACCCAGACCCTGCTCTTCGGCCAGACGGCCGAGCTTCAGTATGGTTTCAGGCGGGTTGTTGGCCTCAAGAATGATGTCGATGCGCATGCTGGTTCCAGAGCCTCAGCGGCAGTGCCCGCGCTCAGTGCGTGGCCGAGGCCGGTTTGTACGCAGACTTTTCCAGCGCCGAGTGGACGCTTTCGCTGATCCACTTAATGAAGTTGTCGTGCTCCACGATACCCTTGGCATTAAATGCGTAGTCGAGTCCCTTGAGATCGCGGCGCAGTTTTGCCTGGATGGTCCGTGCGCCGACCAGGTTGGTCACGATCAGCACCTTCTTGCCGTCCTTTGTGGCGCTCTCCACCATGGCGCGCAGTTTCTGTACGTTGGCGGCCCGCACTTCCGGCACGGCGTCATCCTGCAGCGTGCTCGCCCGCACGGCCGCGAAGCCGCCGTCTTCCTTCACGTACTTCGCCAGGGTTTCCAGGTTCCTGAGTGTCTGCGCATTGTCTGCTGCACCAGCGGGTCCATGGGAGGTGATGATTACCGCTTCGTTCTTCGGGTCCGTGCTGAGTTCCATCGCGTAGTCGAGCAGGATTTCGGCGATCAGCGGATCAGTGCCCGGCGGTGGGACCAGATGCAGAACAGTATCGGTCTTGACCTGGCCAACCGTCGCATATGAAGCATCGGCACGCCGGCCGAGCACGTATTCCCATTGCCGGTACATTTCGTCGTGGGTGGACGACACGATCGGTACCACCACGATCTCCTTTGCACCCGCAGCCTGCAGGTCATTGAGCGCCAGCTGGATATGCTCGGACATCATCATTGCCATGCCGACGCCGAGTGCAGTGGGCAGGACATCGCCGATGGGTTGTACCCGCTCCCGGAACAGCTTGTCGCCCTGTTCGCGGAAACCGTGCAACAGGATCAGCACACCCTGACCGGCATGCAGATCGGCAGGGCTGATGTACCAGCTGTAGTCCTCACCCATCTGCTCCATGGAGAGGTTCATCTGGGCGTCCGTATATTTTGCGAACAGCGGGATTTTCTGGCGCAACTCGGCAGTCAGTTCCGGCGACATCTGGTGCTTCATGCCGTAGAGGCGTCGGCCGAGTTCGTCGCGCCCGCCATCGTGTCCGGCATGTTCGTCCTCGGTGGCATGTTGCGAATGATTCATCTGCGCGTTCGCCAGACCCGCCACCGCCATGCCGACGGCCGCCGCAAGCAACGGCCCGTAACAGTTACTTTTTCTCCAGTCCGGATTGTTCTGCTTCATGAGCGTCAGCCCCTATCGACCATCGAAGTCCCATTCACCGGTAGAGCGCGAACGGACCGGAATACCGGCAATTACCGGTGCCTGTGATTTCAGCTTCGGGTTGTAGTTGATTGCATCGCCTTCGACGATGACGCGCTCGTTGACGGTAATCCAGTTGAGCAGCGTACCGTCCAGCCGGAAGAAACCCGTCCACCCGCGTTCTTCGCCAGCCACGAAGTGGCCGTGCTTGACGCGTGCCGGCCGGAAAAAATACGTGCCGGCATCCAGCGTACCGAAGTTGTAGACCAGATTGCCGTCGAGGCTGTAAGCCTCTTCAAATACCGGGTGGTGCACCATGCGGTCATCTGACCAGCCGGGCGGTGCCCAGGCCAGCATGGTGACAAAGCCCTTGTCGTTCTGTCCCGGCGGTGCGGGGTCGTGATACAGCAGCTTGAGCTTGAGAAAGCGCTGCGTATCGCCTTCATAGGCGTTGGGCATCCATTCCATGCGGTTGGTGTCGGCGATGACCAGTTCACCCTGTTGATCGGAGGCGGTATTTCCGCCGCGCGCAATGAAGCGGCTGCGGTTCTTTGCGGATACCGAAAAGCCCCAGTCGCCGAACTCGCGGAATATCAGTACGTCGGTGCCGGCGGCAACCTGTATGGCCGGTACGCGCAGACCGGCCGGTGCGCGAAAGTAGGCACCCTTGCCTAGCAGGCGATCGCCGAGCTTCACCTGTCCGGCCATCACATACCACTCGACATCGCCGTGATGGTAGCCAGGCGGGCGGCTCCAGGCCGTTTCAAAAACCACGCGTGTCGAGGCGCCGCCGTTCTCTTCGTCGTAGGAGAGGTTTCTCTGCCGCGCCTTGCCGGTGCCGCGGGTGAGTTCAGCTGAATGCCAGACGAGATCGGCTTCCTGGATCAGTTCTACATGAGGACGCATTTCGTTCTCCCTTCGCCCGGCTGTGACTAGCGTGCCTTGCGGCGTGCTGTGCTCTTCTTTTTGCGGGGCCGCTTCAGCGGGCGGGCTTCTTCGAGCAGCGAAAAATCGTCGCACAGTGCGCGCGTCTGCCGGCAGGCTTCGATGAAATCATCCATGACCGGACCGCTGACCGGAACCTGGCCGGATTTCGGTGCAGCCCGTTTCAGGCTGCGCCAGAGTTTATTGACCCGCTTGAGCGTCTGCTCCATTGCATTTGCGGCGTAGCGGGAATGAAAATCCCAGTCGCCGCGAATCTCGCCCAGATCAACTGTCTTGTCTGTCATTGCCGCGCTCCAGGGTCGTACGTGATTGGTATCCGGATGGAGGTGACTATACCGTGGCAGCTGCGACTTGCTACCCGTCGCGCGTTGAGCGCGACCAACTGGCGGGTGCATGAGCTGCGCCGGTTCAGGTTGCCGGCGGGCGCCGGTAGATCACGTAGTACACGAGCGCGACCAGCACGCTGCCGCCGACCAGGTTGCCGGCGATCACCGGCACCAGATTGCGCCACAGGGCAGCAAGCTCGACAGGGTGCCCGCTTGAGGCCTGCAGCATCATCGCCAGCGGCAGGAAATACATGTTGGCGACAGAGTGCTCGAAACCGGCGGCGACAAAGGCCGAGATGGGCAGCACGATGGCGAAAAACTTGTCCGTCACGCTGCGTCCGGCCAGCGCCATCCAGACCGCCATGCACACCAGTACATTGCACAGCACGCCGCGGAAGAAGGCTTCCTGGAACGGAAGCGCCGATTTCGCCGCAGCGATCTGCAAGTAGGTCCTGCCGATTGCGCCATCGTTCATGTCGGCATGTCCGGAGAGAAATACCATCAGCGCGAGGCCGACGGCACCGATGAAGTTGGCCGTGCATACCACCAGCCAGTTGTAGAGCACATCGCGCGTGGATATGCCGCCATCGGCCCAGCCCATGGCCAGCAGATTGTTGCCGGTGAAGAGTTCCGCGCCGGCTACGACCACGAGCAGCAGCCCGAGCGAGAATACGATGCCACCCAGCACCCGCTGCATGGCAAAGCCCAGTTGCGGGTCGCTCACCACGATCACGTAGTAGAGCGCGCCCAGGCCAATGAAAGCGCCGGCCAGCATGCCGAGCATCGCCAGCTGCAGGAACGACAGCCGTGCTTTCAGGAGACAGGCTTCATGGACCCGCTGGGCGATCTCGCCGGGGGAGTAGGCATCAAGGCCGTAGCTGCTGCTCATGGTTGAACGCCTGTGCCTGACGGATTATTCCTCGACAGAGGGCTGCATTATGGAAAAAGATAGCAGACTATCGCCGGCGGGATCCCAGGGGGAACGACGACATGACCGACCGTTACGGAGTTATCGGCCATCCGATCGCGCACAGCAAGTCGCCGGTTATCCACCGGCTGTTTGCCGAGGCGACCGGGCAGGACATCACATACGAGGCCTGGGATATCGCTCCCGAAGTGCTGGCCGAGCGGGTCCGGCAGCTGTTTGCCGAGGGCGTCCGTGGCCTCAATGTGACGGTACCCCACAAGACCGGGGTTGCCCGGCTGGCCTCCCGGCTGACCTCGCGTGCTGAGCTGGCCGGTGCGGTGAATATCCTGATCATGCACGCCGATGGCGCGATCGAAGGCGATAACACCGACGGTGCGGGTCTCGTCAATGATCTTCGCCAGAACCTGCGCGTGCGTCTGGCGGGCACCCGGATATTGATACTCGGTGCCGGCGGCGCCACGCGCGGCATCGTTCCCGCCCTTTTTGAGACCAAACCACGCGAAATCGTTATCGCCAACCGGACACCCGAAAAGGCGCGTGATCTGGCGCGGGATTTTCGCCTGCTGGGGCGGATTCTGGCCTGTCAGTTCCAGGAACTCGGCGGGCAGAGTTTCGATCTGGTCATTAACGCGACTTCGGCGGGCCTGCACGGTGAGTTGCCGCCGTTCCCGCCGTCGATACTCGGGCCTGAAACCCTGTGCTACGACTTGTCCTACGCGATGCATGACACGCCTTTCGTGAGCTGGGCCACTGAACATGGTGCCGGCCGCATCAGCCAGGGCTGGGGCATGCTGGTGGAGCAAGCGGCAGAGTCCTTCTATCTGTGGCGCGGGGTACGGCCGGACACCAGGCCCATCATCGCGAAACTGCCTGGTTCACCGGGCGCCACCGATACGATGCAGAAACGCCTGGCCTGAACGACATGCCGCTGCCGCGGCCAGATGCCGGGCGACCAACGCAGATGCAGGCGATCTGGCGAGTCATTGCGGCCATTCCGCCCGGGCAGGTTGCCAGTTACGGGCAGATCGCCGCACTGGCCGGACTGCCGCGTGGTGCGCGACAGACTGCCCGCGCGCTCAGGCATGCGCCCGCCGGGCTGGGCCTGCCGTGGCATCGCGTGATCGCGGTGAACGGCCGCATCGCCATACCGGCTTCGAGTCCCGGTTACCGTACCCAGATCAGCCGGTTGCGCGCGGAGGGCATCGTTGTAAACGCCGGCCGCGTGAATATGCGCGTGTACCGCTGGGTGCCGCGTCTGGATGAGCTGCTGTGGGGGCCGATGCCTGACATCCCCGCAGACTTCCCGGGAGACTAGCTCTGGCTGTCGGCTTCGGCGAAGGCGGCAAGTCCGCGCAGCGCGGGCTGATCGGCAATGATGACCCGGGTGGGGATGTCGGCGAGAAACGGACGGTAACGGCCCTTGTCCTCAAAACGCGCGCGGAAGCCCGAGGTTTTCAGCTGATCAAGATATCTCGGTGTGACGCCGCCACCGATGTAGACACCGCCGAAAGCGGCGAAGGTGAGCGCGAGATTGCTGGCCGCCGTGGCGAGTAGCTGAAAGAATACCTCCAGCGCCTCGAGGGCGGCCGTTTCGCCGGCGACAATCCGCGCGCCGACTTCATCCGGTGTCAGCAGTTCACCGCCGTGCAATGCCATATAAAGAAAAGCGAGGCCGGCGCCAGAGATCAGCCGCTCGGCAGAGCAGTGACCGAAACGTTCGCGGCCAAGCGCGATGATGCGTGCTTCGCGCTCGTCGCTAGGTGCCATGGTGACGTGGCCGCCTTCGCCGGTAACGGCGTGCCAGCGCCCGCCGATCTGCACGAGCCCCGCCGCACCAAGTCCCGTGCCCGGACCGAGCACCACCTTCGGCGCGCCGGCGACTTCCCGGCCACCGCCGATTTGCAGCAGATCGGCCGGACCGAGTACCGGCAAGGCGTAGGCCTGGGCGGCGAAATCGTTGAGTGGAGTGACACGGCGCAGTGACAGCGCGCGAGCCAGTGCGCTGACCGAGAAACTCCAGTTGATATTGATCATCCGGACTTCATCGCCCTGGATCGGTGCGGCGATGGCCAGTACGGCGTCGTCTGGCCTTTCAGCCGGCGGCAGCATGCCGAGATAAGCGCCGAGCAGGCGGTCGAGGCCCGGGAAATCCCGGTTGTGGAAACTTTCCGTGTACTGAAGAACACCGCCGGGGCTTGCCACCGCACAACGGGTATTGGTTCCACCGATATCTGCGACCAGCCAGCGCATCCGTGCAGGATACACGCGGGACGATCCTGCATGGGCTATGACTCAGCCCCGGGCTTCCTGGGCGACAGGGAAGTGGTCACGGGTAGCGTTGGCGATGCGCACCAGGGTCAGCATGATCGGCACCTCCACCAGCACGCCCACGACCGTTGCCAGCGCCGCGCCGGATTGCAGGCCGAACAGTGAAATCGCAACTGCGACGGCCAGCTCAAAGAAATTGCTGGCACCGATCATACCGGCAGGTGCCGCGATGTTATGGGGCACCTTCCAGGCCCTGGCCCAGCCGTAGGCAATGAAGAAGATCAAAAAGGTCTGGATGACAAGCGGGATGGCGATCAGCACGATATGCAGCGGATTGGCGATGATCACGTCGCCCTGGAAGGCAAACAGCAGCACCAGGGTGATGATCAATCCGATCGGGGTGAGTGGTGTCAGTCGCTTCATGAAGACCTTGTCGAACCACTCGATTCCTCGCTGTTTGATGACGGTTCGACGGGTCAGGTAGCCGGCGCCCAGTGGAATCACGATGTAGAGCACCACCGACAGGGTGACCGTATCCCAGGGAACCTGGATGTTCGACACGCCGAGCAGAAAGACCACGATGGGCGCGAAGGCAAATAGCATGATCAGGTCGTTGAGCGCGACCTGGACCAGGGTGTAAGCGGCGTCGCCGCGGGTGAGGTAGCTCCACACGAAGACCATGGCGGTGCAAGGCGCAGCGCCCAGAAGAATGGCCCCGGCCAGATATTCGCTAGCCCGTTCCGTGGAGATCAGTGGCGCAAACACTACGGTCAGGAAGAACCAGGCGATAGCGAACATGGTGAAGGGCTTGATCAGCCAGTTCACCGTGGTGGTGATGATCAATCCCTTGGGCTGGCGGCGCACGCCGAGGATCGAAGTGAAATCGATCTGCACCATCATGGGAAAGATCATCGCCCAGATAAGCACCGCGACCGGGATCGATACCTGGGCATATTCAAAGCGCGACAAGGCCTCGGGTATGGCCGGCGCGAACTGCCCCAGCAGCACACCCGCCACTATGGCCAAGGCTACCCAGACGGAGAGTAAACGCTCGAATAGCCCCATGGCTTCTGAGGCGCCCGGGGCCTGTGACTCCGGGTGAGCGGTTTTCCGAATTATCGTTCTGCTCCCGTGTGGTGAATCACGTTGCCGTCTTCCCTGGTGAAGTGTTCGACAGGATTTTCGAGGATATCGAGCACACGTTCGGAGGGCCTGCACAGACGGGCGCCCTTGTCAGTCACGACGATCGGCCGATTGATCAGAATCGGATGCGCCATCATGGCATCGATCAGTTGATCATCGCTCAATGCCGGATTGTCGAGCCCCAGCGCATCGTACGGTGTGCCCTTGCACCGAAGGAGGTCGCGCGGAACGATTTTCATCATCGACAGCAACGCAACCAGTCGCTCACGGCTGGGCGGCATCTTGAGATACTCGATGACTTCGGGGTTTTCACCTGAGGCCTTGATCATCGCCAAGGTGTTGCGCGAAGTGCCGCAGTCGGGATTGTGATAGATCAGGGGTTGCATGCAGCCACATTTTATCCGGGCGTTATTCCGGATGCCCAAAAAAAAAGCCGCCCCTGGGCAAGGGGCGGCAAGATTGGGCTTGGGATGGTGCTATTCAGCTTTTTTATTGTTCTTGTTTTTCTTTTTCTTATTGAGGTTGCTGTTCGATCATTGGGTTTGGGTTTGGGCTTGGGTTTTTTGGGGTGTGGGCTGCTGTGCTTTCTCAGTTGATCGTTCAGCGGGGTCCTCGCTGAAGTAATTGCAGCAAACGTGCCAGCCTTGCACGAAGCGCCCGTCGACTTGACAGAATCCGGAAAATAGCCGTCTTACTGTGACTGTCGTCACACGAAACCGGCGCCTGGCCGGTGGCCTGGCGATGGGGAGAGAGCCGCCGCTGGCCGCTCCGGGGCCGATTTGTATAGCAGCGCGACGCCGGACTTTGGGGATCAGGTGAACCGCGTCACGTTGCCGGTATAAACCCGTTCTTAAACAATGAATTACAGGCATACCGCCTGTGTAAGATTTGCCGACGGCGATGGTCTCCGTGTAGCGCTGACGTGGCTTTGCGGCCACCGGCCCTCAGGCGTTGAGGTCGGGAATTCGCGCGCTTTCGAGCCGCGTGATGAGATCCTTGAGGCGCAGCTTCTCTTTCTTCAGGCGCCGGATGCGCAGCTGATCCTCAGCGGCAAAGCGGTCGAGGGCAGCGATGGCTGCGTCGAGATCGCGGTGCGCGACGCGCAGCTCCTTCAGTCGCCAGAGGTCACTGAAGACATTTGTGTTGATGTTGTCGTCATCGCTCATCGTGCCGCCAGTCTAGCAGTCGTGCACCATCTACCGGGAGTGCAGCATCGCCAGCCAGTCCCGGTCCGGATCGCCACTCGCCACAAAATGCGGGTTCAGTACTTCGGGCCGTGTGTTGTACCGGAGTGGCTGGCCCTCGAGATCGATAACGCTGCCGCCTGCCGCTTCAACCACGGCCTGGGCCGCCGCAGTGTCCCATTCGGAGGTTGGGCCGAGGCGCGGGTACACATCCGCGGCACCTTCCGCCACGAGGCAGAACTTCAGCGAGCTGCCCATCGACACGAGCTCGTGTGCGCCCAGCTGCCTGAGAAAGCTGTCGAGGCTGGCGCCGCGATGCGAACGGCTCCCGGCCACGCGGACCGGCGGGCTGGCCGGCTGACGCACGCGGATCTCGCGCGGCGGCTGGCCCGGATCGGTGCGCAGTGCAGGACCGCCGGCATATCCGCAGTAGTCGCACCCGGGAACGGGCGCATGGACCACGCCGAGTACAGCCCGGTGGTCGTGAACCAGCGCGATGTTCACCGTGAACTCGCCATTACGCTTGATGAATTCCCGCGTGCCGTCCAGTGGGTCCACGAGCCAGAACCGGGTCCAGTGCCGGCGTGTTTCCCAGGAGATCGTGCCGGACTCCTCGGACCAGAGCGGGATGCCGGGCGTGAGCTGCGCGAGCCCCGCAGCGATAACTTCATGTGCCGCGCGGTCGGCGGCGGTCAGCGGAGAGTTGTCGGCCTTGGTTTCCACGCTAAAGGCGGTGGCGTAAATGCGGCTGATTTCGCGGCCGGCAGCCTGGGCGATGGCCTGAACCCGCGGCAGCAGCTTGTGCAGTTCTGTGATCATGGGCGCGGACGGTACAATCCGGACCCGACCCGGGCAACCCCGCGGCCGACATCAGCCGGAACAGCCGCATGCACGACTGGCGAAGCTTCGACACGATCCTCCTCGACATGGATGGCACGATCCTCGATCTCGCCTATGACAACTATTTCTGGCGCGAACTCGTGCCCCGATGCCTGGCGCGCAATCGTGGCTCTACGCCTGAAGAAATTGTGCCGGACCTGTTTGAACGTTTTGCCAGCATGCAGGGACGGCTCGAGTGGTATTGCCTCGATTACTGGTCTGCCGAGCTGTCGCTGGATCTGCGCGCACTCAAGGATGCCAGCAGTCATCGGGTGCGGTTTCTGCCCGGTGCGAAGGAGTTTCTGGCCCGGCTGCACGCCAGCGGCAAGCACGTGGCAGTGGTCACCAATGCCCATGGCGATGCGCTGGACATGAAGAAGAGCGTCGCCGGACTGGGTCGCTATATCGATATCTTCCTGTCCTCGCATGAGTTCGGTGTGCCCAAGGAGGGGCAGGGCTTCTGGTCTTCCGCGCAGGAGCGCCTGGGCTTCGATCCGCAACAGACCCTGTTTATCGATGACAGCAGGCCGGTGCTCGATGCGGCACGTACCTATGGCATTCGCGGCCTGCTGGGGGTCAACCGGCCCGACAGCCAGCGACCTGCGCGCGCCGTCGACGGACATGCTTCAGTCGAAGCGATCGGTTATCTGGACTAGCGACGGTCAGAACCAGCGTGAGCCGGGGTATCTGCGTGACAGCCGGCCATCGAGTCCCAGCCAGCGCCCCGAGGGCCAGCTCATCATGATGATGC
>CAYJPG010000001.1:56453-72523 GCA_964371995.1 uncultured Chromatiaceae bacterium | reverse complement strand
AATCAGCGACGCGTCGTAGTACCCGCCCGCCGAGAAGCCCAGCAGATTGATGAGCGCGACCGCCGCAGCCCAGCGCGTGGTCAGGCCCAGCAGCAGTGCGACGCCGACGTAGAGTTCGCTGACCGTGACGAACACCGCGACCAGTTTGTAGAGCGGGATCGCAAAGTCCTGCAGGAACATCACCTGCAGGCTGGCCGGGTGCAGCTCTGTCAGACGATCCTCGAAAACCTGTTTGAGGATATCGGTGGTCAGCCAGTCCTTGCGGAGCTTGTTCACGCCGGCGGCGATCCAGAACAGCCCATAGAGCTCACGCAGCACGAGATGCATCACGATGCCGACCATCCGTAGCGGATGCTCCCGCCAGCGTGTCGCCGGCCAGACGCTTTGCGCGCTCCCGGTTTCCCGGGTCATGGCGCGCTCCCTCCGGGGCTGTGCGCGTCGATCACGGCCAGCGCATCCCAGAGCGGCAATCGCTGGCAGTAGCCGAGCTTCGCTGGTGGTGCAGATTGTTGCCAGCCGCGGTGGATGCGTTCGATCTCGCGTCCGTCGGACATTGCGAGCAAAGGTGGGTCCATGGCGATATGCAGTTCACCGGCCACCGGTGGCGCCCATACACCATCGTTGACTGTGTATTTCGTGACCGGACGTCGATGGCCGCTCTCGAGTTGCCTGGAACTGAAATTGGCGATGAACCACTCCCGGATCGTCGCGACCTGCGACCAGAAGGTGCGTGGCTGTATGTGGTAGAGGGTAAAGCTTCCGTCTGTCGGGACCGAAGGATATGCGGGTGGTGTCGCGCCTGCCTGGCACAGGACCATGACATCGCACATGGTGCAGACCTCGCCGAACTGGCCGACCAGGAAGTAATCGGCATAGGCCTTGTTGTTCAGCTGCGCGTTGGCTGGCAGGAACGGGACCGCCAGCAGTAGCGCTGTCAGCCATACCAGCAAAAGCCTGGGCGCGACGGATGGGCGTGGTGGCATACGCAGCGATGGTACCGTCCGGTAATATCAGGGTGCAACAGAAGGCGATGACGCCCATGAATGAACTGCGTGTGATTGTCGATGACTTCTGGCGTGCCTTCAACGCGGTCTGGACGCTGATGGCCGAGGCCGGGATAACACTTGGCGGTACGCGTATCACGATTGCCGGCGTGTCAGGGCTGCTGCTTATCGCAACTGCCGCGTGGTGGTTTGCGCGCTGGACCGAATACGCGATCCGGCGCATTGCGGCTCGTCGCTCGGCAGGTGGCAATGAATTCCCGGTCGCCTACACGGTGGCCCGCCTTACGCGCTATACGGTATGGGTGATCGCGCTGACGGTCGGGTTGCAGTCGCTGGGCCTTGATCTCTCCAGTTTCGTGCTGATCGGTGGTGCGCTCGGCGTCGGCGTCGGCATCGGCTTCGGTCTGCAGAATGTCGTCAGCAACTTTATCTCCGGCGTCATCCTGCTGGTCGATCGCAGCCTGAAGATCGGTGACTTCGTTGAGCTGGAGTCCGGGGTCCGCGGACAGGTTGTGGAGGTATCGTTGCGCTGCACGCGCATCATGACCAACGACCTGGTTGATATCCTCGTGCCGAATTCCGAATTCGTGAACGGCCGGGTCACCAACTGGACCTACGATGAGTTCAGCCGCCGGCTGCGCATTCCTTTCGGTGTGGCCTATGGTTCGGACAAGGTGCTGGTGCGCGAAGCGGGTATCGCCGCAGCTGCCAGGGTGCCGGGGGTGATACAGAGTGATGCGCGACCAACCGAAGTGTGGCTGGTTGGCTTCGGCGATAGCAGCCTGAATTTCGAGTTGCTGGTCTGGCTGGATCTTGAGTGATTGAAGCGCCCGTCCGCGACCCAGGCAAAAATCTACTGGGCGCTTGATGACGAACTGGCTGCCCGCAACATCGAGATTCCGTTCCCGCAGCGCGATCTGCATGTGCGATCAGGCACCCTGAAGGTTGATGCCGGGCCGACCCGATCATCGTGATGACTATGAATCTCTGCAGTATGCGGTTGATGAATTCGGTCGAGACGCCTTGTTCGCCACTATGCAAACTGGCATGGTGAATCAAATGAAGATCAATTGGTCATCCTACGTCCCGGTTCTGCCTACGACGAACTGATTGCCGCACCCGGCGAGCCGCGCCCCTGTGGCAGCAAGCTGGCCAGTTATCTCTCGTCACTGACTGCGGGTCAGCTGAAGACCCGTCAGCAAGCGTCAGAGCGCGCAATCGTCGATATGGGCATCACCTTCACCGTCTATTCCGAGGGGCAGAATATCGACCGCGCCTGGCCCTTCGACATCATTCCGCGGACGATGCCTGCAAAGGAATGGAAAAACACCGAAGCGGGCCTGAAGCAGCGGCTGCGCGCGCTGAACTGCTTTATCGACGACGTCTATCACAAGCGCGACATCGTCCGCAGCCGCCGCTTTTCCAAAGGCGGTGCTGGAGAGTTCAAAGAACTATCTCAAGGCCTGTATGGGCGCAAAGCCGGCGCACGGCGTCTGGGCGCATGTCTGCGGCAGCGATTTGATCCGTGATGCCGACGGGACGCTCTATGTGCTGGAGGATAACCTGCGCGTGCCATCCGGCGTCTCGTACATGCTGGAGAACCGCATCGTCACCAAGCGGGTGTTCCCCGAGCTGTTTGCCAATCAGACCATACGCCCCGTAGATGACTACCCGTCGGCACTGTTCGACATGCTTGCCTCGTTGTCGCCGCGGCCCGGTGATGATCCCGAAGTCGTGGTGCTGACGCCCGGCATCTACAACTCTGCCTATTTCGAGCATGCCTACCTCGCGCAGCGCATGGGTGCCGAACTGGTTGAAGGCAGCGATCTGGTGCTCGGGGATGACGACTGCGTGTACATGTGCAGCATTTCCGGCCTGACGCGGGTTGACGTGATCTATACGCGGGTCAATGCCGAGTACCTCGATCCCGAGGCGTTGCGCCCCGACTCAGCGCTCGGCGTACCGGGTCTCGTGCGGGCATGGCGGGCCGGCAAGGTCGCGCTGGCAAATGCACCTGGCACCGGTGTGGCTGACGACAAGGTGGTGTACGCCTATGTGCCGGAGATGATCCGTTTTTATCTCGGTGAGGAGCCGTTGCTGCCAAACGTACCGACCCATCTCTGTGCGGAGCCGAAGAGCCTGAAGTATGTACTCGCGCACCTGGCGGAACTGGTGGTAAAGCCGGCCAACGAGTCGGGCGGTTACGGCATGCTGATCAGCCCGCACGCAAGCCGCAAGGAGCGCGAGGCGTTCCGCGCAAAGCTGAAGGCGGATCCGCGCAATTACGTAGCCCAGCCGGTGATCAACCTGTCGACGGTGCCGACGCTGATCGACGGGGGTCTGGAAGCAAGGCATGTCGATCTGCGGCCCTTCGTCCTGCAGGGGCGCGACATGTACGTGACGCCGGGCGGACTGACGCGCGTGGCGCTGCGCCGCGGATCGCTGGTGGTCAACTCCTCGCAGGGTGGCGGCAGCAAAGATACCTGGGTGGTGGGCTAAGCCATGCTGTCAAAAGTTGCCGAACGCGTTTACTGGATGGTTCGCTACCTCGAGCGGGCTGAAGACGCCGCCAGGCTGGTCAGCGTGTATGGCGACCTGCTGCTCGACCTGCCGAAGAGTACCAGTGTGGGCTGGCGTAACGTCAGCCAGGTGATGGGTGCCGAGCCGGCCCGGGCGCGGCGCGGTGCTCGTCTGCTACCCGACCGTGCGGTGCTCGGCCTGCTGCTTGCCGATACAAAAAACCCGAGCTCGGTGCTGTCCACGATTGGTGCGACCTGCGAGAACGCGCGAACCACCCGTGACATTCTGCCCACCGAGGCGTGGCGTGCGGTAAATGAGCTGCACCTCTTTGCGGCGGGAAAGTTGCCGCGCGTGCTGGGCCAGCGCCATCGTGATGCTGTACTCAGTGACATCGTCGCCCAGTGTCAGCAGATTGCGGGTCTGCTGCAGGGAACGATGAGTCATGGGCCCGCTTACCAGTTTGTGCGCATCGGCCGTTTCATCGAGCGCGCTGACATGACGACGCGTGTCGTCGATGTGGCTGCTGCGTTGCTGCTGACCGGGAAGGAAGAACTCGCCGAGTTCGATACGACCCTGTGGGCGCCGGTCCTGCGCAGCCTCAGCGGCTACCAGATGTACCGGCAGTACGTGCGTCGTCGCGTGGAAAGCGCCGATGTACTGCGCTACCTGCTGAAAGACCGCGAGTTTCCCCGTGCGATCCGTTATTGCAGCGACGAACTGCAGGGCGCGTTTGCCCAGTTACCACACCCTGACCAGGCGGTTCGGGCAGCCGCGCAGCTCGGTGCAGAGATGGATCGTGTCCGGCCGGGGCGGATGAGCATCGACGAGGTGCGTGAGCTGGTCGACCAGCTGCAGGCGCAGCTTGCGGGGTTGCACGATACCGTTGCCACGACCTGGTTCAGGCCGCTGGTAGCGGCCTGAACACGCCGTTGCGGTCTATTTGTCGACCAGCCGTATCCGCGGCGTAGCCGGCACCGGCAACCCTGGCAGGCTCTGGAAGGCACGCTTCAGACTTGAGTCCCAGCCACGACGCAGCTCGCGCAGGTAATCGTCATCCTCCTGCAGCATCAGCCGGGCGAAATTTCCATAGCCCTCGACGTTGTAAATGAGTACCTCGATCGGCGGCCCAACCGTGACGTTGCTGCGCATGGTGGAGTCCATCGATACCAGCGCGCAGCGTGCGGCATCCTGCAGCGGCAGGTCAGCCTGAATGATGCGGTCGAGAATCGGCTTGCCGTACTTGACTTCACCGATCTGCAGATAGGGCGTTTCTGCCGAGGCGCGGATGTGATTGCCTTCGGGGTAGACGAGATAGATCTGCGGCTCGCGGCCGGCGATCTGTCCGCCCAGTATGAAGCTCGCTTCCGGATTGAAGTTGCCGTGGGCATCGTTGGTGTTTGGCCCGCTGCTCACGATTCAGTTCGCCGACGTATTCTGCTGCTTCGGCAAGGTACTTGACGCTGCGCAGGTTGTGCGGCGCATTGTGTTCCATGTCGCGGCGCAGTTGCCGGACGACCGCCTGGGTCGTCGCAAGATTGCCCGAAGACAGCAAGGTGATCATCCGGTCGCTGTCGGCTACCAGCGTGTGCATCTTGCTGAAGGTGGAAACCTGGTCCACGCCGGCATTGGTGCGTGAGTCGGATGCAAACACCAGGCCCCGGTCAACGGTGATCGCTACGCAATAAGTCACGGGGTGCTCCGGGCGGTTAACTGACGCCGCAATCATAGGGTGCCGGGTGGCACCGTCAAGCGACTGGTCTGGTCTTCGCGGGGCAGATCTTCAGAACCATGCGGGGATGTTCCGGACCGGCCCGAGGCCCTGCCTTTAACGGCTGCGACCGCGCTGGCCACCTTGTGGACGTTTGCCGCGTCCACCGCCGCCTCCGCCACCAGCGCCTCCGCCTCCGCGCGGGCGTCCGCCGGCCGGTGGATACTTGCGTGGTTGCCATGGCGGAGTTTTCACGCCCTCCAGGAAGCTGCTGTCTACAGTGCCAGTCGGGATGCGGTGGCCAATATAGGCCTCGATCTCCGGCAGCGAAAACGCATAGGTTTCGCAGGCGAAGCTGATCGAGTCACCGCTGGTACCTGCACGTGCAGTACGCCCGATGCGGTGCACGTAGTCGGGAGCTTCCTGCGGCAGGTCATAGTTGATCACATGGCTGACATCCGGCACATGCAGCCCGCGGGAGGCGACATCGGTGGCGACCAGAACGGGCAAGGTACCTTCCTGAAATGCCTTGAGCAGACGCAACCGCTTGTTTTGCGGCACATCGCCGTTGATGGCTTCGGCCGGCAGATCGTTGAATTCGAGCAGTCGCGCGATCTCCTCGGCTGCCCGCTTGGTGTTGACGAACACCATCGTGCGCTTCGCAGCCATGCTCCGCAGCAGGCCGACCAGCAGCGGTCCCTTCTCCTTGTTGCTCGGGAAGTAGACGATTTGCGTCACCAGGTCGACCGTTTTCTTGTCCGGCTCGATCTGGACGGTCTCGGGATTGTTCATGTGCTCGTAGGCGAGTTCGAGCACGCGGTGTCCGAGCGTCGCGGAGAACATCAGGTTCAGGCGCTTTTCCGGCGGCGGCAGGCGGCGCAGCAGGTAGCGGATGTCCTTGATGAAGCCGAGATCGAACATGCGGTCGGCTTCATCGAGCACCAGAACCTGGGCGTGACTCAGCGTGTAGACATGTTGCTTGAAGTAGTCGATCAGCCGGCCAGGCGTGCCGATCAGCACGTCGACGCCAGCCTGAAGGATCTCGCGCTGCTTGTCGTAATCGGCACCGCCATAGACCACTGCCATGCGCAGTCCCGTACTGCTGCCGAGGATCTCGGCATCGGAATGGATCTGCACGGCCAGCTCGCGCGTGGGCGCGACGATAAGCGCCCGCGGCGAAGATGTGTTCTGACGCGGTACCGGATGTGTCAGCAGGTGATTGAACATCGCGATCAGGAATGCAGCGGTCTTGCCGGTCCCGGTCTGTGCCTGTCCGGCGATATCCTTGCCCTTTAGTGCGACCGGCAGGGTTTGTGCCTGTATGGGCGTGCACTGCTGAAAGCCCGCGGTACGTATGCCCGCAAGGATTTCAGCTGGCAGCCCCAGTTCGGCAAAGGTCATGTTCTTCTCTTGGGTCATGGTGTCCTACAGTGGAATAGTCCATTCAATAAACGGCCCCGAACTGGACGGAGCCACTTGCAAAAGCCGGCCGGACAGGTTCAAATTGGCCCAGTCGCCGCGTGCCTGTTGAAGCGCCCGCCCGGGCCGCGACTGATTAGCGACTCGTTAAACCCCTTTTTTGAGCTGCCCTTTAACGGGATAAGCAGGAAGCTCGCGGGAACGCTTCTACACACGGGATTGTGCCCTATCCGGTCCCGCGCTTCACAGAAGCTTCACGATGAAGTGTTTTCGGAGGTCCGGAAGACCTCCTGTACAACCCCGGTACTGGGCAATAGATGGCGCTGATCGCGCCAATGGGTACCCCGCAACTTTCGATTCACGCTACGCGACCGACAGGCGCAAGCAAGGCAGATTCAGCCAATTCAGGATTTTTTTCATCCCGACATCACACTACGAGTACCAGAGGATCATGAGCATAGAGCACGTTTCCGACGACAGTTTCGCCACACAGGTTCTGCAGTCCGACCGTCCCGTCCTGGTCGATTTCTGGGCGGAGTGGTGCGGTCCCTGCAAGATGATCGCCCCGATTCTTGAGCAGATCGCTGCCGAATACGGCGATCGCCTGACGGTCGCCAAGGTCGATGTCGAAGCCAGTCAAAGTACGGCCATGAAGTACGGCATACGGAGCATCCCGACACTGATGCTTTTCAAGGGGGGTGTTGTCGAGGCACAGCACGTTGGCATGTTGTCCAAAGAGCAGTTGAGCAAACTGCTTCAGGCGAATTTGTGAGTATTTGTAAATGAGAGGTTATCTGGGTAATTCAGCGCGTAATCGTCCCAAGGGCGGCGGTGGCAACAACGGGCCCCGCAACCGTAACGACGATATGAACAAGAAGAACTCCATGCCACCGCGCCGGCGTCAGGGCCATGAGGAAGTGGTCTCCTTCTCGGAAGACGAGGTGATCGCCAAGAGCCAGCTGGAGACCGGCCAGAACCTGATGGACCTCAACGAGCTCAAGACCAAGCCGCCCGGCGAACTCGTCGCGCTGGCTGAGTCGATGGGCCTGGAAGGTATGGCGCGTTCGCGCAAGCAGGACATCATCTTCGAAGTCCTCAAGGCGCATGCGCAGAGCGGCGAGAACATCTTTGCCGCCGGCGTACTCGAAATCCTGCAGGACGGCTTTGGCTTCCTGCGCTCCTCTGACAGCTCCTACCTGGCCGGCCCGGACGATATCTATGTCTCGCCCAGCCAGATCCGGCGCTTCAACCTGCGTACCGGTGATACCGTTTCGGGCCTGATCCGTCCGCCCAAAGAAAGTGAGCGCTATTTTGCGCTGCTCAAGGTCAGCGAGATCAATTTCGATGCGCCCGAGAACGCACGTAACAAGGTGCTGTTCGAGAATCTCAAGCCACTGTTTCCGAAGAGCCGGCTCGGGCTCGAGCAGGGCAATGGCAGTACCGAGGATCTGACCGCGCGTATCATCGACCTCGTCGCGCCGATCGGCAAAGGCCAGCGCGGCCTGATCGTCTCGCCGCCGAAAGCCGGCAAGACCATGCTGCTGCAGAATATCGCCCTCGCCATCACCTCGAATCATCCCGAGACCTACCTGATCGTGTTGCTCATCGACGAGCGGCCCGAGGAAGTCACGGAGTGGGAGCGCAGCGTGCGTGGCGAAGTTGTTTCCAGCACCTTCGACGAGCCGGCCAGCCGGCACGTACAGGTGGCGGAGATGGTGATCGAGAAGGCCAAGCGGCTGGTCGAGCACAAGAAAGATGTCGTCATCCTCCTCGATTCGATAACGCGCCTGGCGCGCGCCTACAACACCGTCGTGCCTTCGTCCGGCAAGGTGCTGACCGGTGGTGTGGATGCCAACGCCCTGCACCGTCCCAAGCGCTTCTTCGGCGCGGCGCGCAATATCGAGGAAGGCGGCAGTCTGACCATCCTCGCCACCGCACTGATCGACACCGGCTCCAAGATGGACGACGTGATCTACGAGGAATTCAAGGGTACCGGCAACATGGAGATCCATCTTGATCGCCGTATCGCCGAGAAGCGGATTTTCCCGGCCATCAATATCAACCGTTCCGGCACGCGCCGCGAAGAGCTGCTAACCCAGCCTGAAGAACTGCAGAAGATGTGGATCCTGCGCAAGGTCCTGCATCCGATGGATGAACTCGCAGCTGTGGAATTCCTGCTCTCGAAGATGCAGGACACCAAGAAGAACGTGGATTTCTTCGATTCGATGAAGCGTTAGACGGAAAGGGGGCTGCTACAGCCCCCGCGCAATTGCGCGGTACGCAATATCCTTGCGGCAGAAAGCGCCGTCCCAGTGAATCTGGTTGACCAGTGCGTAGGCGGTCTCTTGTGCTGCGCGTACCGTGTCGCCTGTGCCGACTACGCAAAGCACGCGGCCGCCGCGCGTGACGATCTGGTCTTGCGTGTTGAAGCCGGTGCCGGCGTGAAAGACCTTGGCAACAGCCGAAGGTGCAGTTGGCAGGCCGGTGATCGGGTCGCCGCTGCGATATTTGTCCGGATAGCCAGCGGCAGCCATGACGACGCCGACAGTCGGGCGCGGGTCCCACTCGGCTTTCGCCTTGCCGAGATCGCCGTCGAGCGCGGCTTCGATGAGCGAAAGCAGATCTGATTTGAGCCGGAACAGGATGGGCTGGGTTTCCGGATCGCCGAAGCGGCAGTTGAATTCCAGTACCTTCAGCGAGCCGTCGGGCCTGATCATCAGGCCGGCATACAGGAAGCCGGTGTAGCGCACGCCATCCTCACGCATGCCCTCGACCACCGGCCGGATCACCTGGTTCATCACGCGCGCGGCGATTTCATCGGTGACCACGGGTGCCGGCGAATAGGCGCCCATGCCACCGGTGTTGGGACCACGGTCGCCATCGTCGCGGGCCTTGTGGTCCTGCGAGGTGGCGAGCGGCAGTATTGCGCCGTCCACGCCGACCATGGCGATGAAGCTGGCTTCTTCACCTTCCAGAAACTCTTCGATCACCACGCAGGCGCCGGCTTCGCCGAAGCTGCCTTCGCCAAGCATGGCCCTGACGGCCTGTTCAGCTTCTTCCGTTGAGTGGGCAACCACCACGCCTTTGCCAGCCGCGAGACCGTCGGCTTTCACGACGATCGGCGCACCGACCTCGGCGATGTAGGCAAGCGCCTTGTCGAGTTCGGTAAACGAGGCGTGATGCGCGGTGGGAATGCCGTGGCGGACCATGAACTCCTTGGCAAAGTTCTTGGAGCTTTCCAGGCGTGCCGCCTGGCGACGCGGCCCGAAGCAGCGCTGGCCGGCGCCCCAGAAGCGATCAGCGATACCCGCAGCGAGTGGCGCTTCGGGCCCGACGACGGTGAGGCCCACGTGTTCCTCGCGCGCGAGCTTGAGCAGTCCCTCAACATCGTCAGCTGCAATGGGCACGTTGCGCACACCTGGCTCCAGTGCGGTGCCGGCGTTCCCTGGGGCGACGATGACCGACTCCACGAGTTTCGACTGGGCCAGCTTCCAGGCCAGTGCATGTTCGCGTCCGCCGCCACCGACCACGAGGACTTTCATGCTCAGTGCCTGAAGTGCCGCATGCCGGTGAAGATCATCGCGATGTCGTGTTCATCTGCTGCGGCGATCACTTCTGCGTCGCGCATCGAGCCGCCGGGGTGAATGATGGTGCGAATGCCGAAGCTGGCGGCGAGATCGATGCCATCGCGGAACGGAAAGAAGGCGTCGGAAGCCATCACGCAGCCGGTGGTCCTGAGGCCGGCCTCCTCGGCTTTCCAGGCCGCGATGCGCACGCTCATGACGCGGCTCATCTGCCCGGCACCGATACCGATTGTCGCCTGATCGCGCACGAACAGGATCGCATTGGACTTCACGAAACGCACCAGCGACCAGGCGAGGCGCGCATCGGCAAGCTCTGCCGCAGTTGGCTGACGCTTGCTGACAACGCGCAGCGCGTCGGCCGACAGTGTCGCGACATCGGTGTCCTGCACCAGCATGCCGCCTTCGATCTGCTCGACGCGCAGTGCTGGCGGCCGGCTCGTGTGCAAGGTGCCGGTGGCGAGTATGCGGATGTTCGGTTTGCGGGCGAAAACTGCAAGTGCGTCCGGCGTGAAAGCCGTGGCCAGCAGCACTTCGACAAACTGCCGTTCGATGATGGTGGTCGCCAGCGCGCCGTCCACTTCAGTGTTGAAGGCAATGATGCCGCCGAACGCTGACGTCGGATCGGTGACGTAGGCCTTCTCGTAGGCTGCTGCGGCAGAAGTGCCGAGCCCCACACCGCAGGGGTTGGCGTGCTTCACGATCACGCAGGCCGGAACGGGTAGTGGCCGTACGCATTCAAGCGCGGCATCGGCATCGGCGAGATTGTTGAAGGAAAGTTCCTTGCCCTGGTGCAGCTCTGCGCCGACCACGGTATCGCCTGTGCCGCCGGCCAGCGTATAGAGACCGGCGCGCTGATGCGGGTTCTCACCATAGCGCAGGGTCTCGCGCAGTCGCAGGCCGATCGGGTAGCGCGTTGGCAACTCGTGGTCTTCGTCGGCCGCACGCAGCCAGCTCCACACCGCCGCATCATAGGTGGCGGTGTGCGCAAAAGCCTTGCGGGCGAGATAACGGCGGGTAGTCGTCGATACGCTGCCCCCGGCTTCGAGTTCGCCAAGCACGCGCTCGTAATCGGCGGGATCAACCATCACCGCGACGAAATCCTGGTTCTTGGCCGCACCGCGAATCATCGCCGGCCCGCCGATGTCGATATTCTCGATGGCGTCTTCGCGTGTACAGCCGGGCCGGCTGGTAGTGGCCTCAAAGGGATAGAGATTAACTACCAGCAGGTCGATGCCCTTGATGCCGTGCTGCGCCATGACCGTGGCATCGGTTTCGCCGCGGTTCAGCAGGCCGCCGTGGATCAAGGGATGCAGGGTCTTGACGCGCCCGTCCATGATCTCGGGAAAGCCAGTGATATCAGCGACATCCGTGACCGGGATCCCGGCCTCCCGCAGTGCGAGGGCTGTGCCGCCAGTCGAAAGAATCTCGATCTTGAGCCTGTGCAGACGGGTGGCGAGGACCACGACGCCAGCTTTGTCAGAAACGCTGATCAGGGCTCGGGTACAACGGGGCATGAGGCTGCCTGGGCTGAGTGAAAGGGAAACGCTGCAGGGTGGACTCAGTCCAGTAGTTCGTAGTGCCGCAGCTTCTTGCGCAGCGTGGCGCGGTTGATGCCGAGAATTTCCGCTGCGACACTCTGGTTGCCACCTGTGTAGTCGAGCACGGTCTTGAACAGTGGCGTTTCAATCTCGCCGAGCACCAGTTCGTACAGATCGCCGGGACGGTGACCGTTGAGATCGCTGAAGTAACTCTGCAGCGCTTCTTCCGTGAGGTCACGCAGCGGCCGGTTCTTGACGCGTACCACTGTGGCACCGTTACGGGCCGGGACATGCTTTTTCGTGGGACTCTTGCCGCGCGTCTTCTTTGCCACCGCTTGAATACTCCTGGAGACAGTCTTCGGTCGCCGCCCGCAGGCATGGCAGCCAAAGCATCTGAATTATTTAAGCGTGCTCACCACACGCCTGGTCTTCATCAAGTGAGTCCGCGGCGCAACGAAGTATAAAAAATGTTTTCGACGGTGCGCGGGGGGAGCGATCATAGCACGTCGTTGTCGACGCTAGCGCGTGAAAGGTGTTTTCTGATCCCGTTCCTGTTGACAGACCAGTCCTTCACGACGGTAAAGCACACAGACGTCCACCTCGTAGCCAAACGCATCTGTACCGGGATCGCGCAGGCTGATCCTGACCGGAATCAAATAGCCTGAAGTGAGCAGTTCTGCGGGTGGCGAAATACCATCGAGATATTCATCGGGACCGAACACGCGACTGCCCAATGATTTCGAAAAACGGTCGCGCAGCGTGACGCGTACCATCGGCAGTCCCACGGGCTCAGAGCCGACGATGGCGATACGCGCGAGTACATCGAGCGCACCACGGGTTGTTGCGCCGGCTACCGCCTCTGAACCGCGCACTTCATAGGCATGCAGATTCCAGTTGGGCAGCAACGACAGATTCAGTGCGCCATAAATACGTGTGAGGGGCCGGTACAGTGCGGGCCGCGCCGCAAGATCATCGCGCTGGTAGTGAATGATCTGCAGCACAAGAGCCAGGGCCAAAATGGCTGCGCCCAGCCCCAAGACCCGGCGTCGGCGGGGTGGCGCTTCGGGCAGTTCAAAGCGGGGCTGCCACTCGAAGGGACGCCCGATCAGAAGCGGTTCCGCCAGGGGTTCCGCAGTGTCAGATGGTGCAGTGAGTGAATCGCCATGATCCTCTTCGCCTTCATCCGCGCTGTCCGCAGCTTCGATGGATGGATCAGCGACAGATACTGGCCCGGAGTCGGGTGCGACCCCGGGCGCGGCGTCCGGGCCATCTGCATCGATGCGGTACACCGGGGCTTCGTCAGCCTCATCGGGCACCTCGTTGAGCAGATCCTGCCAGTCTTCCGGCACATAGTTGATCGACGCTGTATCCGAGCCTGTGACGGGTGCGGGACCTGAGCCGGGTTCTGGCCCGGGTTCAGCTTCGGCGATTTCGTCTTCGTCTGGTGCCGGCATGGCAACGATGGGCGGCAGCACTTGCGGCTCGGCGACCTCGACAAAAAACTCCGACCAGTTGTCCTCCGGGACATTGAATTCCAGAACAGCATCGCTGGTGATGACGGAATCCAGCGCAGACATATCTGACTCTGACTCTGACTCTGACTCTGAATCTGACTCTGAATCTGGCTCTGGCTCTGGCTCTGAATCGGGTTCAGGCTTCGGCTCCGGCTCAAACGCCGGCTTGAGTTCTGGTTCTGGCTCAGACTCCGGTTCAATCTCTGCTTCGCGCACAAGGTGCGGTGGCACCTGCAGTTGCGGCAGGATGGTGGTGGGTGGCGGCTCGTCGGTGAGTGTCGCGAGCGCATTGAAGGTGGCTGAACAATGCCCGCAGCGCACCTGGCCCTCCGCAACGCGAAGCTCCGCGGGACTTACCCGGAAAACCGTGCCGCACTCCTTGCAGGTGGTAAACATAACTTAGTCAGCCACGCATCCCGTCAGCAGTACCCAGTCGTCCTGTTGTGCCGTCAGTTCCAGCTGCACCCATGGCCGGAATGCAGCCACTACTTCAGCGGACTGTGCGGCAAGGATACCGCTCAATGCGATGCGGGTCGCCGGGCCGGCGTAACGTTGCAGTTGGGGCGCAAGCCTGATCAGCGGGCCGGAGAGGATATTGGCCACGATCACCGCATAGCCTTCGGTCGGGTCGTCGGCCGGTTCACCGAGCGTGAGCCGTTCGCTGCAGGCATTTCTCAGCGCATTGTCCCGGCTTGCCAGCAGTGCCTGCGGGTCGATATCGACCCCCCTGCAGCTGTCAGCGCCAAGCGCCAGGGCAGCGATGGCCAGAATCCCGGAGCCGCAACCGTAGTCGAGCATCCGTTTGCCGGTGAGCAATGTGCCGTCGAGCCAGGTGAGGCACATCGCGGTGGTGGGGTGGGTACCGGTGCCGAAGGCGAGCCCCGGCTCGAGGATCACGCTGATGCCATCAGTGGCCGGGCATGCCTGTCCGACCGGGCAGATCCACAGGTGTTTGCCGAAGCGTAGCGGTTTGAGCTGCCGGCGCCAGTCGGCATCCCAGTCGCGGTCCTGAACCACGCTGAAGCCGACTTTCCCGCTTGCTGTGCCGAGACCGGTCTTCAGGGCTTCAGTGATATCGGTGCGGGATGCGTCAGCTGGAAACAAGGCCGTAATGCGGACTTCGGCCCACAGCGGTATAGCGCCGGGCGCAGGCTCCAGAATCTCTTCGTCATTGGCTGACTCGGTCCAGCTGACCAGTGCGCCCAGCGCTTCGAGCAGTGCTTCAGCACTGGCGATGGAGTCGCGCGGAACCTCGAGTTGCGCCTGCAGCCAGCTGTCGGGCATGGACATCAGACATGCGCATCAGAGGCGCAGACGTTTTTCCAGGTAGTGGATGTCCGAGCCGCCGGCCCGGAATGCGGCGTCCTGGCACATGTCCACATGCAACGGGATATTGGTCTTGATGCCCTCCACCACCATCTCGGACAGGGCGATGCTCATGCGTGCGATGGCGGTTTCGCGGTTTTCGCCATAGGCGATCACCTTGGCGATCAGGGAATCGTAGAACGGTGGCACCACATAGCCGCTGTAGATATGGCTGTCGACGCGGATGCCTGGCCCGCCCGGCGGATGCCACAACTCGACCTTGCCGGGTGAGGGCATGAAGGTCCGCGGGTCCTCGGCATTGATACGGCACTCGACGGCGTGTCCGCGTATCGCCAGGTCCTCCTGACTGAAAGACAGGCGCTCACCTGCCGCGATGCGCAGCTGTTCCTTGACGATATCCACGCCGGTGATCATCTCGGTGACCGGATGCTCGACCTGCACCCGCGTATTCATTTCGATGAAGTAAAACTCGTCGTTCTCGTACAGAAACTCGAAAGTGCCGGCGCTCCTGTAGCCGATCTCCTGGCAGGCGCGCACGACTCTCGCGCCCATCTTCATGCGCAGCTCATCGGAAATACCGGGTGCTGGCGCCTCTTCGATGACCTTCTGGTGTCGCCGCTGCATCGAGCAATCACGGTCAAAAAGATGCACGACGTTGCCATGCGCATCGGCGAGTACCTGAAACTCGATATGGCGCGGGTGTTCCAGGTACTTTTCCATGTAGACCGTGCCGTCGCCAAAGGCTGCCGCAGCCTCGGTGCGCGTCAGCGTCACCGCATTTGGCAGGGCGGCGTCGCTGTGCACCACGCGCATGCCACGGCCACCGCCGCCCGCTGCCGCCTTGATGATCACCGGGTAACCGATCGAGCGCGCCATGGCCTGCACTTCATCGAGGTCATCAGACAACGGGCCATCCGAGCCTGGTACACACGGTACCCCGGCCGCTTTCATGGCCGCCTTTGCAGAAATCTTGTCGCCCATCAGGCGAATCACATCCGGGGGCGGGCCGATGAAGATAAAGCCGCTTCGCTGCACGCGTTCGGCAAAGTCGGCGTTCTCCGACAGAAAGCCATAACCCGGATGGATGGCCACGGCATCGGTGACTTCGGCGGCGCTGATGATCGCCGGCATGTTCAGGTAGCTCTGGGCCGATGCAGGCGGGCCAATGCAGACGGTCTCGTCGGCAAGCAATACGTGTTTCAGGCTGGTGTCGGCGGTCGAGTGCACGGCGACAGTCCTGATACCAAGTTCACGACAGGCACGCTGTATGCGCAGTGCGATCTCGGCGCGGTTGGCGATGACGACCTTGTCGAGCATGTGCTGGCTGACCTGGGTGAGGCGGCGCGTCGGAAAACGGTGCAGCCGAAACTACGGCGCGATGATGAACAGGGGCTGGCCGAACTCGACCGGTTCGCCGTTCTTGGAATCGATGAGATCGCGAAACTGAGTCAGGTGCG
>CAYJPG010000001.1:0-56443 GCA_964371995.1 uncultured Chromatiaceae bacterium | reverse complement strand
CTTGGCGAGTGCGGCGACCACCTTGCCGGCCACATCGGCTTCGATCTGGTTCATCATTTTCATCGCTTCGATGATGCACAGGGTGTCGCCGGCCTGTACCTGGTCGCCGATCCTGACATAAGAATCAGCACCCGGTGACGGTGCCTCGAAGTAGGTGCCGACCATGGGCGACAGTACCCGGTGACCATCCGGCTCTTCGCTGACCGGCGCTGTGCCCGACGTGCGAGCGGCAACCGGCGCGGCGGCAGGTGCCGCCGGCAGTGGTTGTGGTGGCAGTGTGTACTGCACCGCTGTCGATGTGGTGCTGCGACTGATGCGTATCGACTCTTCGCCTTCGGTGATCTCGAGTTCAGAGAGGCCGGATTCTTCCAGCAGCTCGATGAGCTTTTTGACCTTGCGGATATCCATGGAGGTTCCTCTACTGGGGTTGCGGCGGGCGTGCGAGCTGCGCACAGGCCGCCTGCAGGGCAAGCTGGTAGCCGAGCGCGCCGAGGCCGGTGATGACGCCGACTGCGATGTCCGATACATAGGAATGCCGCCGGAATTCCTCCCGGGCGTGCACATTGCTGAGGTGAATCTCGATAAACGGAATGCCGACCGCCAGCAGTGCATCACGCATCGCGACGCTGGTGTGGGTCAGGGCGCCGGGGTTCAGCAGGATAAAGTCCACGATTCCGGCCGACTGCTGGATCCGGTCGACCAGATGGGCTTCCGAGTTGGTCTGAAAGGCCTCCAGCTGATGCCCGGCGGCCCGTGCAGCCGCGGTGACATCTCGTTCGATGTCCGCCAGCGTGGTTGCGCCGTATAGATGCGGTTCACGGCGTCCGAGCAGGTTGAGGTTGGGGCCGTTGAGCAGCAGCAGCCTGGCCATGTTTGGCTCTTTATCGCTGGAGATGGCCGCGAGTTTAGCGAGTTTCTGCGCCGAATGACATTATGTGCAACACCGCAGTCTTTATCGGGCAGGCGCTTGTTGATTGCGCTGCAGTATGACGCGGGCAGCGGCCGGTGTCAGCTCGCCCGTAGCCAGTTGTTGCGCCACCGTACCGATCTGGGCCAGGTCCCGGGCGCTGACCTGGCCCGTATGGATCGCCAGGATTGTACCGTCCGCGGCGGCAAGCACCGAGAAGGGCAGGCCGACGAAGGCCTCGCCAAATTGTTCAGCGGCGCGCGTCGCCGCTTCCTCGCCGAGCAGGACCGGATAGCTGATGCCAGTCTCGCCGACAAAGCGCAGCACCGGCTCCGGCCGGTCGAGTGCGATGCCGATCACTTGCAGTGTTGCCGGATCCATCGACTGCTGCAGTTGCTCCAGCAGCGGCATTTCCTCGCGGCAGGGGGCGCACCAGGTTGCCCAGAAATTGATCAGCAGGGTGCGGTTCGGCCAGTCGCTGAGTGAACGGCTCTGTTCGCGCAGATCCTTGAGCGTGATCGGCGGTAGCCTGGTCGGCGTGGGCACTGCCGGTCGAGTTTCGGTGGCGGTTGAGGCGGCGGGCGGTGCGCTCAACTGGCCCCAGTAGCGCCCGGCGAGTATCCCGCCGAACACGAACACCGCTGCCCACAGGCCGACTGCAAGTTTGCGCAAGGGGCTCATGTCTCAGCTTCCAGCCGGTGCGGCAAAAGCCTTGTGCAGATGTGCGGCAAAAGCTTCGGCTTTCATGAAACCCACCACGCGCATTGCCGGTTGTTCGGTGCCAGCGGCATTGAAGAACACGATGGTCGGCGGCCCCATGATGCCAAAGCGCTGCATCAACGCCTGGTCGTCGGCATCCATTGCGGTGACATCCGCTTGCAGCGTGATCGCCCTGGTGAGCTCCTTGCGCACCGCAGGATCCGGGAAGGTGTATTTCTCCAGCTCCTTGCAGGACACGCACCAGTCGGCATAGAAATCCAGCATCACCGGCTGCCCGGCAGCGACGGCACGCGCCAACTGCGCATCAAGTTCCGCGCCGGTCTTGATACGGGTGAAGGGTGAGGAATCAGCTTCATTATCCCTGCCATCCGCGCTGCCTGTTGCCGCGCTGCTCAGGAACTGCAGCGGCCTCAGCGCGTCTTTGCCGCCGCCAAAGGCACCGATAAGCAGTGCCGCACCGTAAAGCAACACAACGATACCGAGGCTCTTGCCGAGCTTGCGCGCCAGCGTCGCTTTTTCGTCCAGAGGTGTGAAGGTGCCGAGCAGATTGCTGGCTGTCACCAGCAGCACGCCCCACAGCGCGAGCGTTATGGTGTCCGGCCACAGGCGGTCCATCATCCAGACGGCCATGCCCAGCATCATCAGGCCGAAAACAGCTTTGACCGAGGCCATCCAGGCGCCGGTTTTCGGCATCAGGTGACCGGCCGAGGCACCGATTGCGAGCAGCGGGATACCCATGCCGATCGCGAGTGCAAACAGCGCGAGCGCACCGCGTGTGACGTCGCCGGTTCTTGCGATCACCGTGAGGGCCGCCACCAGCGGCGGCGTCACGCAGGTGGTGACGACTGCGGCGGATATCATGCCCATGACGCCGGCGCCCAGCAGCCGGCCCGACTGTTGCCGGCCGGACATCGCGTTCAGCCGGGTTTGCCACGAAGACGGGATCTGCAGATCAAAGAGCCCGAACATCGACAGCGCGAGCGCAACGAACAGCAGTGCGACACCGATCGTCACTGCAGGCTTCTGCATGATGGCCTGCACCTGGGCGCCTGCCGCAGCGAACACCGCGCCAAGTGCGGTATAGGTCACCGCCATACCCAGCACGAATGCGACCGAAAGCAGGAAACTCCGCGCCGTGCTGTTCCTCCTTTGGTCTGCGGCATCCTGGTCGCCGGGCCCGCTCTGCCCGACGATGATGCCGGACAGGATCGGATACATGGGCAGGCAGCAGGGCGTAAAGGAGAGCAGCAGACCCAGTCCGGCAAACATCGCCATCACCGCGAGCAGATGGCCATCGCGGATCAGTGTGTACAGGCGGTCCTGTTCCGCTTCAGTGCGTGGTGCAGCTACAGCACCGCTGGTATCGGTGGTGCCTTCCGGCAGATCGAGCGTGATTGATACGCGTTGTGGCGGATAACAGATGCTGTCGAGTTTGCAGCCCTGATATTCGATTGTGAGCGGCAGGCTGGCTGCCGCCGGGCCGCGCCGGATCAGCGGCACGGTCATCGTCACCGGCTCCTGGAACACGAAAGTATCGCCCCAGGTTTCGTCGTTCATCGGCGTGCCGTCGGGCAGTGACGGTGGACCGAGTTGTACGCTGTCACTGCTGGTGCTGGCCTTGAGGGTATGCCTGTACAGGTAATAGCCGGCTGTGATGTCCCAGTGGATCTGCAGGGTGAAGTCATCGGCGAGGACCGCATCCAGCGGGAAGGCCTGCGCTACCGGCAGTGGTTCGTCGTGACTGCCGCGCCGTGTGCCGTTCAGCAGCGCGCGCAGTTTGCCTGCCGATGCTGTGGCGCTACCGGCAGCCGGCAGCTCCACATTGGCCACCCATACCTGCGGCGGATAACACAGCCCGATATCGGCACAACCCTGCGATTTGATCGCCAGCGCCAGCTTGACGGGACTCGCTGGCCGGGTGCTGACGGGTAGCCGCACTTCGAGGCTGTCCCTGAAGATGTGCATCTGGCCGAAGTATTCATCGTTATGCGGTGTTCCCGTCGGGATCGACGCTGTTCCAAGCGTGATTCCCGGTGTTCGGCTCTCATAGCTCATCCGCTCGCGATACAGGTAATGCGCCGGTTCAATCGTCCAGCGCACGATGACCTCGTCGGCAGTGGCGCTCGCGACATAGCGGAAGGCCTGTTCCGGCTTAAGGATGTCTGCCTCGCCGCCACGGCCGATGGCCGCCCGGGCCACCGCTGCGGGGATGAGCAAAATCAGGCTCAGCATTGCCAGCCGGAAAATCTCCGGCATCCGGTATTTCATCCGCTTATTGCCCGCTTTATCTGCTCGTTTACCCAATGGGATACGGTCTCATCCGGTGGCGACGGATTCCATCGACACGGGCGCGAATTATGTCAGCCCTTGAAATCCGCGGTGCCGCCCCTATCATTGGCACTCTCCGCGAGAGAGTGCTAATCCATTCGAATATTTGGTGTCCCGTGCCCCTCCAGGGCTTTGGCGACACTGTGTCACCGGCTTATTGGAGGAGAGTTTTGCCATGAAAATCCGTCCCTTACACGACCGAGTCATCATCAAGCGCACCGAAGAGGAGCGTAAGTCTCCCGGTGGCATCGTGATTCCTGACTCGGCCACCGAAAAGCCCATCCGGGGCAAGGTCATTGCCGTCGGCAAGGGCCGGATCCTCGAGAATGGCGATGTCCGCCCGCTCGACCTGAAGGCAGGCGACAAGGTGCTGTTCGGCAAGTACAGCGGCACCGAAGTCAAAGTCGATGGCGAAGACCTGCTCGTCATGAAAGAAGACGACATCATGGCCGTGATCGAAGGCTAAGCGCCGCATCAACCAGGAATTCAGAGGAATACATCAATGGCTGCCAAAGAAGTACGTTTCAGTGATGACGCCCGCTCACGCATGTTTGCCGGCGTCAACATTCTGGCCGATGCCGTCAAGGTGACGCTCGGCCCCAAGGGTCGCAACGTGGTGCTCGACAAGAGCTTCGGTGCGCCGACGGTCACCAAGGACGGTGTGTCGGTTGCGAAGGAGATCGAACTCGAAGACAAGTTCATGAACATGGGCGCACAGATGGTGAAGGAAGTCGCTTCCCACACCTCCGATGTCGCCGGTGACGGCACCACCACTGCCACCGTGCTGGCCCAGTCGATTCTGAAGGAAGGCCTCAAGTCAGTGGCCGCCGGCATGAATCCGATGGACCTCAAGCGCGGTATCGACAAGGCTGCCGCTGCCGTCGTCGAGCGTCTCAGCAAGCTCGCGAAGAGCTGCCAGGACGACAAGGCGATCGCACAGGTCGGTACGATCTCGGCCAATGGCGACGAGTCGATCGGCAATACGCTGGCCGAAGCGATGGCCAAGGTTGGCAAACAGGGCGTGATCACCGTCGAAGACGGTTCCGGCCTGGAAAACCAGCTCGATGTGGTCGAGGGCATGCAGTTCGACCGCGGCTATCTGTCCCCGTACTTCATCAACAACGCGGGTGAGCAGAACGCCGAACTCGAGTCCCCGTACATCCTGCTGTACGACAAGAAGATCTCGAACATCCGCGAGATGCTCCCGCTGCTCGAAAACGTCGCCAAGTCCGGCAAGCCGCTGCTCGTCGTCGCTGAAGACGTCGAAGGCGAAGCGCTGGCAACCCTGGTGGTCAACACCATCCGCGGTATCGTCAAGGTCTGCGCCGTCAAGGCGCCGGGCTTCGGTGATCGTCGCAAGGCGATGCTGCAGGATATGGCCATTCTCACCGGCGGCCAGGTCATCGCCGAGGAAGTCGGCCTGTCACTCGAGAAGGCCCGCCTGGAAGATCTGGGCCGCTGCAAGAAGATCGTTGTGGACAAGGAAAACACCACGATCATCGACGGTGCCGGCAAGTCGAAGGACATCAAGTCGCGCGTTGACCAGATCAACAAGGAAATCGAGGCGACGACCTCTGACTACGATCGCGAGAAGCTGCAGGAGCGCGTTGCCAAGCTCTCCGGTGGCGTTGCCGTGATCAAGGTCGGTGCTGCGACCGAGGTCGAGATGAAAGAGAAGAAGGCCCGCGTCGAAGATGCGTTGCACGCCACGCGTGCTGCCGTCGAAGAAGGCGTAGTGCCGGGTGGTGGTGTTGCCCTGATCCGGGCTCGTGATGCGCTGAAGGACCTGAAGGGTGCCAATGAAGACCAGAATGCCGGTATCAGTATTCTGCGTCGCGCCCTTGAAGAGCCGCTCCGCCAGATCGTCATCAACGCTGGTGAAGATGGCGCCGTGGTACTGAACAAGGTTGTCGAAGGCAAGGGTAACTTTGGCTACAACGCGCAGACCGGTGAGTACGGTGATATGGTATCCATGGGCATCATCGATCCGGCCAAGGTGGTGCGTTATGCGCTGCAGAACGCGGCGTCTGTATCCGGACTCTTGCTGACGACCGAGGCGATGATCGCCGATGCGCCGAAGAAGGATGCCGGTTCGTCGATGCCGGGTGGCGGCATGGACGGTATGGGCGGCATGGGCGGTATGGGTATGTAACGACTACGCCGTCGTAGGAGCGCGTTTAGGTGCGATCCAATCGCGGTTAATACCGCTCCTACAGAGACCGACGACCATAAAGCCCCGCCAGAGATGGCGGGGCTTTTCTTTTGGGTTGCAGCTGAAGCCGCCGATTCAGCCCGAGCGCCTGACAGGAACGTTCTGGCGGGGCTGGTGACTGACGCTATGGCTTTTGGCCATTGGACAGGATATGCGCTACATTCGTATCATCGAACCGCTTAAGGTCGATTCACTTCAGGGCAACAAGAATAAAGGGGACTACTGTTATGCGAATCCGTCCAATAACTCGATGGACGACCATCGGAATTGCCGTTCTCATTCCTGTTCTGGCCGGCTGCAGCCCGCCCGCCAGCCCGGTGGCCGCAACCGAGCCGGCGGCCAAGGCGACGTCACCAGACCTTGCGAACCTGGCGTCACCCGATGAAGCCCCGCCGGCGGAGTGGGCCGGGAAGGAACTGCCGGTCCGCATGATCCCCAACATCCCGCAGTCGGCAGAGGCCTACTACGCCCCGGACAATTTCCACGTCATCGCCCAGACCAAGGATCCGATGGCGGCCCAGCCGGAGAAGGGCAAGATTGGCGGCTCGCTGACCTTTACCTACACGGATACCGGCGAGGAGCTCACCCGCATCAATGACAAGGGTCAGGACGCCTGCTCCTGGTTCGTCCTTCCGGACGGGAAGCGGGTGATCTGGACATCGACCCGTGACCACCCGGAAATGCCGCCGGGCAACTGGTCCGAAGAGACGGACTACCCCCAGGGCGCCGAGCTGTACACCTCCGACCTCAAGGGCGGCGACATCAAGCGCCTGACCAACAACAAGTACTACGAAGCCGAGGTGACGACGTCCCTCGATGGCAAATGGGTGTTCTTCGGCCGGCAGATCGACGGCAAGCTCGACATCTGGAAGATGCGCATCGACGGTACGGACGAGCAGCAGCTGACCTTTACCGCCGACTGGCAGGAAGGCGCGCCGTACCCGACTCCGGATGGCAAGCACCTGATCTTCCGCGCCTGGAAGCGCAGCGACAAGCTGCGGATCAACGAAGAATACAAGGCAACGGGCAAGCACCAGCAGACGCCGATGACCATCTTCACGATGACGACGGATGGCACCGACGTGCAGCCCCGCACCTTCACCAAGGACATGAACTGGGCGCCGTTCATCGCCCCGGATGGCCAGCATTTCTTCTATGACCGGGTCTTCGAAGGCAACAACTGGGAAGTCGTGATGAACGATCTTGCCGGTGGTGAGCCGGTGCAGATCACCTACAACAAGGGCTTCGACGGCTTCGTGTCCATTTCCTGGGACGGCAAGAAGGCGCTGTTCGGTCGCAGCCTTGGCTCGGGCTTCATGTCCAATATCCACACCTTCGTGATGGATATCTCCTCGCTCAACGTCGGGCCGGAGAACTTCAAGGGCAGCATCCCGCCCCGGGCCAAGCGGCCGGACGGCTGGGTCGAGGATCCGGGCCTTCTGGAGTACGGTGATCGCCTCGGCAAGTAATGACTGAATAATCCCGATCGCGGCTGAAGCTGCTCCTGCGGGATACGACGCTGAAAGCCCCGCCAGAAATGGCGGGGCTTTTCTTTTTGGACCGCTTGGAGCGTGCGACCCTCTGCCGGTATGAAGTAACCACACTGGAACGCTACCCTTTATTCAGAGGTGGTGAGGAACAGGGAAAAAGGGTAGCGTCGCCTTATGTCGATGCTCGATTCCCTCAAGGCGCATACCGTTATCGTTGCCGACACCGGCGATATAGGCCAGATTGCCCAGTACAAGCCCCGCGACGCGACGACCAACCCGTCGCTGCTCGGCAAGGCGGCGCAGCAACTGGAATACCGGCCGCTGGTTGAGGAGGCGTTGCGTTACTCGCAGTCGATCAGCGGTACCGCAGCTGACCGTACCGCCGCGTTCACCGACCGGCTTGCGGTCAACTTCGGTATCGAGATCCTGAAGCTCATTCCCGGTCGGGTGTCCACCGAAGTGCCAGCTTCTTATTCTTTCGATACGGCGGGTTCCGTGGCAAAGGCCCGTGCGCTGATCGCGATGTACGAGAAAGCCGGGATTGCCAGGGAGCGCGTGCTGATCAAGCTCGGCAGTACCTGGGAAGGCATCAAGGCAGCCGAGCTGCTTGAGCGCGAAAGTATCCACTGCAATCTGACCCTCCTGTTTTCTTTTGCCCAGGCGGTCGCCTGTGCAGAGGCGAAGGTCACGCTGATTTCGCCTTTCGTCGGACGTATCTATGATTACTGGCGCAAGGAAAAGGGTGCCGAGATACCGGTAGATGAAGATCCGGGTGTGGCTTCAGTGACGCAGATTTACAACTACTACAAGAAGTTCGACTACAAGACCGAAGTCATGGGCGCAAGCTTCCGGAAGATCGAGCAGATCCTGCTCTTGTCCGGTTGCGATCTGCTGACCATTGCGCCCGACCTTCTCGCTGAACTGCAGAAGCGCGAAGGCACGCTGGAGGCAAGACTGAATGTGGCTGCGGCCAAGGCCAGCGACTTGCAGAAAGTCACCATGAACGAGCAGGGTTTCCGCTGGGCGCACAACGAGGACGCGATGGCGACCGACAAGTTGGCCGCTGGCATTCGCACCTTCCACCAGGATGCCCTGAAGCTTGAGGCGTGGGCCAGTACGCTGGTCGAATAGGGGACGCTACCTTTTTTTGACAGGAATAAAGGCTGACGTTTCCTTTAAGCCTCCCCCAGCAAGCGGGCCAGTTCTGCCGGTGCGGCAAAGAACGGTGAGTGCCCTGTCGCCAGGACGTACACCGGATCGCAGGGCACGGTGGCCTGCATCTGGCGCTGAAACCAGAGCGGGATGGCGATGTCGTTCAGGCACTCGATATAGGTACGCGGGATGCTGCCGGCCCGTCCAGCCGTGATTTTTACAGGTGTTATGAAAGGCGTGACCGGCTCGGCGCACAGGCGCTGCCGGGCGAGCGCGACATCGCTTTCCGGACAGTCAGCGTAGAGCAGCTCGTGCACCCGGGTGAGATCAAGGCTGATGAGCTGCTGGTCTGCCGAGATGCTTGAGCTGGTGGCCACCGGGTTGTCACCGTCGGCCGTGGCGAGCCGCGACAGGGATTGGCCGTTGGCAGGCAGGAACGCTGTCAGATAGATAAGCCGGCTGATCCGCTCCGGAACGATCTCCGCGGTCTGGCTGATGACGATACCGCCGAAACTGTGGCCGACAAGCACCACCGACCCGGAAGCAGCGCGCACTGCCGCTGTGACACATTTCGCGTAGGCCGCCAGCGTGAGCTGTGCGAGCGGCGTGGCATCATCGCCATGTCCGGGCAGGTCCGGCGCCAGCACCTGATGACCCAGTGCCTCCAGTTCGGGCACTACCCGGTGCCAGCACCAGGCGCCATGCCAGCTGCCATGTACAAGAACAAAAGTTGTCATGATGAAAGTCTACTAATATCGCAGCAATGAATCCGCGCCCGGTTGAATTTGAAATCGTCCCCGCGCCTCTGCGTGAGGGAGTCGCCGCTCTTCACGAACAGCTGACGGCCCGTCCGGAGCTTGTCACCGCCTTCCCGGACGATCCGCAGCGCCGCTCGCAGCTCGTCCGGGTGCTCACCGCCAGCCCCTATGCGGCCGACATCCTCCTGCGTTACCCCGTCATGCTGGCCGAGCTGCTGACAAGTGGCCGCCTGAAACGAACCACGACAGCTGACGATTACGTCGAACTGCTGCGCGCTGCGCTGCCGCCGGAGCCGGACGAAGAAGAGCTGCAGCGTCGTCTGCGCCTGTTTCGCCATCGTGAGCTGGTGCGGATCATCTGGCGTGACCTGGCTGGCACTGCCGACGTCACCGAGACCCTGCGCGACCTGTCGAATCTGGCTGATGCATCAGTCAATGTCGCACTGGCCTGGGCGCAGACCACTCTGCAGGCGCGCTATGGCGAACCCCGCACCGAAGAGGGCGCACCTTGCGGCTTCGGTGTGCTGGCGATGGGCAAGCTGGGTGGTCACGAACTGAATTTCTCTTCCGATATCGACCTCGTGTTCGTGCACTCAGGCAGCGGTGAAACAAGCGGACCGCGTTCGATCAGCAATGAGGAGTACTTCCGTTTCCTGGCCCAGCGCCTGATCGACCTGTTGAGTCGCAATACCGCCGAGGGCTTCGTATATCGCGTCGACGCACGACTGCGGCCCTTCGGCAGTGCCGGACCCCTGTCGGTGAGCCTGGGCGGACTCGAGGCCTACCTGTTGCGGCATGGCCGCGACTGGGAGCGCTACGCTTACATCAAGGCGCGGGTCGTCAACCGCTGGGATGACGCCGACGGGCTCTATCGCGATGTGCTGCGTCCCTTTATCTACCGCCGTTATCTGGATTATGGCGTGTTCAGTTCCCTGCGCGAGATGAAGGCGATGATCGCCGCAGAGGTCGAGAAGAAGGAGTACCGCGCCAACCTCAAGCTCGGTCCGGGCGGGATACGCGAGATCGAGTTCATCGTGCAGGCTCTGCAGCTGGTGCGTGGCGGGACGGTTATCGGGCTTCGCGAGCGGCAGCTGCTGGTTGCGCTGCCGCAGCTGGTGCAGGCCGGCTGTCTGCCCGCTGAAGATGCCACCGAGCTGAAGACGGCTTACTGCTTTCTGCGCCTCGCCGAGAACCGTCTGCAGGCGCTGCACGACCGGCAGACGCATGACATACCGGCGGATCCTCCCGATCAGCAGCGCCTGGCTTTTGCGATGGGTATGGCGAGCTGGGAAGAATTTCTCGCCGCACTCGATGTCCAGCGTGACCGCGTCGCATACCATTTTCACGAAATCGTTTTCCGTGGCGCCAATGGTACGGGCGGCAGCAGTGCGCCGGCCGATGACGCAGCAGTACCAGCCCCGCTATCTTCTGTGCTTGATGAAGTGTGGAACGATGAGGCCACACTGGAACTGCAGGAAGAGCGGCTGGCCGAAGCAGGCTTCAGTGATCCGGCCGGCATCGTCGAACAGCTGCGCCGCCTGCGCGAGGGCAGCCTGCTGCCGCGTCTTGATACGCCCGGTCGCCAGCGGCTCGATATGCTCATTCCGGCGATCCTCATGCATGCCTGCAAGCAGCAGAAGCCGGTGCGTGCGCTGGATGGCATGGTGCTGATCATCGAGGCGATCGGCCGACGTTCAGCCTATTTTGCCCTGCTCAACGAAAATCCGCTGGCGCTGGAAAAACTGGTGTCCCTGTGTGGCAACAGTGAATTTCTCTCCCGCCTCGTCGCGACCCACCCGCTGCTGCTCGACGAGCTGCTTGATCCGCTGGTGTTTGAATCGGCACCCAGCCGCGAAGAACTCGCTGCCGATCTGAAACTGCGCCTGAAGCGCGTTGCTGCAGACGACGGGGAGGGGCGGCTCAATGCGCTGTTGAACTTTCAGCAGGCGGCAACTTTCCGCGTGGCGATTGTCGATCTTGCCGGTACGCTGCCGCTGATGAGTGTGAGTGACCGGCTCACCGATATCGCCGAGCTGGTTCTCGAAGCTGCGCTGTCGATAGCGTGGCGGGAAATCGCCGACCGACACGGCGAGCCGGGCTGTACGGAGAATGGTATCCGGCGCCCGGCGCACTTTGCGATCGTCGCCTACGGCAAGCTTGGCGGACTGGAGCTGGGCTACGGGTCAGACCTCGACCTGGTATTTCTGCACGACTCCGCCGGTGACGCGGAGCAGACCGATGGCGCACAGCCGCTCGACAATGCGATGTTCTTTGCGCGCCTTACCCGTCGCATCATCAGTATCCTGACCATGCATACGGCCTCCGGAAAACTCTACGATGTCGATATCCGGCTGCGGCCGAGCGGGCAGTCGGGGCTGATGGTGTCGAGTCTTGCGGCATTCGATCGCTACCAGCAGCAGGATGCATGGACCTGGGAGCACCAGGCCCTGTTGCGCAGCCGGGTGGTGGCCGGCGATGGCGGCGTCAAGGCTGCCTTCGAGGCGCTGCGCGTCCATGCGCTGACCAGCTACGTCCGTCGTGACAATCTGGCCACCGAGGTTGCGGAGATGCGGCAGCGCATGCGCAAGGAGCTTTCCAGGGGCACGGACGAGCGCTTCGATGTGAAGCAGGATCCCGGTGGCGTGGCTGATATCGAGTTTCTCGTGCAGTACCTCGTGTTGCGTGAGGCGCACCGTTACCCTGATCTCGTACGCTGGTCGGACAATATCCGCCAGCTGGAAGCGTTGGCGGCGCACGGGATTCTGGCACCTGCTGATGCGGAATTGCTGGCCGATACCTATCGGGAGTACCGGCGGCACATCCATCACCGGAACCTGGCTGGCCGCTCGGGACTCATACCGCACGCGGAGGTGGCCGGACTTGCGGCGACAGTGACCCGCCTCTGGCAGTCCGTGTTTTATACTGCCGTCCCGGCAAACCAGGATGAAGTCTCATGACGGCCAGAGCGGCGAAAGAATCCGCGTTGATACAGCCCAATGCCGAGCATCACTACAAGGTGACGGCCGACGATCTGCCGCTGTCCTGTCCGATGCCGGGCATGTACCTGTGGAATTCCCACCCGCGCGTCTATCTGCCGCTGGTGCCCGGTGAGCGGGCCAAGTGCCCCTACTGCGGCGCTACCTACACGCTCGTGAAGTAGCCGCGGCCATGCTGGTCGTTACCGGCGGCGCTGGCTTCATCGGCAGCAATCTCGTTCGCGCACTCAATGCTGCCGGCCGCAGCGATATCCTCGTCGTCGATGATCTTCGCGATGCGCACAAGGTTCTTAATCTCTCCGACTGCCGGATCGCCGACTACCTCGACATGCACGACTTCCTGTCCCGCATCACTGCCGGGCAGGACCTCGCGCCAAAGCTCGAGGGCATCTTCCATCTGGGCGCATGTACGGATACCACCGAGTGGGATGGCCTGCTGATGATGCAGGCCAACTACGAGTACTCGAAGCAGGTGCTGCATTACTCGACGGCGCGCAAAGTGCCGCTGATCTACGCCTCATCGGCATCGGTCTATGGTGCAGGGCGAGAGTTCCGCGTCAGCGAGGAATGCGAACGGCCCATAAATGTCTACGCTTTCTCGAAGCTGATGTTTGACCGCCACGTCCGGAAGGTGACGGCCAGCTTCCGTGCGCCGGTCGTCGGCCTGCGGTACTTCAATGTCTACGGGCCGGGCGAAGCGCACAAGGGCAAGATGGCAAGTGTTATCCATCACTTCAATGAGCAGCTGAAGACGGGCGATGAAGTACGGCTGTTCACCGGCAGCGATGGTTATGCTGATGGCGGGCAGCTTCGCGACTTCATCCATGTCGATGACATCGTCGCGGTGAATCTCTGGGCGCTGGAGCGCGGGGGCAAGTCCGGGATCTTCAACGCAGGCACCGGGCAGGCGCGCAGTTTCAATGACGTTGCCAAGGCAGTGCTCAAGTGGCACGGCCGGGGACAAATCAGCTACATCCCGTTCCCCGCACATCTGCAGGGCAGCTACCAGAGCTATACCCAGGCGGACCTGTCCGGCCTGCACGCGGCCGGATATTCCGCAGCCTTTATCCCGATTGAAGCGGGTGTGCCTCGCTACCTGGACGCACTGGCTGCCATGGCTACTGTGTAACCTGTATCCGACCCAGCATCGCGCCGCTGCGGTTATCCTGCAGCTCGTAATCGACAACTTCAGTACTGATCGTGCCGCCACCGGGAGCAGGCAGCACACCGGTGATCCTCAGCCCGACATCGAGCGAAACATTGCCGCCATAACCGATCTTGTCGCGGATCTGTTGCGCATCGGCTGCGGGAACCTTCCAGATCTGCGCTGTTCGCCCATTGCTGAACTTGAGCGAAACCTTCTGTCCCATGGCCGGGAACTCGACCACCGAGCTTGGTGCCAGTGCGCGCACCATGAACTCACCGTAGCTGGGGTCATAGTCGCTAAGGTTCGCATTCATCGACAGACGCAAGGTGCCGATGCCGCGTACGGCAGCAACCCCGGACTCCAGCTCGGCCTTGACCTCAGCGCGCTTCGCGGCCTTTTCGATCGCCGGTACGTACTGCACGCGATTGTCTTTCTCGACCCAGTCGTCGATGGGCGGCGGAATCCCGGCCAGGTCGTAGTAGAGAAAGACCATGGTGCTGTTGTCGGGGTTGACCAGCTCTCCAGTGCGGTTGGCGAAGGCGCCCTGGCCTGCGGCTGCAGGGCGGGCGGTGGCACTTTCGCTGCGCGCTTGCGCAGTATCGGAAGGTGTCGTGCTGGAGACCGGTCCCGATGCAGAGTCAGGCGCCTTGGGTCCGCCGCATGCCGGGAGCAACAGTATGGCTGCGACCAGGCCCAGGCAGCCGCGCATCGCTTCAGTCCTAGAGCTGTGGCGCATCGGCGTTCTTCCCGGCTGCTTCCACCTGCTTCGCCTTGCGCTCGTTATCCTGCTGCTGCAAGGCCTGCTCGGTTGCAGTAATGGCCTCGTAGCCGCCGGCCTGATTGACGACGCCTACCTGCATGTACCTTGCGAGCTCGGGATTATCGGTTGTGGCTACGACTTGTGCCGCCACGACGATGCCGCAATCCGGTGACAGGTTCACGCCGCCGTCCGGGCTCGCGTTGCCGGAACACTGGTTGAAGAGTGGTGACGTCTCCGTAATCGCGCGTGACAGCGGGTCGTAGGCCCAGCTGATGTAGATGTTGCCGCCGGATTTCTGGTTACGGGTCGGTGTGCCGTACTTCTTCAGCAGGGCCTGTTCGACACTGGCCATGGTCGGGTTACGGCCCTCTGCAAACCATTCCTCCCGTGCCGCGTTGACGACGCGTTCTTGGCCGGGCAGGCCCATGGTGCCGACATACCACTTGGACTCGCCGGGTTGCATGTCATGGCGAACGGCATTGCCGCCGCGCGCGATCATGTCGTCCTGCATCTCCTGCATGATCTGTTTGGAGGTCTTTTCGATACGCGGCTTTGCCGGCCGGGCATCGAATCCCTGCCGTATCGTTTGTCCGTAGGTCTGCATGTTGAACCCGCGGGAGTTGTCGGCGGTGACGACCATCAGGTCGCCAGTACACATCACGACGTTTGCGGCTTCCACGTAGGTCATCCCGGGCCGGACGCCGACCACATCATCGACCGGCGCGGACGCGGTGCGCGCGGGTGTATCGATGTCTGCCGGGCAGTCCACATCGCCCCGGGCTTCTTCAGCGACTTCCTCGGCGGTGGCGTTGCCGGAAGGTGCTGATTTTGGCGTGTTACCGAAGCCGCCCGCAGCTGACCCGCCGTTGGCGGAATCCTTTGAGCCGCCGCACGCAGCGAGCAAGGCCGTGAGCAAGAGAAAACCAGTCCATTTCGAGATTCGCATCATCTTCCCCCGAGTGTTTGTTTCCCGACCCTGCATGGGCGCTTCCTGCTGTTACGGTGGCTGGTTCTTAATCCACGGCCTTGATTTCGATGCCGTCGAGTGTGATCCCGGCATTGCCGGGATTGAGCGAGGTGAAACGCAGGCTTGCTGTGGTGCCGTCTGCCACAAAATCATCGCTGAAGCTCAGGTAGCTGCCGAAAGGTCCAACCGTCTTGTCGTGGCGAATTTCGGCTTGCAACAGTGGTGCCGATCCAAGCACCTCTACCTTCGCGCGGGCTGGTGTGGCGCCCAGGCCGTTATTTCTGGCGTAGTGGAAGCTAAGGCGGTATGTCTGTCCGGTCTTGGTTGCAAAGCTGGTGGAGAGCACCCCGGCTCCGGGCGAACCGTTCAGATCCACGGTCTGATTTCCATCAAACGCGGTTACTTCGCGCCGGACCCGTACGTTGCAGATATCGACGCCGCTGGCGGCAACGATCCAGGTGTTGGTCGCCGTTGTAAAGGACTGGCCTGCGTTGTATGTGGTGTAGTTACCGGTCACCGGTGCCTCAAAGGACTCGGTGAGTACTGTCGTCGCTGGGGCTGGCATGAGCGAAACGTTATCCAGGCCGTTGCTGTTGTCGTTTGACGGATCGCGATTGATGAAAGCGATCGTGGTGTTGTTGCCTGTCGCCGTGATCGGCAGCTTGACCTGACCCCAGGACTGACCGCCCGGGCTGTTGCTGGCATTGCGTGAAATGCCTAGCGACGTGCCATCAACCAGCACTTCGATGCTGCTGCTCGTGCCGAAGGAGCCGCCGACCACATTGCCGACGTAGAACACCAGTTCGTACTTTGTGCCAGGCTGGGTCCGCACCGTTTGCTGCACACCAGCCGCCGAGTTCGATCCTGGCCCCGTCATGTCCAGCCACTGGCTGCCTTGCTGCGCGTTGAACGTGATGCGGGAAGCGCCGTACTCGCCACTGATTGGCGACACGCTGCCTGTACCGATCACCTGCCAGCCTGCAAATGATTGGCCGGCGGGAAAGGTCACATAGCGGCCCTTGCCGACCACCGGTTCTTCGAAGCTGCCATTAACGATGAGATTACCGGAGTGCTGGCCGTTGCCGAGTGCGTTCAGGGCCTTGCCGAGCTTTTGTAGCGGGTTATCACGTGCACTGGCTGGTGCAGCTGCAAGGAGGAGGCCAGTGACCAGAGCGATACAGCGGAACCAGGCCGCCATGCGTGCGGGGACCGAGATGCTCATGATTGCGCTCCGTGACTGTTGTTTGTATGGAGTTCAGCAAGCTGTCGGCACCGTTGAATATACCCCAGCCCCGCCGCCATGCAAGTATCAGGCTGCTCTCAGCGCGGCCCGGGAGGCCATCATGATCAATGGGTTATACTGGCCCGCTAATTTGAGGAGATTCCCCCGCTCGCGTGCTTCGTCTTGTTTTTCCCATTCTGTCCCTCCTTGTCAGTGTTGCATTTCTGCTGGCCGGTGGCGGGTTGCTCAGCACCCTGCTGGCGATGCGCGGTGGTGTCGAAGGTTTCGATGAGCTGACCCTGGGCCTGATCATGTCGGGCTATTTCGTCGGTTTTTTTCTTGGCACCTTTGTCGCCGCGCTGCTGATCCGGCGCGTCGGGCATATCCGTGCCTTTGCCTTCTATGCTGCGCTGGCGGCAACAACCGTTCTGCTCTACCCGCTGTGGGTGAACCCGGTCGCCTGGGCCTTGCTGCGGGTCGTCACAGGACTGGCGGTCGTGGGACTCTGCACGGTGATCGAGAGCTGGCTGAATTCGCAGGCTTTGCCGGGGCAGCGCAGCCGCATATTTGCCGTCTATATGGTGGTCAGTTTGTTGGCGCTGGCTTCCGGGCAACTGCTTCTGGACCTCCAGCCACCGCGCAGTTTCGTGTTGTTCAGCGTGGTTGCCATCCTGATTTCACTCGCGACGCTGCCAGTTGCTTTTACGTTGCTGCCACAGCCTGCGATGCTGCCTGCGCCCCGCTCGAATATCTGGCAGATCTCCGGTATGGCGCCCAGCGCGGCGGTTGGCGCCGTGCTATCCGGTCTCATGCTGGGTGCGTTCTGGGGTATGGGTCCGGTGTACGCCCTGGAATCGGGGCTGGAGCGGTCGGGCGTCGGCCTGTTCATGACGATCACGATATGCGGGGGGGCTGCGCTGCAATTTCCAATCGGCCGTTTGTCCGATCGTGGTGATCGTCGCACGACGCTCGCCGCTGTCAGTGCGGCAGCCGCGGGAATAGCGCTGATCGCAGCCGTGCTTTCGCCCGGACCCGGTGCGCTGCTGTTTGTGATGTTCTTTGTGTTCGGTGGCCTCGCCTTCGCGCTTTATCCCTTGTGCGTGGCACATCTGCTCGACCAGCTGCCAGCAGAGGGCTTGCTTGCAGGATGCAGTGCCTTGCTGTTACTGAACGGCATCGGCGCAGCGGTAGGTCCGGTCACAGCAGGGTTTCTCATGCACCGCATGGGCCCCGACAGCCTGCCAGCATTTTTTGCCTTTGCCTCGGGCCTGCTGGCGATTGTCACCGGTGGCCGGCGGCTGTTCAGAGCCCGCCAGATTTTCCATCGCGCTCGATTTCATCCCATGTTGCGCGCCACTCCTGCCGCAATGGAGCTGTTGCCGGGCATTCCGGTGCAGCCGCCTGAAGGATAATCACCATGAGTACTACGACCACAGCTGTATCGATGTTGCTTGCTACCGATCTGGACGGCACCTTTCTGGCCGGCGATGCGGGAATGCGCCAGCAGTTGTACCGGCTGGTCGACGCGCATCCGGAAATAAATCTCGCCTGGGTCACCGGTCGGGGTCTGGAAAATGTCCTGCCGCTGCTCTCCGATCCCCTGCTGCCTGAGCCCGACTATGTGATCTGCGATGTGGGCGCTACGCTCATCCGCACTTCCGATATGCAGCCAATACAGCCGCTGCAATGGGAAATCGAATCGCGCTGGCCCGGTGAGCATGCGGTCGCGCTGGCGATGTCACGGTTCAAGGGTCTGGTACGCCAGAATGTGCCGCAGCAGCGACGCTGCTCTTACTGGTGCCGGCCCGAACTGCTGAACGAGCTGCGCGGCCAGATCGAAGCTGAAGCGCGTCGTCTGGACTGCGAGGTGCTCTACTCGGCGGACCAGTACCTCGACATACTGCCGCGCTCTACCGACAAGGGCAGCACCCTCTGCATGCTGGTCAAACATCTGGGCATCGAGGCGCCACAGGTGCTGGTGGCTGGTGATACGCTCAATGACCTGTCGATGTACAGGGAAGGCTATTCGGGCGTCTGTGTCGGTGACTCGGAGTCGGCCCTGCTCGCCGCAACAGATCGTCTGGACAACGTGCTGCATGCCAGAGCCACCGGCTGCGGCGGCATTCTTGAAGCAATCGATCATTTCGCAATGATCGATGCGGAAAAGTTCACCTCAGGAAGAAGGACCGATCCCGCCTGTGGCAAGGCCGAGCTGGTGATGGTCTATCACCGGTTACCCTACGAAGAGAAAGTCGTTAACGGCAAGCTGGTGCGCCACAAGCATAGTTCACCAAACGGCATCATTCCCAGTCTGCTGAGTTTTTTCGGCGATGGTCATCCCGGATCATGGGTCGCGTGGAGCGTGGATGACAAACGTAGCGGCAAGTTCGAGGTGCATACGGCAGTCGATACGGAGCGCTACCCGAATCTCACGGCCGCGCGCGTTCCGCTGACCAAGCATGAAGTCGATGTGTTCTACAAGCGCTTTTCCAAGGAAGCGTTCTGGCCGGTCATCAATACTTTCTGGGAGCGGGCGCGATTCAATGAAGATGACTGGCAGCTATTCAAGAAAATTAACCGGCGTTTTGCCAAGGCCGTGGCTGCCGAAGCGGCGCCGGGAGCCGTGGTCTGGTTGCACGATTACAACCTGTGGATGGTGCCCTCGACCCTGCGCGAACTCCGGCCTGACCTGAAGATTGCCTTCTTCCACCACACACACTTTCCGGCCGGCGATATCTTCAACGTCATTCCTTGGAGACGGGAGATCCTCGGCAGTCTGCTCGCCTGTGATTACATCGGCTTTCATATTCCCCGTCATGTCGAAAACTTCGTCGATGCACTCCGCAGTGCGATACCGGTCGACATTGCGTCGAGCGCATCCTGTGCGCCGCGCTTCCTGACCTTTGGCTGTGCCGTAGGTGTTGCGACGATGGCGACTGGTCTTCGCCACGGAGAGCGAACGGTGCGGCTGGGCGCCCACCCGGTAGGTACCGATGTCGGCCGGATTCGCGAGTGCATGGAGCTGCCGCAGGTGCAGGCCGAAATCGCGACCATTCGGGCCGAGATCGGCGACAGAAAACTTGTGCTGGCCATCGAGCGGCTGGATTACGGCAAGGGGATCCTGGAGAAACTGCAGGCCTTCGAGCGCTTGCTGGACGGCGACCCTGCGCTTCCGGGTACGCTGACCCTGATGCTGGTATGCGTACCGGCTGCCAGGGAGATGACTGTTTATCGCTCGCTGCAGACGCAGATCGACCAGGCAGTGGGCCGGATCAACGGCCGCTATTCCCGTCTGGACTGGACCCCGGTGCGGTTTTTTGCCCGTTCCCTGCCGTTTGAGGAGGTCGTGGCGCACTATGCTGCGGCTGACATCATGTGGATCACGCCTTTGCGCGACGGCCTCAATCTTGTCGCCAAGGAGTTCATTGCCACGCACGGCGTCCATGGTTCAAGCGGTGTGCTGGTGCTCTCCGAGTTTGCTGGTGCGGCGGCGGAACTTAAAGGCGCGCTGCTGACGAACCCGCATGACCAGGCTGATCTTGTCGCCACCCTCAAGTTGGCGCTGACCATGACGGATGGCGAGCGCGACAGCCGCCAGCGAACGCTGTTTGAGATCGTGTCCCAGTATGACCTGGCGCGCTGGGGGCGCGATTTTCTGCAGGCAGTCCGCCAGTGAGTATTTCCGGTCAGTTACCGGATGGTGTCTGCGGGCGTTACCAGATGGATGGTCTGGGTCGGGAAAGCGAACTCGATTCCTGATGCCTGGAATGCGCCGATCAGCTCCAGGTTGATGCGCTGCTGGATATCCATGAATTGCCCGTAGTCGGGACTCTTCACGTAGTAGACCACTTCGAACTCAAGTGCCGAGGCACCAAATGTGGCGAGGTGGGCGCGATCGAAGCGGGTCAGCGGATCCGGTCCGATAATTTTTTCGACGACGACCGGGATGTTGCGCAGCATATCCGGCGGCGTGTCATAGGTGACGCTGAATCCAAACAGCACACGACGCTCCGACATCCGCTTGTAGTTGCGGATCCTGCTGTTCAGCAGGTCGCTGTTTGACAGCACGATGGTTTCGCCCGACAGGCTGCGCAGGTGTGTGGTCTTGAGGCCGACACGTTCAACGGTACCGGTCAACTCGCCGACGACGATGAAGTCACCGATCACGACCGGCTGGTCAAGCGCGATGGCGATCGACGCAAACATGTCACCGAGAATGTTTTGTGCGGCGAGGGCAACCGCGACGCCGCCGATGCCGAGGCTTGCCACCAGCGTTGTCACGTCGAAGCCCAGGTTGTCGAGCAGCATCAGTATGACGAGCGACCAGAGGGCAACCTGTGCGATGAAGCACAGGATCGAGGTGGTCGTAACCCCGTTGGCATCAAGGTGCCGGTGCCGGGCCAGGTAGCCGGAGAGCAACCCGCTGATGGCGGCGTGTACCCACAACCCGGCCTGAATGATCAGGGCGAGCGTGAAAACGTGGTTGATGATCGAGTCAGCCTGCTCAGGCAGGTGCAGAAACTGTGCTCCGCACAACAGCGCGACAGCAGCGATGAACCAGAAGTGCGTCGCCCGCATCGCTGCAGCCAGGGCGTCATCGAGCGTGCCGTCGGTTCTTTGGGCGAATGTTGTCAGGCGTGTGCGAACGAAGCGGGAGAGTATAAGCAGCGCGATAACAGCCAGCAGGGCTGCGCCAGTTGCTGTAGCCCACTGCAGCAATGAATTGCCAAATAGTTCCAGTGACAGTATTTCCATGTCGGGTGCGTTGATCCTTTAATACAGTCGGTGATTCAGGACAAGCAGCGGGCTGAACGCCGCTGGCAACCGTGATGAAAACACAGTTGCCAAACTCGTATCAAGGAATGTGGCCAAATATTCAGCATCCAGAATTTCGGCAGGTCATCGATCAATGTCGTGCGAGAATGATCTGAGTGACTGAGGGTAAGCGATATTGGATCGGCGAGGAATTCTGACGGGCGCGGCGGCGCTGGGCATAACAGCCTGTGGAGGACTCACAACGATGAGCGTGGAACAGACGAAAATGAGCGCGCAGGATCTGCGCAATGAAAAGCTGGTACGGGATTTCTGCCGTGACTGGTCGCTGCGCGATGTCGATGCGCTGCTGCCTTATCTGGCCGAAGACCTGCACTACCAGATTGCGCCCGGGCAGCCGCTGATTACCGGCAGGGACCAGTTTGCGAAGCAGATGGGCCCGTTCCTGAAAAAGCTCGATTCAGTACGCTGGGACATCCTGCGGTCCTTTGCGGTAGCCCCGCTGGTCCTGAATGAGCGCATCGACTATTTCAATGCACCGCCGGGCGGGCTCAGCATGGAGTTCCATGTCGCTGGACACTTCCTGATCAATGATGGCGTGATCAAGGAATGGAAAGACTGGCCGGTGCCTGGCACGAAGCAGAAGGTGGGGAACAGCATCCGCGAAGCATGAGTCCGGTCGGCTGATGCCAGCCCTGGTGCTCAGGCGCGCCGCAGGGGCTGGCGCTGCTTGTAGGTCAGCGACTTCCAGACCCATTCAAATGGGCCGAAGTGATAGCGGGCCAGCCACCAGTTGCTGAACACAATCTGTATGACCCAGATGCCGGCGACGACCAGATAAAGGTAATAGCCGGTAAACCGGCCATACAGTCCGAAACCGACGGTATAGAACAGCAAGCCGCACAATATTGACTGACCCAGATAATTGCTGAGTGCCATGCGGCCAACCGCCGCAATCCGTGTCGCAAGCCAGCTGCGCGGATACCGGCGACAGAACAGCAGGATAAGGCCCAGATGGCCCAGCCCGACGGCCATGCGCCTGAAGTCGTAGTGAATCAGGTTGCGCGCTTTCAGGATCGGGTCGAAGTCATTGCCGATCAGTGCGGTGGTTTCCCATGCAGCCAGCGGCAGCCCGATGCCGTAGCCGAGAAGCGCGAGCAGGAAATAGCTGCGCACTGGCGCCGACAGGGTCAGTACACCGGCGCGCAGCAATGCCATGCCAACCAGCATGGCGCCGAGCGAATCGAGCACCAATGATTTCAAACCGACGAAGATCAGCAGCATGAGACTGGTTTGCAGTTTCGAGGCGAGAAATTCGCCAAACGCACCGCTGCCGGTGATGCGAATCAGTTCGCTGGTTCTTGGCGCACTGAGGTCCGGATGCGCACGCTGCTCTATGGCTTCCCATGCCTGCAAGCGCTCAGTCCGTGCCTGATCCGCGTTTGCTGGCAGTTCGGGGCTGGCTTGTGCCGCCGCGTATTCCTGTTGCAGTTGTATCGATTCTTCCCAGTTCAGTACACGCAATCCACCCTGGACGAAGAATACGATCAGAGCCAGCAGCAGGAGGGTACCGGGTTTGCGATTACGCAACGGGTACAGCACCAGGCCACATAACGCATAGATGAACAGGATGTCGGCAGGCCACAGCAGCACGAACATGTCGAACAGGCCGAACAGCATCAGGAATACGAGACGCCGGTAGTAAATCCGCGCACTGCCCGAATCCGCTGCGCGCTCATCCAGGCGACTTACCATGAGCAGCATGCCGGCGCCGAACAGTATGGAGAACAGCGCCCGCTGGCTGCCTTCGAACAGCGTATGCATCACTGCCCAGGTCTGCAGCGGTGCCCCGCCCCAGTCAGCAGCTGCCACCGGGTAGTCGTAAATCGCCTGTGGCCCCGCAAACGACCAGATGTTCATCAGCAATATGCCGAGCACGGCGAAGCCCCGCGTCGTATCCAGCGCGAGGACACGTTCCGCGAGGGGAACTGGTATAGCGGGCCCGTTCAGTTGAGGCCTTTTTCGCGGCGTATGGCTTCGAGATTCAGATGGGCACTGGCGACGCCGTTAACGGCCTTGCCGACGGTGATCATTGCCGCATGGACCTTCTTCAGCTTGTCGCAGCCGTAGTCCGCGCAGTACGCACAGTTTTCGAGGCCCCGCTCGATGGTGCATTTGCGCACCTCACACATGGCGCAGTAGCCGGTCTTGGGCCGCTCGTCGCGGCAACCGTGGCAGTTGATTGTGGCCGGCTCGACCTTGATCCTGAACTGGGAAAAAACCTTGTTGGCGTATTCCTGCCGCAGGTCGTTGCTGTCGAGTTTGGTCGCGCGGTAGACGTCGCAGCCAGAACAATCCAGACCGCAATAAGCGATATGCGGATCCAGCGGGGTTACTGCACTCATGATTCACCTCCACCCTGTTGACATTTCGCAGTATGCACGGCGCTCATGATGACAACCATGCTGCAGACGGATGCACCGATATTGCCAGAGATGCTGCCCACTGCACCACGACGTCAACGGCGACAACAATCAGGCCAGCGACAGGGGCCATATGGATTGATTCCAGCATAGTCATGGCGCAGCTCGCATCTATAATCCGCCAGCGTGGCCATTTGCGGCCATGACCCGATCGATATCCAGCCTGATATCACCAGAGAGGACGACTCACGATGCATGCCCGTATGCGTGCCAGCCGCTTGCTGACCCTGTTCCTTGCTTGCACCACCGCAATCGCATCGACGCTTGCGGGCGCAGATACCGGTGATGCCGATATCATCGTGACGGGTACGCGGCTGCCGATGACCAGTGCGGGCCTCGCGCAGAACGTGACCGTCGTCGAGCATGCCGAAATCCAGGCCGGTCATCCCTCCGGTATCGAGGATGTGCTTTCGCGCGTGACCGGTATCTATGTCGATCAGGCCGGCCCGGCCGGCGGCTTCATGTCGATGTACCTGCGCGGTGCCGAGAACAGTCATCTGCTGATCCTGCTGGATGGCGTCAGGCTGAATGATCCGACCACCACCCGCGGCAGTACCTACGATCTGTCAGGCATCGACGTCAACCAGATCGAGCGCATCGAGGTGCTGCGCGGCCCCGCATCGGCGGTCTATGGCGGTGAAGCGCTGGCCGGCGTGGTGCATTTCATCACGCGGCGTGCTGCGGTGAATGGCATCGAGGGCAGCGGCTATGTCGCCATGGGTGGCGACGATGAAAGCAGCTATGGCGCGCTACTCAATCTCGGCAACAGCAGTCTGCAGGGCCAGCTCAATGCCGGTCATACGGAAAGTGGTGGCCGGGGTGACGACGCGACCCTCGATCTCGACACTGTTTCAGGCTCGCTGCGTCTCGTGGATAACGGCTTGTTTACTGGCGGAATCTTTGCGGCCCAGGTCGAGCGTGACAGCACGGGATTTCCGGACGACAGCGGTGGCCCGCGTCTGGCCGTCAATCGTGAGCTGACTTCCAGAACATCGACAGACAGGCGCTATGGGGCGGATCTGAGCGTCGGAGACCTCAGCGGGTTTCAACTGACGGTCAAGGCCTCGGAGTTCAAGCGGCAAGCCAGCGACGACAATCCGGCGATCGACGCGGGTGAGCGCTTCCCGGTTCCGGCATTCATCACCGACACGGATTTCCGTCGGCGTGATGTAGCAATGGCCGTAACGAAAAGTTACGCGACCGGTGGCACTCTCGTTGCCGGTGCCGAGCTTGCTGATGAGGATGGCCAGCTCGACAGCGTCGGCGATTTCTTTTTCGATGACGGCCTCCAGTCGCTGAACTTCAGCCTCGATCGCAAGACCACCGCTGTGTTCATGGAGGGACGTTTCCCTTTGCTGTCTGGTCTTGCCGCGCAGATCGGTATACGCCACGACCGCATCGACGAGGGCGAGAGCAGCGACAGCCAGACCACGCCGCACCTCGGCCTGGTCTGGGACTTGCCGGGCGGTTCTACTACGCTCAAGGCCAACTTCAATAAAGGCTTCCAGCCGCCGAGCTTCTTTGCGCTGGGCTTCCCGCTGGGCGGCAACCCCGACCTGAAGCCGGAGCGCAGCAAGAATGCGGATCTGACGCTCGCTCGCCGTATCGGCAGCGCCGGATCGGTGCTTCAGCTCAGTCTGTTTCGCACACGCTATGAAGACCTGGTGGATTTCGACAGCGACACATTCACGAATATCAATCGCGGCACCATCGTCGTACAGGGCATCGAACCCGAACTCAAACTGCAGATGAATCAGCACTGGCGGGTGCATGCAAACGCCTCACTGCTGAACATCGATGAACGCGATGGCCTGCAGTCGCTGCGCAACCGCCCCGAGCGCAAGGCCGCCGCCAGTGTCGCCTACGATTTTGCGGGCGGACATACGGCCTTTATCGGTATGCGTTATAGCGGCGAATTCCTCGACCGCTCCAACCCGACCGGCGACATCGGCATGCCCTCATTCACGGTGGTGGATGCCGCTGGCTCGGTGCGCTTTGGTGCGCTCCGCGTATCGCTGGCGATCGATAACCTGTTCGACAAGGATTACGAGCAGTTCGTCGGCTTTCCGGCCCAGGACCGGCGTCTGCGCGTCGAGCTGCGCGGCGACTTCTGACCGGACCAGGAAACCCGGACTATACTTGCGACCCTATGAACCTGTTGTGCGGGAGATTCAGCTCATGAGTTTGGACTTGCAGAATACGAACCTGAAACTGTTCACTCTCTCCGCAGTACTGCTTGCCGGCAGTCTGGTCAGCGGCTGTGACCGGCCGAAACCGGACGCAACGCAAGCCGAGGTGAAAAGCGCTGCAGCCGCTGCCCCAGGTGCTGAGCTGAGCGGCAAGGATCTGGTGGACCTGCATTGTGTACGGTGTCATCTGGCACCGGATCCGGCTGATCTGGCCAAGGAATACTGGCCTTATGCGCTGCACTACATGGGCAACTATGTGGGCATGAAGGGCGATGAGTTTGATGACATGCGCGTGGAATCATTCCCGCCCGAGCTGGAGCCCGTCCAAGACTATACGAAGCGCTATTTTCTCTACGACAACAATGGTTATTTCCGCGATTTCTACCCGTTCAAGGAACACATTCCTTCGTCACCGGAGATGAGCAAGGAAGAGTTCCAGCGCATGCGGGACTACTTCGTCAGCAACGCGCGGCCCTGGAAAGAAATGGAAATGCAGGCGCCGAAAGCGCCGCTGACCAAGGTGTTCAAGCCGGTGAAACCGAAGCTTGAGCTGGAGCCCGCTGCACTGATCCTGTCCACGCTGGTCGATCCGCAGCGTCAGCGCCTGTATGTCGGGCGTACGGTGATCGACGACTGGGTCGGCGGCGGTGAGCGCCGCGAGGGCTTCGACAAGTGGGACGACGTCGTGGTTCTGAATCTTGCGACAGGCAAGCGCATCGCCGATCAGCGCGTGGCCAGCGATCCGATCGACATGAAGCTGACCGAAACCGGCATGCGGCTCGTGACTCACGGACGTTTCCCCATGACCAAAGTCGGTATCGGGCGAATCACCGACTGGGAGTTTGATGGCAAGACGCCGCGCGCCCGCATGCTGATCAACGGCGAACAGCGGCTGGTCGAGCACCATACGGTGGACATGAACGGGGATGGACTACCCGACATCGTCGCCAATGCCTTTGGCGACGGGTACGCAGACGGGGCCAAGAGCGTGCTGGCAATTTTTTACCAGACGCCTGAGTACAAGAAGCTGTGGCAGGATGTGCCGGCTGAAATTCCGCCCGGGCCGCTGGCCCGTGCGCTGCGCGAAAATGTGCTGGATCGCACGGCCGGTCTGATCGGCAACACCATCGCCGATTTCAACAACGATGGCCGGCCGGATATCGCTGCACTGGTCGCCCAGGGCCGGCAGGAACTGTTGCTGTTCATCAACAACGGTGACGAGACCTTCACGCGCCATGTCCTTGACCGCAACACGCCCTCATATGGTGGCAACAGCCTGAGGGCTGCCGACTTCGATGGCGACGGGAAGATGGACCTGGTGGTGTTGAACGGCGACAACGTGGCCGGCAACCACATCATCAACATTATTCCGGCACCGCGTCCCCAGCACGGCATCCGGGTATTCAGGAACAATGGCGACCTGACTTTCACGAAGAGCTACTACTACCGCATGCACGGTGCAATCCGCTCTGTCGTCGAGGACTTTGACGGCGACGGCGACATGGATATCGCCGCGATCTCGCTGTTTCCGCAGTGGGACCAGGACGAACCCGAAACCTTCGTGTACCTCGAGAACAAGGGCGGATTCCGGTTCGAGCCCCAGTCGATCAGCCGTGAGTTTTTCGGTGTCTGGTGTTCGATCGAAGCCGCCGACGTAAATGGTGACGGGAAGAAGGACATCGTGCTCGGTCTCGGTAACTTCCCCGAGCTGGTGCCGCCGGACTGGATCACGAATCACAAGGCCATGCAGGGTCGCAAGGGCAAGGCCGAAAGCATCATTTACCTGCTGAACCAGAGCTGAGGGCGGGGCATGGAGTCGCTCATTCACGTCAGGAACAAGGTCGCACTGGTCACGGGTGCGGCGAAGGGCATCGGTGCGGCCTGCGCCGCGACGCTGGCCCGGCATGGGGCCAGCGTGGTCGTTGCCGATATCGACGAACAGGCCGGTTGTGCGGTCGTCGATGCGATCGTCAAGGAAGGTTGTATTGCCGCGTTCATGGCTGTCGATGTCACCGATGAGGCGCAGTGGCAGGCAACGGTAGACACCATCGTTGACCGTTACGGTGGCCTGGATGTACTGGTCAACAATGCCGGTATCGCGATCGTGCACACCCTGCTCGAAACATCCCTGGAAGAATGGCGGCGCGTGCATGCTGTCAACCTCGACAGCGTGTTCATGGGCAGCAAATGCGCGGTCGAGGTGATGCGACCGGGTGGCCGCAGCGGTCGCGGTGGCTCCATCATCAACCTGTCGTCGGTGGGTGGCATCATCGGCGCGGATGGTCTGACGTCCTATTGTTCCAGCAAGGGCGGCGTGCGCCTGTTCACCAAGAGCGTGGCCATCGAGTGCGGCCGGGCTGGTTACGGTATCCGCGTAAATTCGATCCATCCGGGTAACACCGATACACCGATGTTCCGCCAGGAACTTGAGGACATGCGCCGCAAGGGAGTGGTGGCGAGTACCGAAGAAGCCCTGAAGTTTTATATGGACATGCAGGTGCTGCCGGAAATCGGTCAGCCGGAAGACATCGCTGCGATGGCGCTGTTTCTTGCGTCTGATGCGGCACGCTTCATCACCGGTGCCGAGTTTGTCGTCGATGGCGGCCTGACCGCGCAATAGGAACGCCCCATGCCTGCAAGTCACGCCCCCGACGCGAAATCATCCGGCATGTTGCTGTCCTGCCTGCTCTATCCGGTCGGGCCGGCAGCCCTCATCCTGATGCCGATGATCGTCGGCGGCCTGATCGACAGCTATGGCTTCAGCGAACAGCAGGCGGGCAATATCGCTGCGCTCGAAGGTCTGGGCCTGGTGTTCGCCTCGATACTCGCTGCCGCCTGGATACGCCGGGTTTCCTGGGTAAAGGCGCTGGCCGTCTCGTTCGCAGCCTATGCCGCGCTCAACGTCGTCAGCGCAAACATCCAGGATTACCTCCCGCTGCTGGCATTGCGTTGCCTGACAGGGCTCGCTGGCGGCAGCGTGTTTGCCGTAACAGTTGCGGCGCTCGGTGATAACCGCGAGCCGGACCGCGCCTTTGGCCTCGCGCAGGCCGTGCAGGGCGTGATGATGCTCGGCGGTTTTCTGGCCGCCCCCTGGCTGGTGCAGAGATGGGGCGTCAGTGCCATGTATTACATGCTGGCTGGCGCATCCGTGCTGATGATGCCGACCCTGTCCCGATTCCCGCCTGCAGGGCGGGTTCGCGCGGCTGCTGCAGCCGGGGATGCGCTACGGGCGAGCCATACCGGGCTGATCTGGATGGGCCTCATCGCCAGTGTGGTGTTTTTCGTCAACGTGTTCGGCTTCTGGGCATTTGTCGAGCGGGTTGGCCAGGCCGGTGGCCTGCCAGCGCAGACCATTGCGCTGGCGCTTGGCGCCTCGCAGGTGATGGCCATCGTGGGTGCGCTCGCGGCTGCCTGGGCCAGCGACAGGTACGGCCGCTATCTGCCCCTGCTGATCGTGTTCATCGGTCAGGCCGCAGCGCTGTTCGCAGTGCTCGGCGATTTCGGCGCAGCAGCTTTCTTTGTCAGCACGGGGATCTTCCAGGCACTGTTCATCGTCGGCGTGTCTTACCAGATGGGTGCCGTCGCCAAGCTCGACATCCATGGCCGCTACCTGGTCACGATGACTGCGGCGCAGGGGCTCGGGGGCGCGATTGGCCCGGCGCTTGCCGCGACGCTGATCCGTGAGGGCGGTGATTACAGCCGGATCATGCCGATGGCAGCGCTGCTTTGCCTGTTTAGCACGTTGATGTTCCTGTTTATCGTCTGGCGCAGCGCTAAGATTGATGCTCGCGTCATAGGCTGATGGCCTGTGGTCCGGCTGTCCTGATACAGCGATGAGGCTGTTTGCCAGTGCCTGAAGCGAAAGCGCCCCGATCTGTTGCCCCATATCTCGCCGTCGGTCTGTCGACCGTCATCTACGGCATCTCGGAACGAAAGCAGATCCGGCACAATCTTGAGAACATCGAGGAAGTTATCCACGCGGCCGTCTCGATGGTCAACATCAACATGCCGGTGAAGATCGTCGCCCTCGCCGAAGGTGCGCTGACCGGATTTACCGACGAGATCTTCGACCTGCCGCACGTGATGGCTGCCCGCGACCTGTTCATCGACATTCCCGGTGAAGAGACTGAACAGCTGGGTCGGCTGGCGAAGCTCTACAACACCTACATCATCGGCCAGTGCAAGGCGCGCTGGCCGGAAGTCATGGCCGACCGCTACTTCAATACGCTGTTCGTCATTGGCCCGAACGGCAAGGTGGTGCACAAGGCCGCCAAGAACCACGTCTGGTGTCGTGAGCGCTCCTGCGTACCGCACGATGTCTACGACCGGTGGGTCGAGTTGTACGGCGACGGTATCGAGGCCTTCTATCCGGTACTGAAGACCGACGACATCGGCAACATCGGTACCATTTGCTGCAGCGACGGCGAATACCCTGAAGCGGTCCGCGCGCTGACTTTCAACGGTGCCGAAGTGGTGTACCGGCCGAGCGAGGCCACGCCGATGACCACTGCCGGTTATCCGGGCGGCGGCACCTGGATGATCCAGAACCAGGGCCATGCGGAATTCAATTCGGTGTATATGCTTTGCCCGAATGCGGGTCCGGTCTATCTGGGCGCGACCTCGAAGCATCCGGTGGATATCGCCGGCGGCAGCGCCCATATTGTCGACTACCGCGGGCAGGTCGTTTCCTACAGTGCCTCTACCAACAACAGCGTGGTTGCAGCGACGGTGGATATCGAAGCGCTGCGCCAGTTCCGTGCGATGAGCCTCAACAACAACTGGCTGAAGGATTTGCGCACCGAGCTTTTCAGCCGCATGTACGAAAAACCCATCCATCCGAAGAACCTCTGGCTGAATGTTGAACCCAAATCCCATGCCGAGGTGGATGAGATTTACCGTGCCAATATCCAGGGTCTTGTCGACCGCGGCACCTGGACCAAGCCGGCGGTCGAGCATCCGGGTTGCCGTTATCAGCCGGCCGGTGATGATGAGATGTCCTGGGACGAGATGAAGCAGCGGCTGTGGGGGCCGTGGCTAAACGAATAGACAATTGAGTTCTGATTACCTAGTGTTAGCGTCATTCTGAAGACTTGCAGGGGGAGAATTGCCATGTCGACAAAACGATCCGTAGCGTCGTCGCTTGCCACAGCACTGGGTGTGCTGGCGGCTTTCACCGGGGGTGTTGCCCAGGCAGCGCTTGAGGAGGTGGTGGTAACCGCCCAGCGGCGTGAGCAGAACCTGCAGGATGTCGGTATCTCGGTCACGGCCTTCAGCGAAGAGATGGTTCGCAACATGGGCTTCGAGAACACCGTCGACGTCACGCAGATGACGCCCAATCTCAACTATACGACGCCGCAAGCTGACTCCAGTCAGGTCAATTTTTTCCTGCGCGGTGTCGGCCTCAATGACTTCGCCGATGCCCAGGAAAATCCGGTGGCAGTCTATGTCGACGATGTCTACAAGCCTGCGATGGGCGGTCTCGCCCTGCAGCTCTTCGATATCCAGCGCATCGAAATTTTGCGCGGCCCGCAGGGCGCGCTGTTCGGGCGCAACTCGACGGGTGGCGTGATCCACTACGTCACCAAGCGGCCGAGCGATGTATTCGATGCCTATGCTGACGCGAGCTATGGCGATTTCGACCAGATCAAGGCCGAGGGTGCGGTTGGTGGCCCGCTGGCAGACGGCGTGATGGGACGCTTGTCGCTCGGCTACAACCACCACGATGGCTGGACGAAGAACCGCACGCCTGGCGTGCAGGACTTCAATGGTGCCGACTCGATTGCAGGTCGTGGCCAGCTGCTTTTCGAGCCTTCAGACGATCTCAGTATCCTGCTGAGCGGAAACTACTCGCGGAACAGCGCGGCAGTCGGTGCCTGGCAGCATGAGTCCACCAAGCCCAGTGATGACGGCAACACCAGCCTGCCCTTGCCTGCAGATGAGGATTTCTGGGGTTCCTGCCCCGGCTGCGATGCCTTCGGTTATGTCGATACTGACGGTGACCCATGGTCCGGCGACTACGACCGGCCGGGCCAGGTGCGGGTAAAGAACCAGGGCCTCCAGGCCAACATCAACTGGAAAGTTGGCGGACTCGACGTGACTTCGATCACTGCCTACACCAACGTCAAGCGTCTGCAGGAAGAAGATTCCGACATGAATCCCTTCCTGGTGCCGCCTTATTCGATGGATCCTCTGCCCCCGGCGGCAATCCGCTCGTTTATCGCCCCCACCTTTGAGGCGGATACAGATACCTTCAGCCAGGAACTCCGCGTCGCCGGCGAAGCCGAGCGCATGCGGTGGCTGGCCGGCGTCTACTATTTCAACAACCAGGTCGACGGCCACTATCAACTGAACACCGATGCCATCGGTTTCGTGGATATGGATGCCAGCTATACGCAGGATACCGACTCCTGGGACCTGTTCGGCCAGATTGAGTACGATTTTGCGCCGGACTGGACTGTAATCGGCGGTTTGCGCTGGACCAGCGAGAACAAGGAGCTGGATTTCGTAAACATCGACAACTCCGGTATTACTGCCTTCTGCAGCACGGAGCCTGATCCGCCCGCGGAAGGCTGCTTCAATCCTTCGCCCACGCCGATAAGCGCATGGCGCCCGGCTGCGGACTACATGATCCTGTTCAACAAGTCGACGGTTGGCAGTCTCGCCGAGCAGAGCGATGACTACATCACCGGCCGCCTGCAGGTGAACTGGCAGGCCAACGATGACCTGCTGCTCTATGGCTCCTATTCGCGGGGCAAGAAATCAGCCGGCTTCAACAACGGCTTTCTCGATACCACGCAGATCTTCGGCGACAATCCGCTGGAGACCATTCCCTTCAAGTCGGAAACGCTTGACGCCTACGAACTGGGTCTGAAGTCCACCGTTCTCGGCGGCACCACGCGGGTCAATGCCTCGGTCTTCTACTACGACTACAAGGACTTCCAGACTTTTCAGTGGCTGATCCTGAACCAGGTGATCTTCAACGCTGACGCTGAAGTCTACGGCGCCGAACTCGAGATCGAGAGCAGGCCCGTAGATGGCCTGACCTTGCAGCTGGGTGCAGGCGTACTCGACGCGACGGCGAAGGATATTCCGACGGTCACCGGCGATGCGGTTCGCGACCGCAATATGGTCGGCGCACCTGACTTCAGCCTCAGCGGACTGGCGCGCTATGAGTGGCCCGCACTGGAAGGCACGGTGGCAGTGCAGGCTTCGGGCAGCTATCAGAAAAATATCTGGTATGACATCCAGAACCACCCGATTTCCAAAGAAGACGGATACACGATCGTCAACCTCCGTACCTCATACACCACCGGCGATGGTGGCTGGGAGGTTTATGCTTTCGTCAACAACGTGTTTGAAGAGGAATACAAGGTTTACACCTTTGACTTCACCAACCTCTTCGGCTTCAACCAGGTGGCTTCAGGCATGCCGCGCTGGTGGGGCGTGGGTGCACGCGTAAACTTCTGATCTCTCCGGTGAACCGGTGGCAGCACCCTGGTGCAGGGTGCTGCCATTGACTCTTGTTGCCCGGGGACGGAGCCGGGCTCGCTGCTATGCTGACGCATGTTTCGTCGCCGCGTAGCCCGTAAAACCAGACCAACTGATCCGTGGCGGCTGCTCCGCTACGCCTTGCGTGTCTTGTTCCTGGTCGGGGTGCTTGCCGCGGCTGCAGTGATCTGGCAAGAGGCGCAGACATCCGCTTTTCAGGCCAGGAATCTGGCCCGGCTGGGTCGGCAAATGACCTTCCAACTCGAACCGGGGGTCAGTGACTCGATCCGGATGCCGGGCGACGGGCCCTATGACCAGCGACTTGGTTACTCGGCGTTGCCCGGACTTGCCGAGCGGCTGCCTGCGCGCGGCTACACCATCACGGCTCAGACCCGAATCTCGCCTGCCATGGCGAAGGTCGCGGACCGCGGCCTGTTCCTGCCCTACCGGGAGAAAACCCAGGCAGGGCTGACCGTACTCGACTGTGCCAGGGAACCCATAGTCAGCGCGCGCTACCCGGCGAGGGTCTACCCGGACTTTGCGGCTGTGCCATCGCTGATCACGAACAGTCTCTTGTATATCGAAAACAGGGAGCTGCTCTCCAACCGATATCCAAGCACCAACCCGGCTGTTGAATGGGGGCGTTTTGCACGGGCCGCGTTTGACCAGGTGCTGCAAATATTCACTCCGGAACATGACGCTGCAGGCGGCAGCACACTCGCAACCCAGATCGAGAAATACCGGCACTCGCCGGGTGGGCGCACCACCTCGGCGACCGACAAACTGAGGCAGATGGCCTCTGCATCCCTGCGGGCCTATCTGGAGGGTGAGGACACCACTGCGACCCGTCGCCAGCTTGTCCTTGGTTACCTCAATACCGTGCCGCTGGCCGCCCGGCCTGGCTACGGTGAAGTTATAGGACTCGGTGACGGGCTGTGGGCATGGTACGGACGGGATTTTGATCAGATCAACGCGGCGTTGCGCGATGCTTCGGCACCGGTTGAGCAGCGCGCCCTGGCTTACAAGCAGGCGTTGTCGCTGCTGATCTCCCAGCGCCGTCCTTCTGGCTACCTGTCGGGTCAGACAGCGGCGCTCGAAAAGCTCACGGACGTCTACCTGCGCCTTATGGCGAGAGATGGCGTTATCAGTGCTGAGCTGCGTGATGCAGCACTTGCAGTGCACCTGGATCAGGCGCCCGGTATTCCCGAGGTGCCGCGCGGTTCTTTTGTGAGCCGCAAGGCGGCCAGTGCTGCCCGCAAAACGCTCGCCGGATTGCTGGATATTCGCAATCTGTATGCGCTCGACCGTCTGGACCTGACTGCGTTGAGTTCGATAGACCTTGCGCTACAGGAGCGGGTGACTGCAGCACTACAGGCTATCTCCACCCCCAAGGGGGCAGCTGCCGCGGGGTTGCTGGAGCAGCGGTTGCTGGCACGGTCCGATCCCGCCGGGGTGATCTACAGTTTCAGCCTTTTCGAGCGCACGCCGGATGCTAATCTGGTGCGGGTACAGACAGACAACTATGAACAGCCTTTCGATATCAATGAAGGTACCCGCCTCGACCTGGGCTCAACCGCCAAGTTGCGCACACTGGTCAGCTATCTTGAAATCGTTGCCACGCTCCACGAACAGCTGGCAGCGCTGGATGAAGTGCAGCTGCAGACGAGGCCGGTAGCCGCCAAAGACCGGATCACGCGCTGGGCGGTGGATTATCTGCTCACTGCCCGGGGTGAAGACCGTACGCTCAACGCGATGCTTGTGGCGGCGCTTGACCGGCAGTATTCGGCAAGTACCGCAGAGTCTTTCTTCACCGGTGGTGGGCTGCAGACATTCGAGAACTTTGATCCGGCAGACAACAGTCGCGTCATCACGGTTCGGGACGGGTTTCAGCGCTCGGTGAATCTGCTCTTCATTCGTCTGATGAGGGATATCGTGTATCACACGATGTTCAACATGCCGGGATCCAGCGCCACTCTCCTTGCTGATATCGGTGATGACAAGCGTCGGGATTACCTGGTCCGGTTTGCGGATCAGGAAGGACGCGAGTACCTCAGCGGTTTCTACAAGAAATATCGGGGTCTGGGCACCGGGCAAGCAGAGCTCCGGTTGCTGCAGGGGATCAAGCCCACACCGCGTCGTCTCGCGGTGATATTCCGCTCGCTGGAGCCGGCGGCCGATCAGGCAGGTTTTGCGACATTTCTGCGCGCCAACCTGCCTGACGCGAAGATCGATGACGCATCGATCCGCAAGCTGTACGACAGCTACGCTATCGATCGATATAGCCTGGCCGATCGGGGCTATATCGCTGGTGTTCATCCCCTGGAACTCTGGCTGGTTGCTTATCTCCGGGCCGAGCCGGAGGCCAGCCTTTCGCAGGTGCTGGACGCGAGCAAGGCAGAAAGACAGAGCGCATACGCCTGGCTCTTCAAGACGCGCAGCAAAGGCGCGCAGGACAAGCGAATTCGTACCTTGCTGGAGCTGGAAGCATTTTCAGAGATACATAAATCCTGGCAGCGGCTTGGTTATCCCTTCAGTACGCTGACACCTTCCTATGCCACGGCGCTCGGTAGCTCCGGAGACCGTCCGGCTGCCCTTGCCACGCTGATGGGCATTCTGCTTAATGATGGCATTCGCCTGTCCACGTTGCGGGTCGACGATCTGCGCTTCGGGGTAGATACGCCTTACGAGACACACTTCGGTGCGGTGCCTGCGGATGGTCACCGCGTCCTGCCTGTAGAGGTGGCCCAGGCCGCGCGCCGGATGCTGGCTCTGGTGGTAGCTGGCGGAACGGGCAAGCGGCTGGATGGCGTGTTCATCGGCAGTGACGATCAGCCGCTGGTCGTTGGTGCCAAGACAGGTACCGGTGATCACCGCTTTGAGACCTATGGCAAGGGCGGTATCTTGCTCTCGTCGCGTGTGGTCAGCCGCTCAGGGACGGTGGTGTTCTATATCGGCACCCGGCATTTCGGCACCCTGACGGCCTACGTGAAGGGTCCGGCAGCGGAGGGCTATCAGTTCACCAGTGCACTGCCAGCGCAGATTCTGAAAACACTGGCCCCGGTTTTGCGTGAGGCTATCAACCGCCCGCCACGTGTCGGGACAAGTTGTGCTGCTGACAGCGCGCCTGGCGCCTGGCCGTTACAGGAACCGGAGCCGAAGATCAGTGCGCCGTCTGCATCGCCGGGCGAAGCCCTGGATACAGTGCGGTCAGCACCGGGCGGGCAGACTGAGCCGCCAGATCCTGAGCCGGAAAGTCCATCAGCAGGGGAAATCAGTGAGCAGGATCGACCGTAACGCTATTGAGCGACTTGTATGCTTCACGATCATTGCCGGATTTCTGACTGGCACAGCTTTAGCAGCCCCGGTGACCGATCGTCAGTCTGACGACCCGGATCCGCAACAGACACTTCTGCATGACGGGGTCGAGCGGCACTATCTGATTCGTATGCCGGCGGAGCCTGTACTGCAGGCGGGCGCCGTACCGCTGGTGCTGGTCCTGCACGGCGGTGGCGGCAACGCAGAGAATGCCGAGCGCATGACGGGCTTCAGTGACAAGGCGCGTCGCGAGGGCTTCATCGTCGTCTATCCCGAAGGTACCGGCCGCTTCAGGCAGAAACTGCTGACCTGGAACGCCGGCCATTGCTGCGGCTACGCGATGAAGCATCAGGTCGATGACGTGGGTTTCATGCGAGCGTTGATCACGCGTCTCGTCAAAGACTATCCGATCGACCCGAAGCGGGTTTATGTAACCGGAATGTCCAACGGCGGCATGATGACGCACCGGCTGGGGCGGGAACTCTCCGACCAGCTCGCAGCGATTGCGCCGGTGGTGGCCACCGTGTTCGGCGACGAGAGCAAGGCGGCCCACCCGGTATCAGCCCTCATGCTGAATGGCATGCTAGACAAATCCGTACCGTATCTCGGCGGCCCACCGGGTGGGCGCTTCAATGACGCATGGGATGGCACACCTGCGAAGCCTGCTCTGGACCAAGGCGTCTACTGGGCCAGGACAGACGGTTGTGCAAAGGAACCGGTGAAGCGGGATCAAGCTGCCTTTATCCACTGGCAGTATCCCTGCCCGGGCGGCAAAGCGGTCGTACTCTATCTGCTCAAGGACAATGGCCATGCATGGCCGGGTGGGCAGAAAGGTTCACGTCGAGGTGATACGCCGAGTACTTCGCTGAATGCGACTGACCTGATCTGGGAGTTTTTTGCCGCGCACGGAAAGTCCCGGTAGTCGGGTTCAGGGGAAAATAAATCCGGCACCTTTTCTCCGGCACCTTTTCTCAGATCGACGCGATCACCGCACTCGGCCGGCGCGGATTGGCGAGCGACTGATCACACATCGCGATCACCGCATCGACCTTGATGAGATCCATCGCCGCCGGATCGCGTACCCGTTCGCCCCAGCGCAATTCGGCAACCGCCTTGTTGAATTCACGGCGCACGGCTTCCAGATAGGCATCGATGACCAGCTCCTGGCTGAAATACGGGCCGGTGCGAAGACGGTTGGAGGTGGCGTAAAGACCGACCACCGGCGTGCCGGCAGCTGTCGCCATGTGCGCCGGGCCGGAATCCGGACAGATGAGCAGATCAGCGATCTGCAGAACGGCAAACAGTTGCTTGAGACTGGTCTTGCCGACCAGGTTGATGACCTGGCCTTCGGGCTGGTTGCCGACTCCGGCGCAAATCGCCGCACCGTAGCTCTGCTCGGTCTCGGTCGGGCCGCCGGTCAGCACGATCTGCGCCCCATGCGCAGCGATGAGATGCCTGGCGACAGCGACGTAGTTCTCGACCCGCCAGTTACGGTAGTTGCGAAAACGTTGACTGGTGCAGGGACTGATGACGCAGATTGGCCGGGGACCGGCACGCAGCTTGTCAGCGATTTCCCGGTCAGCAGTGCTGAGTGCGAAATCCCAGCGCAGCACCCGTTCGTGGATGCCGAGGTGTTCGGCAAAGCCGAACAGCCCGTCCATCACGTGCTGCCTGGGCTGTGCGGCAATTTTCTGGTTGCTGAACAGCCATTGCCAGTCGCGTGCCCGTGCACGGTCAAAGCCCAGACGGATGTCAGCGTGGACCATCCGGCTGACCAGGTTGGCGCGCATCGAGGCATGCATGTGCAGGAGCAGGGGAAAGTGCCGGTCGGCGAGTTGCCGACGGATTTCCCGCATACTGGCCCGGGAGTCGCGCTTGTCGAAGGTGATAAACTCGATGCCGCTCGCATCTTTCAGCAGACCGTATTCAGTGCGCCCGACGATCCAGGTGATGTGCGTTGTCGGCCAATGCGCCTGCAGCGTGCGGACGACCGGCAGCGTGTGGCAACAGTCACCGATTGCAGACAGGCGCAGGACGCATATGCTCTCTGGCGCTGATATTGGCTTCTGACCGGACGGCATCAACAGTGTCCAGAAAAATCGCGCGACACGGTGGGGAGGTCATCCTATACGATGATGCTGTTCTCAGCCACGCAGAGCCGGCATTGTTTGAACCGGCATCACGGGCGCAGTCATCGCGCGTACCCGGTTTTTCAGGCGGACGCGGTGCAACGCTTGTCATCGATTGTGCGGGCCAGCCCTGTGTGCTGCGCCACTATTACCGCGGCGGGCTCATCGGCCGGCTGATCAGCGATCAGTTCTTCTGGCTGGGTGAGTCAATGACGCGGTGCTTCCGTGAATGGCTGCTGCTTGACCGTCTGACACAGGCGGGTTTGCCGGTGCCACGTCCGGTCGCGGCACGCTACCGACGTTCAGGGCTCATTTACCGGGCTGATCTGATCACCACGCGTCTTCCGGATGTCGAGTCGTTTGCCGCACGGCTTGCGCGCGGCCGAGTGTCGGCAGAAACCTGGGCCCGGGTCGGCGAGTGCGTCGCGCGCTTTCATCACGCCGGGGTCTGGCATGCGGATCTCAACGCCCACAATGTGCAGATCGATACTGCTGAGCAGATATTCCTGCTGGATTTCGACCGTGGCCGCATTCGCCCGGCAGCGCGCAGCTGGCAGCAGTCGAATCTGGCGCGTCTGCAGCGCTCGTTGACGAAGATCAGCGTGCACAGCACGGGCGGTCTGCAATTTTCGGCTCAGGAATGGCGTTGGCTGGTCGAGGGGTATGACGCGGCGATGTCTGGCACTCAGCGGTAGGGATCCGGCAAGGGTGGCGGGCGGTTCTTGAAGCGGCGGTGTATCCAGTAATACTGCTCCGGAATCTGGCGGATCTGCGTTTCGATCAGGGCATTCACCCGCAGTGCGTCCGCTTCGGCGCTCTCGCCCGGGAAGTCATCCAGCGCCGGAAAAATCTCCAGTACATAGCCCTGCCCATCGGGCAGACGGCGGGGCACCAGGGGCACCACGGCGGCCTTGCCAAGGCGCACGATGTTGCTTAGCGCAGTATTGGTCATCGCCGGTTCGCCACAGAAGGGCAGCAGCGCACTCATCTCGCCCCGATAACTCTGGTCGGGCGCGTACCAGACCGGTATGCCCTGGCGCAGTGCGCGCACCATGCCGCGCATGTTCTGTTTTGGAATCAGCAGCGGCACCGATCTATGCCGCAGGCGTTTGAGTATTTCATCGACAAAGGGATTGCGACTGCTACGGTAGAGCGCGGCGACGGAGGGAAAGATCGCGCTGAAGGCGCGCCCGGTGATCTCCAGGCTGGCGAAGTGTCCGGCAACCAGCACCACACCGCGACCCCCGGCCATGGCCTGTCGCAAATGCTCTGCGCCACGCACTTCCACCAGCCGCTCAACCGTCGCGGCGCTGGCCCACCAGCCGAGCCCGTGTTCGATCAGCGTCATGCCCAGCGACTCGAAATGGCGATGCAACAGCGAATTTCGTTCAGCCGTATCGAGCTCGGGAAAACACAGCGACAGGTTTAGCGCCGCAATGTGCCGGCGCTTGCGGAGTACGAGACCCGCGAGACGGCCGAGCTTGCGTCCCACGGCAAGCTGTATCCGGTAGGGACAGAAGGCGAGCAGGCGCATGCCGGCAAGCGCCAGCCAGATCGGCCAGTAACGGGGTTGCCAGAACCCCGGGAGGGGCCGCATCGTGTCGCCGGATAGCTTGCTCATGCTGCCGTTTCTGCTACGTCGCCGCACATCCTGGTGGCTCTTGAAAGTCAGGCCCGATGCGCCCATACAATGGCGACGGTACCCTGTGGAGACCCTTCGTGAAACGCATCATCCTGTTCCTGGCTACCAATATGGCGATCCTGCTGGTGTTGACCGTGTCGATGCGGCTGCTTGGTATCGATCAGTATATGGCGGCTTCGGGGCAGGATCCGGGCGCCCTGCTGGTGTTCGCGGCGATTCTGGGCTTTGGCGGATCGCTGATTTCGCTGGCGATGTCGAAATTCATCGCGAAGCGAAGCGTGGGCGCAAGAGTCATCGAAGAACCGCGCAATGCCGAAGAAGCCTGGTTGGTAGCAACGGTTCGTCAGCTTGCGCAGAAAGCCGGCATCGGCATGCCTGAGGTGGCGATCTTCGATTCTCCGCAGCCCAATGCCTTCGCCACCGGCGCGCGCCGGGATGCGGCGCTCGTCGCAGTCAGTACCGGGCTCCTGCAGCGCATGCAGCGCAATGAAGTCGAAGCCGTGCTCGGTCACGAGATTTCGCACGTGGCCAATGGTGACATGGTGACGCTTACCCTGATCCAGGGGGTAGTGAATACTTTTGTGATTTTCCTGTCCCGGCTGATCGGACGCTTCGTCGATCGGGTGTTGTTCCGCAGCGAGCGCGGTAATGGCCCCGGCTTTTTCATTACGGTCATCGTTGCGCAGCTGGTGCTGGGCCTGCTGGCCAGCATCATCGTCGCCTGGTTCTCGCGTCAGCGCGAATTTCGCGCCGATGCAGGCGGTGCCCACCTCGCCGGTCGCGGCAACATGGTTGCCGCTCTGGAGCGGTTACAGCAGGCGAGTTCGCCTGCTTCCTTGCCTCAGGGCATGCAGGCCTTTGGCATCTCCGGTGGCGCGGCCCGTTTTGGCGCGCTGTTCATGACCCATCCGCCGCTGCCGGAACGTATCGCTGCGCTGAAGTCGGCTGCGCTATAGGCGATTTTCTCGCGCGAAGTGTGCGCAGCTGATGATGTAGCCGAAGGTGAAGCAGATCTCGCCGAAGTTGGCGATGGGCATTGACCAGTCCGAACTGGCGAAGGCGCCTGCGGCAATGAACATCAGGCCCGCGCCCACGGTCAGCCACGGCCATCCGCGTTGTATCCAGAGCGCGATGCCGACCGCGAGGACCACGATGTTGGTGACGATCGCTACCAGCGGTCCCGGCCCCGAGCTGATGATCAGGTCTGAACCGGCGCAGAGCTGGGCGGCACTGACGCGCGTGGAATAGCGCAGCGTGTCGGCCAGACAGGCCGGGTAGAGCTGCATGCTGAAGATGCTCGGGATATCGAGCGCGCTGAGCAGCACCGCCGCCACACAGAAAGCGCCCATCACCAGCCGGCTTTGCGCCCAGCGTAGCCCCGCCAGCCGGGCCAGCGCACCGGCTGCGATAATCAGCAGCGGCAGCAGCGACCAGTGCCAGGCAAAGGCCGGCACGCTCAGCGCGTAGAGCAGGTCGCCCTGGCCGATGAATCGGCCGATACCGATGCGAAGGTTGTCGTAAAAAAGCAGCGTCGAGGCGATCAGTACGATCAGCAGCACGCGTGGTCGACCGGTCTGCGACCAGAGCCGCCAGCCCCACAGCCAGATAATCAGGTGAATGACTGCATAGCAGAGAAAGAGGCCGGACAGCATCTCGGGTATCCCGGTGGCGGTTTGTCGCAGCCTACCTGATCGGCAGACGGGAGTCCGTCAATTCAGGCCAGCGTGTTACGGGTTTCGCCAGCCAGGAATGCACGGATATTTGCCACCACTTCATCCAGCGCCCGTTGCCTGGCTTCGCGCGCGGCCCAGGCGATGTGCGGTGTCATGAGCAGATTCGGCAGCCGGGCATCGAGCAGCGGGTTGCCGCTGGCCGGCGGTTCCTCCGGCAGTACATCGATGCCCGCAGCACCCAGGCGCCCGTCGCGCAGTGCAGCCAGCAGCGCGAGTTCATCGATCAGTGCGCCGCGCGCGGTATTGATGAGCACAGCATCTGCGCGCATCAACTGCAGTGTTTCTGCGTTGATCAGGTGCCGGGTGGCCGGCGTCAGCGGACAGTGCAGTGAAAGGACATCGCTGCTCGCGAACAACCTGAATAAATCCATACGCTCTGCCGGAGGGTCGTCGGCTGTCTGGCCGCGAGGATCCGCACCCGGCCGCAATGACCGGCTGACCAGAACGCGCATGCCGAAGGCCTGTGCCACACGGGCTACGGCGCGCCCAAGCTGCCCATAGCCGATGATACCGAAGCTCAACCCGGCCAGTTCCCGGGACGGATAGTCGAGCAGACAGAAGTGCCGGCTGCCCTGCCAGGCTCCCGTTGCCAACAGCTGCCGGTATTCGTCGAGGCGCAGATTCAGGCTGAGCAGCATGCCAAACACATGCTGTACGACCGACCCGGTACAGTAGTTGCGGATGTTGCATACCGTGATGCCAAGTTCCCGGGCCGCGTTCAGATCGATATTGTCGCTGCCGGTCGCGGCCAGACAGACCAGCCGCAGGGAGGGATTTGCGGTCAGCAGTTCGCGATCGAGATGGACCTTGTTGACGATCAGGATTTCGCAGCCGGCGATCCTCGCGGACACTTCGTCGGGCCTGCTACTGGCATACAGTTTTATTTCCGGCAGCGCGGCTCGCAGCGCCGACGTGTCCAGGTCTGCCGGGCCGAGGGAGTCGAAATCCGGAAAGACGGCTTTCACCCGGAGTCCTGCAGGCCCCGCGCGATGCCGTTCACGCTCGCCGTCAGCGCGTTGAAGAGCACATCATCGTTGGTCTGTCGCCAGCGCCGCAGTAAATCGATTTGCAGCAGGCTCATGGGGTCAACGTACGGGTTTCGCAGCCGTATCGAGCGGCGCAGCGTATTGTCCTTCTCCAGCAGTACCTGCTGCTGCTTGACGCGCAGGACATTCGCGGTGCTGCGCAGGAATTCGGCCTGGATGCGCGGAAAGAAGCGCTCATGGAGATCGCCGCCGAGCGACGAGTAATGGCTCGCGATGCTGAGATCGCTCTTCGCCAGGGCCGTTTCTACATCCGATACCAGTGTGCGGAAGAAATACCAGCCGGCGAGCATCTCGTGCAGGGGTGCTTCGCCAAACTGTTCCAGCGCGCGCTCAAGGCCGTAACCAAAGCCGTACCAGCCGGGCAGTATGTTGCGGCTCTGTGTCCAGGCAAAAACCCAGGGTGCAGTGCCGGCTGCAGCCAGCAAGCCATCGGAGAGGCCTGATTCAGGGCCGCTGCCGCGACGCATGCGCTCGATGACATCAGCCGGAGTTGCCAGACGGTAGTAATCCGAAAAGCCCGGCGACTCCAGAACCAGCGCCTGATAGTGACTTCGCGCTCCCGCAACGATGACCTCGAGTACGGCTTCCCATTCCGGTTTCTCGCCGGCGCGCGGCTCGGTTGGCCGGAGCTTGCTGCGGGTGACTGCGGCGAGCGCCTGGTCCAGCGTGCGCAGCGCGATGGCGCGCACGCCGTACTTGTTGGCCACCAGTTCACCCTGCTCGATGGCGCGCACGCCGCCCTGCACCGTACCCGGTGGTGCGCTCAGGATATCGGCATGCGCCTTGCCGCCACCGGCGCCGAGCGCGCCGCCGCGGCCATGGAACATGGTGAGTTCGATGTCCTTGGCTTCGGCGGCCGTCAGCAGTTCCCGCTGCGCCTTGAGCAAGGCCCAGCGTGCTGACACTAGGTCTGCATCCACGTTGCTGTCAGATACGCCGAGCATGACGATCTGGTGATGGCTGCGGGCGGCCAGATGTTCGCGGTAGCCAGGCTCCGCATAGAGCTGGTTCATCAGCGTGGCGACATTGCCCAGGCCGCTGATGGTCTCAAAGGCCGGTGCGATATCGAGGGCGATTGTATCGCTGCGCCTCAGGTTCTCGCTCCATTGCGCCAGCAGCAGCACCGACAGCACGTCATCGACGCCTTCTGCCATGCTGACGATATACGGGCCGATGGACTTCTCGCCGAAGCGCCGCCGACAGAAAGCGATAGCCTGGAAGACCCCGATGGCGCGCTTGCCTTCGTTATCGAACTCAACGAGCGGGGACTCGTTTTCAGCCAGCGCCTGGCGCAGCCGATCTGTCCGGTATTCAGCCGTCTGTTCCTGCCAGCCCGCTTCGTCGACGCAACGGCCGATGATCCTGCGGTTTACGCTGGCTTCCAGACGGATATCCAGCGTCATGAAATGGAATCCGAAGGTCTCTACCCGCCGCAGCAGGCGACGCACGGCGAACAGGCCGGCATGCTGTCCGCCGTGTTGAGTCAGGCTGTCGATGATCAGGCGCAAGTCGCCGGCAAGTTCTTCAGAGGAGTCGTAGGGGAAAAGTCCATCTGAAAAAGTCGACTGCAGTCGCGCCATCATGAGGCGCAGCATGACCCGGTAGCGCATCTCCCGGTGGCGTACCGGCGTCATGCTCAGGGCATTCGGGAAGTGTCCCGAGTACAGGCGGATTCGTTCTTCGATTTCGGCGGATACGCCGATGCGGGTTCGGCTCTGGCTGAGTTTTTCAGTCAGCTCCCGGCATTCGCGGTGATAGAGGTCGAGTATCAGCGAGCGCTGTCGGCCGATCAGTTCGCGGATGGTACGGGCGGTGATCTCATTGCGGCCGACCATGTCGCCGCCAATCCATGAGGCCAGCCGCACCATTACCGGCAGCCTGATCGAGAGCGCTTCCGACCCCCAGACGGTTTCGAGTGCTGTCTCGAAGTTTTCATAGAGTACCGGGATGACGCGATAGATGGTCTCGGTGAGAAAAAACAGCACATGTTCAAGCTCGTCGGCGACGGTGCGCACGCCTGGCGGGTGCTCATCGGTCTGCCAGATGACGGTGATGTCGTTGCGGATGTTTTCGAGATCAGCGGCGATCTCGCGCGGTGACAGCGACGGATTCTGCATGTCGATGAGCCGCCGTACGATGTCTTTCTGCCGGCGCAGGATGGTGCGACGGGTCGGCTCGGTCGGGTGAGCGGTGAGCACCGGCTCAAATTTCAGATCAGCCAGGACGGCGCCGATTTCGGTCAGGGTGACGCCCATGTCGCGCAATTCGAAGAGTGTGTCTTCGAAGCCCCCCGGCTGGCGGTGCTTGCCTTCGCGGAGATAGGCGCGCCGGCGCCGTATCCGGTGCACCAGTTCGGCACTGTTGACGGCCTGGAAGTAGGTTGAGAAGGCGTGGATGAAAGTTTCTGCCTCGGTTGGCGACAGCGCGCCCAGCATAGTGGCCAGCCGCTGCCCGGCTTCCGGATCCCCCTCGCGGGCATCGATTGCGGCCCGGCGCGTCTGTTCGAGGCGGGCCAGCAAAGCGCTGCCGCCCTGCTCCTCCAGGAGCTGGCCGACGATTACGCCAAGATCATGGACATCCTGGCGCAGGCCGGCGTCCTTGGCCAGGAACAGGATATCCTCGCGCTTCTCGGTAGCAGTCGGGGCTGGCTGCGGTATTTCAGAGGTCACTTGGGCGCCCATGTCGGCCGGTCCGGCTGCGCATTTTCGCAGATACTGACCTCGGAAAGCGCTATGCGGGCACTTATTCCCGGGCGTGCGGTGCATATGCGCCGCACGAATTGCCGGTCTGCGATACCCCGTGCTATACGATCTGGCCGCGAATCAGGCGGGATATACAAGAACAGGGGACCAGCCCTTGCCAACTCTGCCGGATCTGCATGCCTTTGTCGTCATGGGCCTGACCTGTGCGGCGCTGTATCTCTTCTCGCGCGAGCATATCCGCGCCGAAGCGACCAGTTTGTGGGTGCTGCTGACGCTCGCCCTGCTCTTCTATATTTTTCCGTACCACGATTTCAAACCGGCGAACATTTTCGCCAACTTCGGTCATGAGGGACTGGTTACGGTCTGTGCGCTGATGGTGCTGGGGCAGGGGCTCGACCGCACGGGTGCCATGCAGCCGGTTGTCACCGTACTCGCGCGTACCTGGATACAGCGGCCGCGTTTCGCCCTTTTCGTCACGCTGGTCACCGCCTGGGCAACCAGTGGCTTCATCAACGATACCCCGCAAATCGTCATGCTGATTCCGGTGCTGGTGGCCTGTTCGCTGCGCGCAGGCAAGGCGCCGTCGAATGTGCTGCTGCCGATGGGTATGGCGGTCCTGCTAGGCGGCATGACGACCACCATCGGTTCTGGCACGAATATTCTCGCTGTCGGTATCGCGAACGAGGCTGGTTTGTCGATCGGCATGTTTGACTTCTTCGTGCCGGCGGCTGTCGGCGGACTTGTTGGTCTCCTGTACCTCTGGTTGATCGCCCCTCGTCTGCTGCCGGTGCGCAAGCCGCTGTTGTCCGACAGTTCGCCACGATTGTTCAACGCCGTGTTGCATATCCGGGCCGGCGGTTTTGCGGTGGGTCGTACCGTCGCCGAGGCGCGCAAGCGCACCGAAGACCGCATGCGGATCGACCGGATCAGCCGCGGCGAAGGCCTGCTGCCGGTCAAGCAGGCATCCGTGCAGCTGCAGGCGGGTGACAGGCTGTATTTGCGCGATACGGCTGATAACCTGAAGGAATACGAGCGGCTGCTCGGTGCCACGCTGTACAACGCCAGCGATATAGACAGGCCGGTGAGTGACAGCGTGCCGCTCGACGAAGAAGGGCAGCAGCTGGCGGAGGCGGTGATTTCGCGCAGCTCGCCGCTGCATAACCGGACGCTGAACGCAACGCATTTCAGCAAGCTTTACAACCTGGTGCCGCTGGCCATACATCGTTCGATGTCGGGCGCAGACCTCAGCGAGGACCTGAGCAATATCCGCCTGCAGGCCGGCGATGTGCTGCTGGTGCAGGGTGCGCGCGATGCGATTACCGAACTGCGCAGCAGAGGCTCCATCCTCGTGCTCGACGGCACCATCGATCTGCCGCATACCGACCGGGCACCCTGGGCGCTTGTGATTCTGCTGATGGTCGTGCTGGTTGCTGCCGGCGGTCTGCTGCCAATGTCCCTGTCAGCACTGGTCGGTGTGGCAGCGATGCTGGTGACCCGCTGCTTGCGCTGGCGTGACCTCGGTCCTGCGCTCAGCATGCCGCTGATCCTGCTGGTTACTGCCAGCCTGTCGCTCGGCGATGCGCTGACCGTGACCGGTGGCATCGATTACATCGCACAGCTCTTCGTGGCCGGCTTCGGCGGGATGCCGGTGCCGGTCATCCTGAGCGGCATGATGCTGCTGCTGATCGTGACCACGAACGTCGTGACCAACAATACGGTGGCTGTCATTGGTGTGCCCATCGCCATGAGCATGGCCGGGCAGCTCGGCGCGCCGGCTGAGCCCTTTGTGGTGGCGGCGATTTTTGCCGCCAACATGAGTTATGCCACGCCGATCGGTTATCAGGGTAACCTGCTGATCATGAGCGCCGGCGGCTACAAGTTTGCCGACTTCGTGCGGGTGGGGGTGCCGCTGACGATCCTGATGTGGCTGACCTTCAGCTTCTTGCTGCCGGCCTGGTATGGCCTGTAGGGAAGACAGCCGTCGTCCACCCTTGACGGCTGCCAAAGCCCGCATGGATACTCGCACCCATGAGCAGGGTTGACCAGAATCTGGGCTGGTGGTGGCGTCGCATCCATCTCTCCGCGAGGAGGGGCATGGCCTAGCCCGTTATAACCCGAGCTGCCTGTGACCCACCATCGCGGAAGCGGGGTGGGTTTTTTGTTTTCAGCGACCTGAAGATGCTCCATGCAATCACCATTTGACATAGCTGCTGACCTGGATACGCCGGTATCCACCTGGCTCAAGCTGGCGCCGCTCAGGCCGCGCTATCTGCTGGAGAGCGTCGAGGGCGGCGTGCATCTGGCGCGGTATTCCTTCCTCGGGTTCGGAGCTGCGCTTGAGTTCCGGCTCGATGCCGATGGCCTGCGGGCCGGAACAGAGCGTCGCGACCGGCCTGCCAGCCGTGATGAACTGCTGGATGCCTTGCGGGCCACGCTGGCCCGTACGCCGCGGCTGAATCCCGTGGTGCCCGACCTGCCGTTCAGCGGCGGGCTGGTAGGTGTCGGCGCCTATGACCTCGTGCGTTATTTCGAGCGTCTGCCCAATGCCCCGGTGCATCCGGACAACCCACAGGGGTCGGAAGCCGCCTATCTCGCCGCGGATTCATTGCTGGTTTTTGACCATCTGACGCGCCGGATCGCTTTGCTCCATGCGGGCAGCGAGGCCGAACGGCTGGCGTTGCGTGCGGAGGTCATCCGGCTGCTGCGTGGTGCACTGCCGGTGGCACCTGCTGTTGGCAAGCAGAGTGCATCCGGACAGAGCCTCTCGCGCGAGCAGTTCATTCAGGCGGTAGAGGCCAGCAAGGGTTCGATTACCAGGGGTGATGTTTATCAGCTGGTGCTGTCCGTACAGTTCACCGGAACGCACAGCCTCTCGCCCTTTGAGGCCTATCGCGCACTGCGGTTGCTGAATCCCTCGCCATACATGTTCTTTATCGATCTGGGCGATATCCAGGTGGCCGGTTCTTCCCCCGAGGCGCTGGTCAAATTGCGTCGCGGGCATGCATCGCTGCGCCCGATCGCGGGTACGCGCCCGCGCGGTGCGACGCCGGAGCAGGATGTCGCGCACGAGCAGTCCCTGCTCGCCGATGAAAAGGAGAACGCCGAGCATGTGATGCTCGTCGATCTCGCGCGCAATGATCTGGGCCGGGTGGCGGCGGCGGGCACTGTGCACGTGGAGCCTTATCGCAGCATCGAGCGATACAGCCACGTGATGCATATCGTCAGCGGCGTGCAGGGAGAGATTGCAAAAGGGCGCGATGCTTTCGATCTTTTTGCCGCCGCGTTTCCGGCCGGCACGCTGGTCGGTGCGCCGAAGGTACGGGCCATGGAACTCATCGATGAGCTGGAGCCGGTACGTCGCGGCATTTACGCCGGAACGGTTGGCTATTTCGCCAGCAACGGCGACATGGACCAGGCGATAGCGATACGCACCCTGGTGTTCCGTGGCAATACATACAGCTATCAGGCGGGTGCCGGCATCGTGGCCGACAGCGTTCCTGAAAGTGAGTACAACGAGGTGCTGGCCAAGAGTGCCATCCTGCGCGATGCGTTGACGATGGCGGAGGAAGGTCTGTGAGTACCGTGCAGCCGAGGCTGTTGCTCGTCGATAACTATGATTCCTTCACCTATAACCTGGTGCAGGCCTTTCTCGTGCTCGGTGCCGATGTGTTCGTGTACCGCAACGATGAGATCAGCGTGGCGAAGGCGCTGGCGCTGAAACCCAGTCACCTGTGTATTTCCCCCGGTCCCGGCCGGCCCGACGGCGCCGGCGTATCGCTGGCGATGCTGGCAGCCTTCGAGCAGCGGGTGCCGATACTGGGCGTGTGCCTGGGTCATCAGGCACTGGTGCAGCATTTCGGCGGACGGATCATCTCTGCGCCGCGGCTTATGCATGGCAAGACCTCGATGATCGAGCACGATGGTGCCGGCGTCTATGCCGGACTGAGCCACCCGTTTCAGGCCGGCCGTTATCATTCGCTGGCTGCTGAGGAGCAGACCATGCCGGCAGTGCTGGAAATCACCGCGCGCAGCGAACGTGGCGAGATTATGGGCGTGCGGCACCGGCAGCTGCCGCTCGAAGGCGTGCAGTTCCATCCGGAGAGCGTGCTGACGCCCGAAGGCAACTGGCTGCTCGGCAATTTCCTCGCCATAACGGCTGGCGGCCAGTGAGTGCCGTGCGGGCAGTGACTGCTACCCTTGAGCGGCTGCTCGCCGGACAGGATCTCAGTGAAGCTGAGGCGGCAGTACTCATGCACACGCTCACCGATGAGCAGCTGCCGCCGGCAGTGGCCGCTGCCCTCCTGGTGGCACTGCGAATCAAGGGCGAGACGGCTACCGAGCTGCGCGGCCTGGCAACCGCGATGCGTGCACTTGCCTGTCGCTTTGAGTCTGGGGCTGATGCTGCGGACGTCGTCGGTACCGGCGGTGATGCCTCGGGCAGTCTGAACCTGTCCACCGGCTCGGCGCTGGTGGCTGCTGCAGCCGGAGTGCCCATCATCAAGCACGGCAACAGCTCTGTTTCGTCGCAGTCCGGCAGTGCAGACGTACTCGAGGCGCTCGGTATCCGTCTGCCGCAGACGCCGGCCGATGCCCAGGCGCTGTTTGATGCCGCGCAGTTCAGCTTTCTTTTCGCGCCGAACTTTCATCCGGCGATGAAGGCGATTGCGCCGGTGCGTCGCGCACTGGGCATTCGGACAGTATTCAATCTGCTCGGGCCGCTCAGCAATCCGGCCGCACCGCCCTTTGGCCTTATCGGTGCCTGCGACCTGCCGACTGCCCGCCTGCTGGCCGATGCCCTGTCCGGGATGCCGATAAAGCGCGCATTTGTCGTGCACGGCGAGCCGGGTTGGGACGAAGCGACTCCGGTAGGGCCGTTCGTGGTCTTCGATGTGCGCCCCGGTCTCGTGCGCAGGGGCCGTCGCGATCCGGCCCACTATGGCATTGCCCGCTGTACGGCGGCCGATCTGGCCGGCGGTGATGCCGCCGCCAATGCCCGGGCGATTGAAGCCGTACTGCTGGGCGAAGATCGGGGTCCGCATCGTGACGCGCTGGTACTTGGCGCGGGCCTGGTGCTGGACCTGGTTGGCCGCGCATGTGGTCTGCGCCGCGGGATCGAAGCAGCGCAACGTGCACTGGACAGCGGCGCCGGCGCCAGCTTGCTGGCGCGGCTGCGTGCCTGGCAGCCGGCTGCGGCATGAAGACGCGCATGAAGAAGCGGGCAGGAAAGTCCTTTCTCGCGCGCATGGCCGTGAGCAGCACGCTTCGCGCAGTCACAGCCATGGAACGCTGCCCGGCGCTGATCCTCGAGGCGCGCGTGCGCAAACTGCCGGCACCACCGCCACTGAAGCTTTCGCCGCAGGGTTTCGATGTCATCGCCGAGGTCAAGCGACGCTCACCTTCTGCGGGCACACTGGCCCGCCGCACCCTGCGCATCACCGACCAGGGTCGAAACTACGCGCAGGGTGGTGCAGCGGCACTGTCTGTGTTGACCGAGCCCGAGGCCTTCGACGGCGAGCTGGCGCACCTGCAGGAAGTGGCATCGGCAGTTGCGCCGGTACCGGCCATGCGCAAGGATTTTCTGGTCTCGCCCTATCAGGTCCTGGAAGCGCGGGCAGCCGGTGCCAGCGGCGTGCTGCTGATTGCGGCGATGCTGAACGACGCACGCCTGCAGGACATGCTCCGCTACACGCACCGCCTGGGTTTGTTTGCGCTGGTTGAAATATTCGATGCTGCCGATCTGGAGCGCACCGTATCGGCCATTCATGCAGCTGGCCCGGCACTCGTCGATGGTCGCTGTCGTTCGCTGATCGGTGTGAACTGTCGCGATCTGCGCAGCCTCAAGGTCGACTTCGGACGCTTTGCCGCGCTGGCGCCGCATTTGCCCGTCGACATTCCGCGGGTGGCTGAGAGTGGTGTCGGGTCGGCCAGCCAGGCAGCGCGCGTGGCCGGACTTGGTTATGGCGTCGCGCTGGTCGGTACTGCGCTGATGCGTGCGCCGGATCCGGCCGCGTTCGTCGCGGAGCTTCTGGGGGCTGGCCGTGCTTCGGCCTTAGAGGCGCGTGCGCGGTGAGGATCTTCGTCAAGATCTGCGGTCTGTCGACGCCGCGTGCGGTCAGCGAGGCCATTCAGGCGGGTGCCGATGCGATCGGGTTCGTCTTCGCCGAGTCGCCGCGCCAGGTCACACCGAAGCGCGCGGCACAGCTGTGTCGGGACGTGTCGCCGGCGATCATTCGCGTCGCGGTGATGAGGCATCCGACGCAAGACGAGTGGCAGCGAGTGGCTGAGGAGTTTGCGCCTGACTGGTTGCAGACCGATGCGGGCGATTTTTCGCGCCTCGATATTCCCGAGAGCATCAGCCGCCTGCCCGTGTTCCGCGACATGGCGGATCTGGACATGGTGGCATTAGGGCGCGAGGAGCAACTGCTCTTCGAGGCGGCTGAAAGCGGACAGGGTATACAGGCCGACTGGCAGCGGGCCGCGAATCTGGTCACGGGCATGGGCGCGGACCGACATCTGGTGCTAGCCGGTGGGCTGACGCCGGAAAATGTAGGGCCCGCGATCGCGACCGTGCGACCGTATGGCGTCGATGTGAGCAGTGGCGTGGAATCGCGCCCTGGTGTGAAGGATCCAGACCGAATCGCGGCATTCATGGCTGCAGTACGGGAAGCGGAGAGTAACAATGCCAAGCGTTGAACTGGCACCGGCAGAGCGTGCGGAGCTGCTCCGGCGTCTTGTGGCGGGCGAGTTGCCCGACAGTCGCGGCCGCTTTGGCCCCTTCGGTGGCCGTTATGCGCCGGAGACCCTGGTCCCTGCGCTAGAGCGCCTCACCGAGGGCGTACAGCGTTACCTGCATGACCCGGCTTTTCAGGCTGAGCTCGCACGCGAACTCAGGGACTGGGCCGGTCGGCCGACTGCGCTGAGTCATGCGCCGACGCTCAGCAAGCGCTGGGGCGTCGAGGTGTATTTCAAGCGCGAGGATCTGGCTCATACCGGTGCGCACAAGATCAACAACGCACTTGGCCAGGCGCTGCTTGCCCGCCGTCTCGGTGCGAGGCGGGTGATTGCCGAGACCGGCGCGGGGCAGCATGGCGTGGCGACGGCGGCCGCCTGCGCACGGGTCGGGATTCCCTGCATCGTCTATATGGGTGCGGTTGATGTGCTGCGTCAGGCGCCGAATGTCGAGCGCATGGTGCAGTTCGGCGCCGAAGTCGTGCCGGTGAAAAGTGGCGACCAGACCCTGCGCGCAGCTATCGACGAGGCATTCCGCGACTGGGTCTCTGATCCCGCGGGAAGTTATTACCTGCTGGGCTCGGCGCTCGGCCCGCATCCCTATCCGCTGCTCGTGCGCGAACTGCAGGCCGTGATCGGCCGCGAAGCGCGTGCGCAGTTCATCGAGCATACCGGTGGTTTGCCTGATGCCGTTTTTGCCTGCGTGGGGGGCGGCTCAAATGCGATTGGTTTGTTCCATCCGCTGATCGGCGATGCTTCGGTTGCATTGATCGGCGTCGAGGCCGGTGGCCGCAGTAACAAGCTCGGCGACAACGCGGCTACGCTGGCTACCGGTCGTCCCGGCGTTTTGCATGGTACGTATTCGCTGCTGTTGCAGGATCCGGACGGTCAGGTACAGGAGACGCACTCGGTCTCGGCCGGGCTCGACTATCCGGGTGTTGGGCCGGAGCACGCGCTGCTGCAGGCGATCGGTCGCGTGACCTACACCAGTGCCACCGATGATGAGGCGCTCGATGCCTTGCGCGAGTGCTGTGCCAGCGAGGGCATTCTGCCGGCCATCGAATCGTCGCATGCGCTGGCGGGCGGCAAACGCTGGGCGTTCGCCAATCCGGGCAAGAAGATACTTATCGGCATGTCGGGCCGTGGCGACAAGGACATGCCGACCCTGTCGCAGGTCTTCGGTGGTGCGAAAAAAATCCTCGCGGAGGCCGGCAATGTCTGAGCATCCACTGCAGGCACACGAGCGCATCAGCGCGGCAATCCGCAGCTCGACAGCTGCGGGGCGTACGGCGCTTGTCCCGTACATCACGGCGGGCTATCCGCAGAAGGACCAGTTCATCGCCACGCTGCGCGCGATCGCACAGGAAGCCGATGTCGTGGAAGTAGGCGTGCCGTTCAGCGATCCGATGGCCGATGGCGTGACCATCCAGCGAGCGAGCCACGCCGCGATAGCTGCCGGCGTCAGCTTGCGCTGGATTCTCACCGAGCTGGAAAAGGCCGCGCCTTTCGACGCACCGGTCGTGCTGATGAGTTATCTGAATCCGCTGCTGAGCTTCGGTTATGAGCAGTTGGCTGCTGCGGCAATCCCGGCCGGTGTCTGCGGGTTTATCGTCCCGGACCTGCCGATAGAGGAGAGCGATGAGTTCCGCGCTGCGCTGGAGGCCAGAGGGCTGGCGCTGATCCAGCTGGTGACGCCGGCGACCCCGCCCGAACGGCTTAAAGCCCTTTGCGCTGCGAGTCGTGGCTTTGTCTATGCGGTCACCACCACCGGGATTACCGGGAGCGGCAAGGAGCTGCCCGCCAGTGTGGGCAGCTACCTGGATCAGGTCAGAAGCTTGAGCAGCCTGCCGGTCTGCGCCGGTTTCGGTGTGCGGCGCGCGGAACAGGTGCGGAGCCTGGCGCCACATGCGGATGGCGTGATCGTCGGCTCGGCGCTGGTTGAACAGCTGGAAAGTGGCGGTGATCCGGTGGCGTTTTTGCGGGCGTTACGCTCAGCTTAGCTTGAGCGCAGCGAACAACAGGCCAAGTCCAACTATCAGCATGGACCCGAGCCGTACCGTCATGGTGGTTGACAGCAGTTCCATGTCCTTGCGGATCAGGGTTGTTTCCTGCCGAAGTTCCGCAACGCTTGCCTGAATCAAGGCCGTCAGCTCTTGTTTCAGAAGCTGCAGATCGGCTTTGGTCGCAATCGTCGTTGCCATGTCACGCTCCACGCATCTACCACGGCCCTTGCCTTGTCGTTCGGGACGTTGATGCTGACGAGGGCATCGTACAACGAATAAAGGTAATCCACCGCGTGTCTCATTGGGGTCTGGCGCCTAACGTTGTGCGCACCTTGCCTCTGCGGTTGCATACCCGCCAGCACCGATTCCGGCGCGTATGTGTAGGAACTGCTGGTTTTGCATCCCCCGTTGCGATGAACACCGCGCTCCCTGCGCGATCAGCCAAATAAGCCAAACCCGGTACCTTCGCTTCTCCCTTGAAATGTAGACATTCTTTACCTCCGAGGATTCGGTCAGTTCACTCCGCTAGACTTCGGCGAAGCGCGCTGGAATGCTGCGGTAAGAAGGTCATTGACGTCAGGGAAACGCCCGGTCGCATAGGTCCAGCAGTCTGCGGAAGCAACTCCGCCGCCGCCGCTCAGATCCAGCAAGCCAGCAAGCCTCGAAAAGAAACGATAGTCCCTAAGGACAGCGATCTCCCCTCCGGAGGACAAATCGTCAATTCGAAGCTCCCGTACAGCAAGCTTGACACCCCAATCGGCTGGCTCAGAGTAGTTGCGCTCCGAATAAACCGGACCGATGGGCCGTGAGCGGAGCGGCGCCACGGCAATGCACTGACTGGGCAGCAAACCGAAGCGGTTTGAGGCGAGCTTTACGAAAACGGCCTTCTCGAAGGCAGCGCAGTCTGTGTCGCCGACCGTGCCCATCCATAATCGATAGTAGCCCCGGAATGGAAACAGCTCTCCGTCGCCGTCGCGCTGCGCCATATAGTCGACATAGGAGAGGTTGCCGCTGGCTAAAATCCAGATGCACGACTCGCAATTGGACCCACCGGATGCACTGTAGAGAGCCCCTCCTACGGCTGCTGGCGTTCGTAGCGTGAGCCCCCCGTCGCGCTCACAAGCCGCCTTAACAGCTGCATTGCCAAGGTCCTCCTCTATCCAGAGAAACGCCAGTATCCCGATAATAGCGACGAGCGCCGAACCTTTAATGAACTGGCCTAACCGGATATTCGATTGAATCGCCTCAAGCGCTCGGACGTAGGACGTAACTGCCCCTGGGTGAGTCCTGCGAACGATGTCCGACCGAGGTGAAAGACGGGGGCTTCAGGGGCATCCTTGTCCTGACCAGCGGGCAACTCTTGCAGCCCGTTGATGACGGCTAGACGGATATCGGTGCGATCGCGAACCTGAAGAGCATGAAACGTCGACCAAGGACCCGGAACGACCAAAGCACTGGTGGTAAATCGCTGCCGAAGCCCTGAGATGTCAAAAAGAGCCAACGCCCCCCCCGAACTTTGCCCGAGCCCCTGCAGACACCGGCGGTTCTCTAC